>DAIDGW010000152.1 GCA_027452245.1 Acidobacteriaceae bacterium
AGTGTCTCGGTGCTTCTCGGGAATGGTGACGGGACGTTCCAGGATCCCATTGTCTCGTATACGACGGCATTCAGTTCCTTCATGGCGGTGGGGGACTTCAACGGCGACCACAAATCCGACCTGGTGGTGATTGATTACCCCTACGTGAGCGTGCTGCTGGGAAACGGCGACGGAACCTTTCAGGCACCCTATGACAATGATTCCTTTGTCGGCATGCACCAACTGGCGGTGGGTGATTTCAATGACGATCATAAGCTCGACGTGGCCGTCGTCGGATACAACTTCGGGGATTCGGATCTCGGCATTCTGCTGGGAAACGGGGATGGCACTCTTCAACCTGCCATCATCTATCCTCTCAAGCTGGCGCCAGATTGGGTTACTGCGGCAGATTTCAATGCTGACGGAAAGACCGACCTCGCCATCGGTTGGTACCTGACCACCGGATTGAGTGTCTTCCTCGGCAAAGGCGACGGCAGCTTTCAACCGCCGGTGCTTTACGGAACTCCCTCAGAAGCGTTCTCCATCGTCGCTTCGGACCTGAATGGAGACGGCAAACTGGACCTGGCTGTGCCAAATGACAATCCGGGCGGTGCCGCGATTCTGCTGGGTAACGGAAACGGCACCTTCAAACCGGCACAGGTTTACCAAGCCTGGTATTCGGGTCAAATCGTCGTGGGCGATCTGAACGGCGACGGCATGCCGGACTTGATGATGGGAAACATCATTTCTGTAATTACGATGCTAAATACAGGAGTGGTGAAATTCTCTCCCTCTGTGCCAATCTCATTTCCGGCGCAGCTGGTGAACACAAGCAGCGCGCCAAAAACTGTGACCCTGACCAACACCGGAACCACATCTCTCTCCATCTTTTCGATCACTTCAACCGGGGAGTTTCAGGTTACAAGTGCTTGCGGGAATATCGTTGCCGCCGGCGCGACCTGCAACATCACTGCTACGTTTAGCCCCAGGCAAATTGGAACAATCCAGGGTCGAATTACGCTGCACGATAGCGCGTCTTCGAAGCCGGAGGTTATTCTTCTGACCGGCCCTTCAACCCCGCTGACGGTTTCTCCGGGCTCGGTGAATTTCGGTGACCAGAAGGTGGGCACGAGCAGCCCACCCCGGCAAATCACGGTGAAGAACGCGAGCAGTTCTCCGGCAACCATCAAGGCGATCCAGGTTGGAGGCACCGACGCCCTGGATTTCCGGGAAGTCAACACCTGCGGCCCGCAAATCGCCGCAGGGGCGAGCTGCTCAATTTCAGTGACCTTCTCGCCCCGGAAGTCCGGTGTTCGCACCGCAGAGATCGAACTCACGTTAACTGGCAGCCCTGGTCCCAGCCCGGTATCGCTAACAGGAACCGGAACTTAAGGCCTGGACGGGAGTCTCCCCATCTTTGGTTTCTCTCTACTCTTTTCCGTTCTCACCTGGAGAAATCGTGAGCCCTGATCGGGGCGAACGACCTGCTTATTGCCGCCCATGCGCGCAGCTTGCGGCTGACCCTGGTCACGCATAACACGCGGGAATTCAGCCGAGTCCCCAAATTGGCAATTGAAGACTGGTCCATCGCCGCCTGACCAGCCCGGCAGGCTGAGAGAAGACAGATACGCTTCGGATTGTCACGAATCATCCCGTGTCAACATCCAGCGCGTGGTTAAAAGTGCCGCCGCTCCCTACCTGCCCTGAAAATGCAGTACTACGCTGACTTCCTCCCGGTCGGGATGGCCGTCGCACATCGCCGGGGTGAATGTCCATTGCCTGGCCAGTCCCAGAGCTTCTGCGTCCAGGTCTTCGCGATCGGAACGCTGCACCGTCGCATCGAACACCCTGCCATCGACGCCGACATTCACCCCCACAACCACATCCGTGTCCTGCCCGGAGTTGCCCGGTTTAGGTTGAGGCATGAAGGTTCCGAACGGACGGCGAAATGTCGTGCAGTACTTGTGAACCTGGGCATCGGCGGGTGCGGTCAGCAGGGCCGGATCCGGATTGTCCAGCACGGTCATTGTCTGGGTGATCTCGATCTTCTCTGTTCCGGACGCGTGAGAGTAATTGATCTTTCCGGGAATGAGCGCGCCCGCAAACAGGAAGAAGTTGCCGTACTCGACAATCTCCCCGGCCAGGCGTTCGGAAAGAATTGTCCCGGTTTTTGCATCGATGCAAATTTCATTGTTGTCGGTCTGCTGTCCCTGGACGGTATCGAACTCAATGCAATGAGCTGTGCTGTCACCCACGCTGCGATCCGATACGGCATGGATCACATCGTTGTGGTCGAAGCTGACCAGCCACATCGGGGTCATGCGCAGGACGTTCATCAGTTCGGGGGGCGCCAGCTTCGGAGTGCCGGCGGCCGCGACCTGCCGCTGCGTCCAGACATTCAACATGTGGTATGCGCCGAAGCTGTATTCGTCGCGCCTTCCGACGCCCTGAATGACGACCCGCCGAAAGCGGCCGTCTACTACGCCCGAGTCATCGTAAGCACGAAACGTATCCACGCGCTCCAGGTTGGGCAGCCGGGGAGACGTACTCAGGGCGTTTGCCCGCTCGAGCAGACGCACCGCTTGCTCGCGAACTTTGATGTCTTGCGAAAATGCCGGGTGAGACGACAAACAGAGTGTGGCAAAGACAGCCAGGGTCCCCAGAGCTGACTTCATACTGACCTCCAGATCAGACAGTTCCCAGGGATGATGTTCGCAGTTAAACCTGGCCCGCCCAGTTATATGAGCCGGGCCATCGGGGCATTTTGCTACTCGTACGCCAAGGCGTCAATGGGATCTTTCTCCGCGGCTTTGTACGCGGGATAAAGCGCACCGCCGGTCGCTCCGAGGATGGCGATGCCGGCGGCGTAGAGCATCCAGTCGGGATTGCGCTCAATGTGGATGAGCGGCCAGTGCTGCATGATGCCGAACCGGGCTAAGAGGCTGATCAGAATACCCACGACGATTCCCACGACGGCCAGCAGAAGCGTTTCCCGCAAAACCAGGTTCACGATGTAGAGCTTCGATGCGCCCATCGACTTCAGAATTCCAATCTCCCGCGTTCTCTCCATGACGGCTGCATAGATCGCCTGGAAGATCACAAGAAAGCCGATGATCACGCTGACGCCGATGACGACGCCGATGAAGGGGCGGAATCCCGGCAAATTGCTCGGCGTCATCATGCTCAGGTAATCCTGAATCGTGCGCACGGAGTAGTCCTGCATGCCCGGCTGGGCCTTGATTTCTTTCACCACCTCGTCGGCATTCGCGGGATTATCGAGCTTTACGTAAAAGACCGACGCTTTCCCCTGCGCACCGATCAGGTCCTGCATGGTGGAAATGGGGACGAACTTTCTGGCCCCGCGGCCGTTTTCGATAATTCCCGATACGCGAAATGTATGGTTGAGGATCGGGGTCGTGTCGCCCACATTCAAATTCTTCTGGCGCGCGATGAAGTCGTCGATCAACACGTCATCCGGTCCTCGAAACGGGCCGCCGGCCAAATACTGAAAAGGTCCTCCCAGTTCCTGGAAGCTCTTCAACTCGATGCCGTCGATAATTTCCAGGCCGCCTCCGGCCGTGAGTTGCCATACTACCGGGCTGACCACTTTCACGTGCGGCATCTTCTGAATCACATTGGCAACCTTGACAGAAACCGGGGCTCCGCTGATGCCGCTCAGGAAGGATGAGCCGGGCGGCTGCACGATAATATCGGCGCCAATGCCCGCATTGCGATTCTTGACGTCGTTCATGATTCCATAGCACAGGCCGACGATGAGCAGCATGAGGATGACTTCAAGCGCAACCGCTGCAATGCTGATCATCGACCGCACCGGCCGATGAACGAGGTTGGCCACCACCATTTTGTTGACCATATATTTGCTTGGGACGAGATCCTGTTTGCTAATTCTTCACTTCCATGATTGGACTTCGGGCCGAATTGGAACTGGCTTGCGGATGATCCAGATGCACGACTTCCGCCCCCGGCGGCTGCGCTAACGTAAATTGATCATCCGTAAGATGCTTGTTCAATTCCAGCTTCAAGACGTTCATCTTGAAGTCGTATTCCTCCTGCGGCAGGAAGATCTCCATGCGAGACGGGAAAACAATGTCACCGTATTGTTTGTAGTCGGCGTATTGCGCCTCGGTAATAAGCTGACCCTGGTCGTTGTAAATGAATTGCTGCGTCGGGCGCAGGTCGATGCGGCTGAAGACGATCTTGCGGGAAAGCCGCGCATCGCGATCATTGATCATACGGATCACGAGCAGTTCGTAATCGTCCTGCAGAACCGTGTGATGCTTGTTGTCGTGCAATACCATCTGGCTGTTCTCTAAAACAGCCACCTCTGGCGGTTCGATTTTGTTGATAAATAACGCGTCGTAAATGTTATTCGGCCGGATGTTCTCCATCGGCTTATCCGGATTCTTGGCCTGCACTTTGTTGTTGCCCATCACAAAGCGGTTCTTGGGAGGAATCCAGAGTTCAAAAGTCTGCCCGTTGCTGACCATGTCGAACGCCGTCGTGCGAACAAACGGCATAAGTCCGATCATGTGCAGCATCGCCGGCTTTCGCGCCAGCACGTATCCGCGGATCTCTTTGTAATCGGTGACCTGGCCTTTTTTGACGCCTCCAGCCGATGCGTCAATGTCGACGGTGGCTTGCAGAGAATGGATTCGATCGGCCTGGCCGTTAATCTCAGAAATCAACCCCTGCTGGCTGGATTCCAGAAGAGGCTCTTTCCACAATTTTTCCTGGACAGAATGGGTGTGGAACAGGCATCCAGTCGTCGGAAGCACTATCAGGAATACAAGAAACCTGTATAAAAACGACCTACGTCTCATTCGTTTAAGATGATCTCCGAATCATTTGAGTATACCGCGCAGCAAAGGATGCAAGCCCGCGTAACCCTATTTGCCGGTTAGGTTCAACGGCTTAGCCGGACCCATCGGCAGCCAGTCTTGCTCGGAAGAACATGGACCGACTGATTACTCTCTGACACAGACTTCTGGGTATCGGTATAGCCGCAAAGAAAGCCTTATCATGGGATGTGTGCGACGTTTTCTGGGGATTCTGGCGATTGCAGCGCTGGCCGCGGGCGGCTGGTTCTACTGGAACCTGCTCACACCCGTCACTCCGCCGAGTATCGCGACCATTCTGGTGCGCCCTGGATACTCCACACGCCACATCGCATCCGAATTGAAATCTGCCGGGATCATACGCAACGAGAGAGTATTTGTTTTCTGGCACTACCTGCACCGCCATGGTTCGCTCAAGGCGGGCGAATATCGCTTCGAGAATGCCGCCAATATCAAAGACATCCATCGCCGGCTGGTTCACGGCGACGTCTATTTTCACACCGTCGTAATTCCCGAAGGCTTCACAATGTTTGAGATCGCTCACGCCGTCGAAACGGCCGGGCTCGGTCCGGCTTCGGACTTCCTCAAAGCGGCCCAATCTGACACCACTTTGGTCTCTGATTTGGACCCAAACGCCACCTCTCTCGAAGGTTACCTTTTTCCGGATACGTATGAGTTTAATCGCATGCAAAGCATGGATGAAATGGCCGCCGCGATGGTCCGGCAGTTTCGCCAAGTCGCTCGACAGATTGGACTTACGTCATCGACCGCGCTGATCGCGGTGAAACAGGATGCTTCCACATCAGTTGATCACGCCGGGTTTGATGTTCATCAGGTCGTGACCATGGCGTCGATCGTGGAAAAAGAAACTGCAGTTCCCGAGGAGCGGCCGCTGGTAGCGAGCGTTTACTACAACCGACTCGATCGCAACATGGCACTGGATGCCGACCCGAGCATCATCTATGCCGAAATGCTCGCGGGGACGTACCAGGGCGCGCTGCACCATGCCGATATGCAGTTCAAATCGCCTTACAACACATACCGCAATGCGGGATTGCCACCCGGCCCGATCGGGAATCCGGGACGCGGCGCACTGGAGGCCGCGATGCACCCGGCGCAAAGCGATTATTTTTACTTCGTTGCCGACGCGCAAGGACATCACAAATTCGCAAAGACCATGGAAGAGCATGACAAGAATGTCGCGGCGTACCGGCGAGCCATGCGGGGCAAGTAGAGTGCCTGAATCAGAGGTCTGAAATCCGCTGTCGCTCCATCCATGCCTGCAGAATCAGAATGGCGGCCATGCGATCCACGGCCTTGCCGCGCTTTTCGATCGACAATTCCGTCTCGCGCAGGAGGCGATTGGCCTCGGCTGAGGTCAATCGTTCATCGAAAAGGTGGACCGGCAAACCGAAGTGCTTCCGCAAATCCTCGGCGAAGGCCTGCATTTTTTCGGCCTGGGTGCCTTCGGCACCGCTCATGCGGAGAGGCAGTCCGACCACGATCTCTGTTACTTCGAATTGCTCGATGAGAAGCCGAAGCTGTTGAAAATCATGGCGTTTATTCTTGCGCTGCAAAGTCTCGAGCCCCTGGGCGGTGATTCCCAAGGGGTCGGTAACGGCAATGCCGATTCGCCTGGTCCCGACATCGAGGCCGAGAATTCGACCTGGTCTAGTGGGTTGAATGTCATCGGGATGCAAAGGTCGTAGATTATCGGTCACAGGGACCGCCCGATTATAACTGGGCGATCAATGCTAGCGGTCCGCCTTGCGTTTAGTCAGGTGATGGGAGTAGCATGTTAGTAGGATTTACACGTCTTCCCCGTTAACACCAGCCCTTCCTCTTGGGTGCCTTTATGAGTGGTGACTTGAATTTCCACATCGGCGATAAGGTCGTCTATCCTAATCATGGCGTTGGAGTTATTGAACAGATCAGCAGCCGCTCCGTGGGCGCCAATATCGAGAAATTCTACCTTTTGCACATTAAGGCCAGCAGTTTGAAGGTCATGGTGCCTTGCCATAGCGTGGCCAGTGTGGGATTGCGGCGGGTGGTGAAGAACGGGGAGATCCAGAAAGTGCTTGATCATCTTGCAGTTACTGACTCCTTGAATAATGGCGACTGGAAAGACCGCTTCCGGGAGAATTCCGAACGCATGCGTACGGGTTCCCTTCTGGAAGTTGCGGGCGTGTTGAAGAACCTGATTGCGCTGCATGCCGCCAAGCCGCTTTCGTTCCGGGAAAAGAAGATGCTGGAAAGAGCCCGCTACCTGCTGGTCAGCGAACTTGCCATGGCGCGCAACTGCGAGGAGAGCAAGATTGAGGAAGTACTGACCGAAGCCCTCGCCAAATGTAATCTGCGCTTTCCGGAAGCGTCGGAGTTCCAGGCGTAGGACAACCGCACGCCCTTGTCCTGCTTTTTTCGCTGACCGGAATAAACTCTGTCTCCAAGACCTGTGTCCCGGCCCTGAATTGCTTGTTTCAAACTGGCGTTATAATGCCAAGAGTTCTGTGGTAATCCATGACTGACCAAATTCGTAAGAAGCTGCAGGAAGAGATCAATCAGCTCGAACACGAACTCATCCACGAGTTGCCGAAAGAGATCAAGAAGGCCGCTGCCCTGGGGGATCTCAGCGAAAACGCCGAATATCATATGGCGAAGCAGCGGCAGGAGTTTGTGAAGGCCCGGGTCCGCCAGCTTGGCAAACGGCTGGCCGATTTGTCTTTGATCAACATGAATAACATTCCCAAAGACAAAGTCGGGCTGGGCTCGACCGTGAAGGTATTTGATAATACGAAGAACGAAGAAGTTGAATACAAGCTGGTGACCAGCGAAGAATCCGATGTGGCGGCCGGAAAGATTTCGACAACCTCGCCGATTGGCCGCGCACTGCTGAACAAGAAAGTCGGCGAGGAAGCAACGGTGGTAACGCCCAACGGCAAGCGCGAAATGGAGATCATCAGCCTGATCACGATTCACGACGAAGCGGAACCGGAAGAGGCGCAGGCCTGATGTCGGCCTCGTGGACGAGCGCCTTCGGCCGCGCCTGCGGCGTGTTGCTCGACACCATCGTCCGGTGGCTGGCGCTGTCCCGGATCAATCCCAATGTTCTGACCTTTATGGGATTGGTGGTCAACACCTGGGCCGCGGTGCTGTTCGGCTCGGCGCATGCAGGAAACCAACGGCGGCTGTTCTTTTACGCCGGTCTGGTGATCATCTTTTCTGGCTTTTTTGATCTGGTCGATGGGCAGGTTGCCCGCGCCACCAATCGGGTGACGCGCTTCGGAGCGTTCTTCGATTCGGTGGTCGACCGCTACAGCGACGCCTCGCAATTCCTGGGACTGCTGGTGTTTTATGCTCGCGGGGACCGATTCTTCTATGTGGTGTTGAGCGCGTTCGTGATGATCAGCGCGATCATGGTCAGCTACACGCGCGCCCGCGCGGAATCGCTGATCGGCTCCTGCCGCGTGGGATTCATGGAGCGCCCGGAGCGCCTCGTCCTGGTCATCATCGGAGCGCTGTTCAACCGGATGGCGCCAGTGCTGTGGCTGATCGCGGTGCTGTCAACCATCACGGTCATTCACCGCATGCGTTACACCTGGACGCGCACGCAAACTCCCGCCAACAGCGTGACGCCGGGCCAGGCCGCGTAAGAGAGTTGCAAAACTGGAGTTGTCGGGGTTGCGCTGAGACGCGCCATGCAAGAACTTGCAACTTCGGACGCTGCCTTGTTCGGCTTTCGTAACAAGCATTGCTTTTCAGCCGGAACGATGGCAAAGTGTGATTACAATCACTGCCCCGGGTTCGATACCGGGAATCCCTCCCTTGCGGTGAAAGGAATCTTCCCAATGCTACGAAGTCGCCCCACTTCTTCACGTCTTCACGTCTTCTACATCTTCTACATCTTTCTGCACTGCTTAGCCTGCTTGTGACTCTCTTCGCCACGCTTGCATTCACGCCTTCCGCGCACGCACAATCGCTACCCGTCGGCACAATCACTCTGGGGCCCGAACCGTTCTCCTGTTCCGGAGCTCCCAACAGCAGCATGTTCCTGCAAGGAATGATGTGCTGGAACGCTACAGTCAACTGCCCAGATACTGACTCGATCAACGCAGTTTTCGGCTACAAGGTTCCTCCTGGCCCAAGTGGAACGATCGTCCTTTTCAGCGGTGGCCCGGGATTATCGCCCTCTGAGTACGCCGACAACAACTCAAGCTACGCTCAGGATTATTATGCTGCGGGCTATGCGGTCGTGCTACTGGAATGGGACTCGCCCTGGGAAAAGGCATACGCGGACAATACCAATGAAAGCATATTGACCGCCGCTTGCCGCCCAGCCACGTTGCTGAATTACATCAGCAACACCTTCCTCAGCGCTGACACACCCTCGTGCGCTCAGGGTTCCAGCGCGGGATCCGCGGCCATCGCGTACGCCATGTCCTGGTATGGGGCCAGCTATCTCAAGAATGTGGAATTGCTCTCCGGCCCCGTGCTTAGCCAAATTGACACGGGATGCAGCGCCAACCCGCCCACACCAACAATCTGCGGACAGGGCGATAATTCTTATTGCACGCAGGGCACACAGACTGCGTTCCCGAGCGGCTGGACGGATAATGCTGGTTACGTCACGGACGACCAGAATTTCATAAACAACTGGACCGGGACGGGTATTAACAACCACCCCGGCTGCGGTACGCCAGGCGTCACCGAGCAGGAGATCGCAGCATGGGCCGGTATGAGCATCGTGGACGGAAGCGACCCTGGGTACACGGGCGTTTTCTCTTTCCCTCAAGGCCTGACCAAGCATGGGTGGTTATGCGCAAGCTATAGCACCTGCGGCGGCAATGACTGCCCGAATAGCTCAGCCGCTCAGGGTTATTACTGGTATGACAAGCTAAGCAAAACCGGTGACCCGTCTCTTGTCCTAACAGGCACCGAGAGCTGCGCGGGGCCGGAAGGGGTTTCGGAGGGAACAGATCCTGACACCGGAGTGCCCCCCGAGTCCAATCAGATAGAGTCGGACATGGAAGCGCACTGTAAATCTAGCAATTAGGGAGTGCAATCGTAAGTCAATTGCAGGCAGCTTGTTTGTCAGGTGCCCGAGCTCATGCACGGCTAAGTTTCGGGCACCTGACCTCAGCACAAAGAACAAACACCCTCGAGGGTTCACTATGGATCGAAATGGCAAGCTACTCGTCCCCCTGTTCCTAGCGGCCGCTGTCGCTATCTGTTCCGGCTCTGCCGCCGCGCAACTGCTGATGCGGTCGGAGTACCCCACTGGAAAGTCTGCAAGTGGTGTGGTTACGGCCGACTTTAACGGGGACGGCATTATGGACATGGCGGTTGGGGCCGTCGAGGCTCCAAATGCGGTCCGGGTATACCTGGGAAGGGGCGACGGAACGTTTAAGTCGCCTGTAGTTTACGATCCGGGCACGGGCGCCAACGCGATATTCGCAGCCGACGTCAACCACGACGGCATTCCGGACCTCGTCGTCGCGGATAATGTCGGGGAAACCGTGGCAGTCCTTCTCGGCAAGGGCGACGGCACCTTCCAGGCTCCTGTGAAGTACGCTATACCTTCAGTAGCAGTAGGAATAGTGTTGGGAGACTTCAACGGTGATGGCAATCTCGACATTGCGGCCGCAGTACAGGGGGATCGAACGACCTCCTGCGCCTGCGTTTCTGTGCTGTTGGGCAACGGCGATGGTACGTTCCAGGAGCCCGGCATCGATACCTATCCGGACCGCAGACTGCCCTTGGCCTTAGCTGCGGGTTATTTCAACGGAGATAAGAATCTGGACCTGGCTGTGATAGTAGAATACCCCAGCTACGACTTGGTGCAGATCCTGCTGGGAAAGGGGGACGGCTCATTTTCTCAAGGCCAAAGCTACGTGGTTCAACCCAACTCCCTCTCTATTGCCGCCGCCGACCTACGCAACAACGGCAAGACCGACCTGGTGGTGGCCGAGCTTGAAGGAATCGGGGTTGCTGTTCTACTTGGAAATGGTGACGGCACATTCGAACAGGCGGTACAATATAGGGCCCCCTACGCCGAGGCGGTCGCAGTAGGGGACATGAACGGCGATGGCATTCCCGACGTGGTAGCTGTGGGTGGCTTTGACGCTGGCCAAGTATATATCTTTCCTGGCAATGGCGACGGCACGTTTCGCCATGAGGAAACTTTCGGTCCCATTGGGGGCTTACTGGCAGGTCTCGCCTTAGCGGACTTCAACGGGGATCATCAACTTGACGCAGCCGTAGCCGACAGCGAGGGCGACTATGTCTACGCGGTGCTGAACACAGGCACGGTTTCGATCACGCCTTTCGATTCGCCGAATTTTGGCTCGCAGCTATTGGGCGCCACCGGTGCATCCCAGACCGTCACCGTAAAGAACGAGAGCGCTAAACCGCTGGCGATTGATTCCATCCGCGCCGACGGAGAGTTCAGCGAAACTTCAACCTGCCCTCAGAAGCTTGCCTCGGGCGTAAACTGCACCATCACCGTAAGCTTTTCGCCCGAGACTGTCGGGCCAAAAAGCGGGGTCATCCAGATCCTTGACAGTGCTTCGACGAAGCCGCAGGAGATTGCGCTTTCCGGGGCCGGCACCGACATTCTGCTTGCGCCCGCCAGCGTAACCTTTCCCGCAACCAAGATAGGATCGAACAGCGCGCCGCAGAGCTTCACGCTTACCAATTACAACAGCACCTCCATTACCATTAAAAGCATCGCCATCAACCCCGTCATTGATGGCAACTTTGTCGTCTCGAGGTATTACGACTGTACCGATGCAATCCTGCGTTCCGGCGCTTCCTGCACCTTCAGTGTCGCTTTCACCCCCAAACAGAAAGGCACGCTGACCGCGCAGGTCATGGTGAGCGATACCGACGCGGGCAGCCCGCAAACCGCAACCCTCACGGGGACGGGAGTGCAGTAGCGCTCAGGCTTATACGTAACGTCCGCCGCCGACGAAGTGCACGATTTCCAACCGGTCTCCTTCGGAAAGGTGGGTCTCGGACCACTGCTCGCGGGGAACGATCTCGCGGTTGACTTCGATGGCGACGCGGTCCGACTTCATCCCCAACATTTCGACCAGTGCGGAGAGAGTGAAGGGCACGGGTGCGGCGTCGAAGTTGCGGTCCTCGCCGTTGATCTGAATTTTCATTGGGTCGATGATAAAGCGCTACTCAATGCGCTTCAGCAGGAACTTTCTTGTGGCCGTGCGTCCTTCGAAATTGGCTTGCACCAGGACCGAGGCATCGGCCAGCGCCGGTTCGTCGACATCAATCTTGATTTCGGCTCCGCCGCCCGCATCGGTGGTCGCCTGCGTATAGAACGGCGCCGCATCGACACGCGAGAAACGCAGCGTCAGCCTCGCCCCGGAAGCGGCCGCCCCATCTTCGGTCACGCGCAATTGCATGGTGAGATTCTGATTGGCGTGCACCGACTCGGCATTCAGCCATTGCAGGTCCAGCTGCTTGACGTGCGCCAGGGTCTCCGGCTCAGCCCGGTCCAGGATCGATTCCAGCTTCCCTTCCCGAATCGAGTCGAGCACCTGCCGGTGCTGCTCGCGCAATTGCTGCTCTTTTTGCGCATCGCTGAATTGCGGCTGCGCCGCGGCGACGGCATAAGACACCGCCTTCTTGCCAATGCAGCGGCCTCGGACAAACACCTGGGTCTGCAGCAGCAGTTCACTCTCACGCGCCTCGCTCTGCACGTGGTAGATCGTGTCGCCGTGCTTAACATCGGTATTAAAGCCAAAAACCATAAAAAAATTGGTGATTTGAAAATTTTGTAATCTGGTAATTTAACAACCAACTCCAACCGCGGGCGCTCCGGCTTCTCAATTACCAGATTACCCGATTACCCACTTACAAAATTCCTCGACTGATTTCATGATTACTAAATCTCTCGTCGCTTCGCTTGACACTCCGCGCGGCCAGCCCATACTCTAGAGTGTTTCAGCAATCCTAGGCGCGAATTATATATAGCTCCTACTATGCCGGACAATTACTACGCCCGATACCTGCCCTTCTTGATTCACGTGCTGATTGCGGGTGGCATTGCGACTGCCATTATCGTGCTTTCCTGGCTGGTGGGTACGCGCAAGCCCACCCGCGCCAAGCTTTCTCCTTATGAATGCGGTATGACCCCGGTGGGAGACTCGCGCCAGCGCTTCTCAGTCAAGTTCTACCTGGTCGCCATGCTATTCATTCTGTTCGACGTGGAAGCCGTTTTCATCTATCCCTGGGCCGTGATCCTTCGTGACCTGAAAAACCTTGGCCAGGGGCTTTTCGGACTGTGGGAGATGCTGGTATACATCGCCATTTTCCTCGTCGGCTTCTTCTATATATGGAAAAAGGGAGTACTTGACTGGGGTGCGGCCTCGATGAAGCGGGGGGACTTTTAAGTGCCTTTGGCTCCCGCGATCACCGACATCGAGCAGTTGAAATCCCACCCTGCCATTGCGCGCCTGCTCAGTTGGAATCCATCCTCCGTGCAGGGCGTCAAATACGACAGGGATGAAATGACGATCTATGTCGATCGTTCGGCGATCCGCGAAGCCTGCGCCCTGCTGCGCGACGATCCCGGCTGTGCCTTCAACTTCCTGTCTGACGTCACTTGCGTGGACTGGTTTCCGTCCGAACCGCGCTTCGAAGTCGTTTACAGCCTGCTCTCCATTCCCAAAAAGGAGCGGGTTCGCCTGAAAGTCCGGCTGGAGGGCGCCAGCCCGGTGGTAGATTCCGTCGTTCCGGTCTGGCCGGGAGCCAACTTTTTTGAGCGGGAAGTATTCGATCTATTTGGCATCCGCTTCTCCGGGCATCCTTACCTGCGCCGCATCCAGATGCCGGAAAATTGGGAAGGCCACCCCTTGCGCAAAGATTATCCGGTGGAGGGTTACCGCTAAATGGCGCATCTGACCCCGACCCCAGTCCTGGAACCCGGCCAGGATCGCACCATGATCCTGAACATGGGCCCGCAGCACCCGTCCACCCACGGCGTGCTTCGCGTCCTGCTGGAGATCGATGGCGAAAATATCGTGCGCATCATGCCCGATATCGGCTATCTCCACACCGGGATCGAGAAAACCTGCGAGGCCAAGTTCTACCAGCAAGTCGTTCCGCTGACCGACCGCATCGATTATCTCTGCCCCATGACCAACAATCTCTGCTACGTGTTGGCCGTGGAGAAGTTGCTGGGCCTGGAGATTCCGCCCAAAGCGCAATGGATGCGCGTGCTCATGAACGAGATGACGCGCATCAACTCGCACCTGGTCTGGCTGGGCACGCACGCCATGGACATCGGTGCGATGACAGTCTTCTTGTATTGCTTCCGCGAGCGCGAAGAGGTCCTGAAGATGTTCGAAATGCTCAGCGGCCAGCGCATGATGACCTCGTACTTCCGGGTCGGGGGTGTCTCGCTGGAACCGCCTCTCGGATTCTTCGATCGCGTGCGCGACTTTGCCGGGTATTTCCCCGAGCGCGTGGATGAATACGAGAACCTTCTGACCGGGAATCCCATCTGGGGGCTGCGCACCAAGGGCGTCGCCACAATCACCGCAGAAGACGCAATCGCTTTGGGAGCGAGTGGCCCAACCATGCGCGGCAGCGGCGTCGATTTCGACCTCCGCCGCGACATGCCCTATTCGAGCTACGAGAAGTTTCAGTTCCGCGTGCCAGTAGCCAAAGAAGGCGACGTGTTTGCCCGATACATGTGCCGCGTGCAGGAATTGCGCGAGTCGATCGGCATCGTGCGCCAGGCACTCGACGGCATGCCTGAAGGCCCGATCAAGGCGGACGCGCCGAAGGTCGTCCTGCCCGACCGCGAAAAGATGAAGACTCAGATGGAGTCGCTCATCTATCACTTTAAGATCATTACCGAAGGCTTCCAGGTTCCGGCGGGCGAGGTTTACCAGGCGGTCGAATCACCGCGCGGCGAGATGGGATATTACATCGTCAGCGACGGCACATCGAAGCCGTACCGCGTGCATATGCGCTCGGCCTGTCTGGCCAATCTGCAGACGCTTCCGACGATGTGCGAAGGGCGCCTGCTGGCCGACGTAGTCGCCGCCATCGGCAGCATCGACATCGTGCTGGGAGAGATCGACCGCTGACGGAATTTGTAATCGGGCAATTTTGTAATTCGGCAATTGAAAAGCGGCTGTTGGGTTCAAATTACAAAATTACCAATTACCCAATTACCAAATTTTCTATGAAGTTCTCGGAAGAATTCGAAACTCGATTCTCGCAGATGGTCACGCATTATCCGACCAAGCGCTCGGCTCTGGTCCCTACCCTGCTCTACGCGCAGGACGAAGTGGGATTCCTCAGCGACGAGGTTATCTCCGAAATTGCCGGCCGGCTGGAACTGACCGAACTCGATGTCCGCAACGTGATCAGCTACTACTCCATGCTGACCACCAAGCCGCGCGGCAAGTACAACGTGCAGGTTTGCACCAACATCAGCTGCCTGGTCCGGGGAGGAGAGCAGATCCTGCATCACTGCAAGAACAAGTTAGGAATTGGCCATAAGGGCACCACCGCCGATGGCATGTTTTCGCTCGAAGAAGTGGAATGTATCGGCGCGTGCAGTTGGGCTCCTGCCGCGCAGGTGAATTACGATTATCACGAGAACCTCACGCCCGAGAAAATGGACAAGGTTCTCGACGAGTATCAGAAGAAGGGAATGCAATAATCTAGCAATTCCATGGCTGACTTGGTTTCCCATCCCGACGAGGTAAAAGTCGTCTCAAGGCGTTTCGGCCAGGGCGCGGCCAATCTCGACCGCTACATGGAACTGGACGGCTATAAGGCATTGCAAAAAGCCGTCGCCATGGAACCCGACGCCATCGTCAACGAGGTCAAAAATTCCGGGCTGCGCGGACGCGGCGGCGCTGGATTCTCGACCGGCATGAAGTGGTCGTTCGTTCCCAAGCAATCGGCCAAACCGAAATACGTCCTCTGCAACGGCGACGAAAGCGAGCCCGGCACCTGCAAAGACCGCCTGATTTTTGAGCATGATCCTCACTCGGTCATCGAAGGCGTGATGATCGCTGCTCTCGCCGTCGGCGCCAAGAGCGGATATATCTACATCCGTGGCGAGTACAGATATTTGTCCATCATCATGCAGAAGGCGATCGCCGACGCCTATGCCCGCGGCTTCATCGGGAAAAATATCTTCGGCAGCGGACGCGATCTCGACATCTATTGGCACGGCGGCGCCGGAGCCTATGAAGTTGGTGAAGAATCGGCTCTGATGGAGTCGCTCGAGGGTAAGCGTGGCATTCCCCGCATCCGCCCCCCATTCCCGGCCGTTGTCGGCCTGTGGGGCGGGCCGACCGTCATCAATAATGCCGAGACGCTGGCCAGCGTTCCGCATATCATGCTGGGCGGCGCCGACTGGTACGCGAAACTGGGCACCCCAAAAAACGGTGGCACACGCCTGTTCTGCCTGAGCGGCAATCTGGCCAGGCCCGGCGTCTACGAGTTGCCCATGGGCTACAACCTGAAGAAGATGATCTACGACGTGGGCGGGGGAATTCCCAATGGCCGGCAGCTCAAGGCTGTTGTTCCCGGCGGATCATCCACCCCCTGCCTGCTGCCGAACGAGATCGATGTCCCGATGGATTTCGATTCGCTGATGAAAGCTGGATCGATGCTCGGCTCCGGAGGCGTAGTCGTCCTTGATGACGCGCAATGCATCGTGAAATTCGCTCTGCGGACGATGAAGTTCTATCAGCACGAAAGTTGCGGATGGTGCATCCCGTGCCGCGAAGGGACGGACTGGCTGAAGAAGACGCTGATCCGGTTCCACTCCGGCGGCGGCGTGATCAAAGATATCGACAACATGCAGTACCTGTCGGAAAACATGCTCGGCCGGACGTTCTGCCCGTTGGGCGACGCCGCCGCCATGCCGACCATCGCTTTCGTGAAGAAGTTTAGAAAAGAGTTTGAGGACCATCTGGACGGCAAACCGTGCCCCTTCGAACCGGCGGGAGCACGTGAGCCAGAAGCGGCGATGGCACACTGAAGGAATTAAGTCATTGCGTGATTTAGTGATTGAGCGATTGGAAGTCCTCAGTTTTCTAAACACCGAACGGCCCGATGGCAAAATCGAAAAAAATTCATGGCTGACGTAAATCTCACCGTCGACGGCAAGAAGGTCGCCGCTCCTGCGGGCACGCTGCTCCTTGAGGCCTGCAAGAAGGCCGGCATCGAGGTGCCTTCGTTCTGCTATTACCCCAACCTCTCTCTGCAGGGCGCATGCCGTATGTGCCTGGTCAAGATCGAGAAGATGCCCAAGCTCCAGACTGGATGCACCACGGTCATCAGCGAAGGGATGGTCGTCACCACCGATTCTGATGAAATCCGTCAGGCCCGCAAGGCGATGCTCGAACTGGTACTCGGCAACCATCCGCTGGATTGCCCCGTCTGCGACGCCGGCGGCGAGTGCGAACTGCAGGACATGACATTTTCCTACGGCGCGGCTGAATCGAAATTCATCGAGCCCAAGAATCACCGCGAAGAACAGCAGTGGTCGCCGGTGGTCTACTTCGATCGTCCCCGCTGCATCCTCTGCTACCGCTGCGTGCGGGTCTGCGGAGAAGGCATGGACGTCTGGGCGCTCGGCGTCCAGAACCGCGGCGTCTCTTCCATCATCGCTCCTAATAAAGAGGACCATCTCGAGTGCGAAGAGTGCGGCATGTGCATCGACATCTGCCCGGTCGGCGCGCTCACCTCGGGTGCCTACCGTTATAAGACCCGTCCGTGGGAGATGAAGCACGTCGGCACTATCTGCACTCATTGCGGCGATGGCTGTAAGACCACGCTGGGTGTACGCCGCGACGATACTGGCATGGAAATCGTCCGCGGGGACAATCGCGACAAGAGCGGCACCAACGGCGACTTCCTCTGCATCAAGGGACGATACGCCTTCGACTTTGCCGGCAACGAAGACCGCATCAAGCAGCCTCTGATCCGCAAGAATGGTCGTCTGACTCCCTCCACATGGGAAGAAGCCTTCGAATTTATCGGAAAAGAATTCAGTCAAGTGCGCGACACTGAAGGCGGACAGGCCATCGGCGTCCTCGGCTCGAATCGCACTCCCAACGAGGAAGCGTATCTGCTCTCGAAATTCGCGCGCACGGTGCTCAAGACCAACAACGTCGATCATCATCGTACCGCCGACTTCCCTGCTTTTGCGGCTGCGCTGCGCGGCAAGAAAGACGCCACAGCCAGCATGGCCGAAGTCGCCAGTGCACCGGCGATTCTGCTGATCGGCAACGATCCCACCGAGCAGCATCCCCTGCTCGCCTGGCAGATTCGCAACAACGTGCGCCTGCGCCGCGCGCGGCTGTACGTCATCAATTCAAAGCACATTAAGCTGCATCGGCAGGCCACCAGCTTCACCCAGATTCCAGCGGGCATAGAAGCGAATGCTGCCGCCTTTCTCGCTGGCGACGAGGCCGCTCTCAAGAGCGCAAACTCCGGCGATTGGACCGCCCTTCGCGACAAGCTTCGTGGCGAGCAGAATCTCGTCATTATCTTCGGATCCGAACTCCGCGGCAGCGCCATCGCCAGTCTCGTCAAGTTCGGTTCGGCGATTCCCGGAGCCAAATTCATCTGTCTCGGGGACTACGCAAATTCCCGCGGCGCCGCCGACATGGGACTCTACCCCGACCTGCTCCCTGGCTATCATCCGACTTCCGGCAACAGCGCCTTCCATGAAGAGTGGGGCAGCATTCCGCAGACCCCAGGCCTCGATCGCAACGGAATGGTCGAAGCCGCGAGAGCTGGCAAATTGAAGGCGCTCTACGTCGTTGGATCGAATCCGATTGGCCGCTTCAACATCGACCCGTTCACGTTCTCCAAGAGCTTCGTCGTCGTGCAGGACATGTTCCTGACCGAGACCGCAACCATCGCCGACGTCGTCCTTCCCGCTGCCAACGCGTACGAGAAAGAAGGATCGTTCACCAACACTTGTGGCGATGTGCAACTGGTGAAGAAGGCTGGCGAAGTAACCGGCACGAAATCGGACTTCGAAATGATTGTCCGCATCGCCGACGCCATGGGAGCCGACATTCACAAACTCGTCCCCTTCGGGGGCGCCGTTCGCGCCGATATGGGACAGTCTCGTGGCCCCCAGTCCGGCGAAGCCGACCGTCAT
>DAIDGW010000153.1 GCA_027452245.1 Acidobacteriaceae bacterium
CGCGGCCGGCTGAAATTCTGGTGACAGGGAAATCGGTAAAAGTGATCCGGCGGCGGGAGAAGGTATCAGACTTAATGCGCGCAGAATTGTAAGCCTAGCCTAGCTCTCGCCCCACTTGAGCTTGGTGCGCATCACCTGGAAAAAATCTGTTCCCAGCTTGAACAACGAAACTTTATGTCCGGACCGGCGGCAGCGCACCAGGTCGCCGTCCCGCAAATCTACTCCCGGCTGGCCGTCCAGGCTGAGATAAGCAACTTCCTCCTCGCTGTGCAGGCGGATTTCAATCTGCGATGAATCGGGCACGATCAGCGGACGATGGCTCAGAGAATGCGGCGACACCGGCGTGATCACGAACGCCTCGACGATGGGCATCAGAATCGGACCGCCGGCGGAGAGCGAATAAGCGGTCGATCCGGTCGGAGTAGCGACGATGATTCCATCCGCGCGGTAGCTGGAGACGAACAAATTGTCCACGTAGAGTTCGTAATGATTGAGCCGCGCCAGGGTTGTCTTATTGACCACGGCGTCATTGAAGACCAGATATTTCCCGAATGCGTGCCCGTCCCGCCAAAGCTCGCATTCCATGAGTGCGCGGCGCTCGATGCGGGCTTCGCCGCGGATGATGGCCTCAAGCATCGGGTAGAGCGAAGACAATGGCACTTCGGTCAGAAAACCCAACAGGCCGAGGTTGACCCCCAACAGTGGGACGTCCACAGGGGCCGTGGCCCGTGCGGCCGAGAGCAGCGTTCCATCCCCGCCGAGAACAATGACGAAGCTCAAAGGATGCTGGGCCATGTCTGCGCGGGGAACTACCTTGGCTCCATCCATGTACTGCGAGGAAAATTCATCGACGATGCATTGGTAGCCGTGATCGGCAAGCCACTTCAGAAGTCCGGGCATGATCTTCCCGACTTCGGGACGGTCCGGCCGCGCAATGATGGCCACGATTTTCGAGGAGGATGCTTGCGGGCTTCCCATGCGATAAACACGATTGTACAGAATTTGGCTAAATGCTGAAGATCGCACAGCCGCGTTTAGTACGTGCCGCGGAGAAGAAATTCACGGTTCCCTTCGGCGCCCAATATGGGCGATTCGACGAAGTCTATATGTGAAAAGCCCAGATCGGAGAGGGCTCTCTTTACCTTGTCGACGGCAGCCAGTTGCGCGGCTTCATCGCGAACGATGCCGCCTTTGCCCACCTGTTCCCTTCCCACCTCAAATTGAGGTTTTACCAGAATCACCATTTCACAGCCGACTCTCTGCGCCTCGGATTCAGGGAAACAGGCTTCCACCACAGCCGGAAGCACCAGCGTGGCGGAGATGAAGGAAACATCCATGGCTACGAACTGAACCGGCTCGTTCACCATCTCGCGTCGAAGATAGCGTGCGTTGGTCTTCTCGAGGATGCGTACTCGCGGATCCTGACGCAGCTTCATACTGATCTGCCCGTATCCGGTATCAATGGCAATGACGCGTGCGGCATAGTGTTGCAACATGCAGTCAGTGAAGCCTCCGGTGGAGGCGCCGACGTCGGCGCAGAGTTTTCCCTGCAAATCAATTTTCCAATATTCCAGCGCCCGCTCCAGCTTCAGACCGCCGCGGCTGACGTACTTCAAATCTTCACCGAGCAGCCGAATATCAGAATCGGTCTCGACCAGCATGCCTGCCTTCTCAACCTTCTGTTCATTGACCAGAACCTTTCCGGCAAGGATCATCGCCTGCGCGCGCTCCCGCGACTGCGTCAGGCCGCGATCAACCAGGAGTTTGTCGAGCCGAACTTTCGAGTTCACCATGTCTCTTAAATGGTCTATCAGAGTGGCACATGAGTGCCAGCACTCGGAGCAGTGCAAAACGTTGAACCGGTCAGGATTACAACGGTTTAGCGGAATAGTTTGCGGCTTTCCCACAGAATTTTCCACAGCGCTGTTGAAAACGTTTGGTCCTGTGGAAGGGATTCCTTCCATTTTCAGGTGGATGCAGCTCGTAATCCATTGCGAATACAGGAAATTCCGCAGAGGTCCTCGGCAAAAATACCGATGGCAGGGCCTCCGCAAGAAGCGACATTCTTGATGACGGAGACAACCGCGCAGCGGCAAGCCGTCTTGTCTCATGGGTTTACCGGGGCAGGACGGGTTCCAAAGGTTTTGTCACGGGTTCGTTTCTGGGTGCTTCGTAAGACTCGCAAAGGGGAGGGGATGCCACTAGCCGCGAACGATCTACAACAGAATCATCACGCGACCGATCTCATCAGCACTGGATGCGAGGGATTTGACGAAGTGCTGCGCGGAGGCCTGCCCGCCGGACATCTTTATTTGCTGGAAGGCGATCCGGGCGCCGGCAAGACCACACTGGCCCTGCAATTCGTCGCTAAAGGATTGAAGAACAAGGAACGTGCGCTCTATCTGACGCTTTCGGAATCGGAAGAGGACCTGCGATACGCTGCCTCACAGCACGGGTTGTCGATCGACGGCGTCGAGATCCTCGAATTGCTTCCCAACGAAGATGATCTCAATCCGGAAGAGCAATATACGGTCTTCCATCCTGCCGAAGTGGAACTCAACGACCGCATGCAGCGCATCGTGAAGGAAGTGCGCCGGGTGCAACCGGATCGCCTCGTGATTGACGCTTTGTCGGAGTTGCGCATGCTGGCGCGGGATCCTCTGCGCTACCGCCGCCAGATTCTTTCGCTCAAAGATGTGATGGCGGATCAGAAGTGCACCGTGCTGTTGCTGGACGACCGCACCTCGCGGGACGCTGACCTGCAACTGCACAGCATCGTTCACGGAGTCATCAATCTCAGTAAATCGCCCCGAGATTATGGAAAGACTCGACGTCACCTTGAAATCTTGAAACTACGCGGCATGCCGTACCGCGAGGGTACCCACGATTACACGATCGTGACCGGCGGCGTGGTGGTGTTTCCGCGGCTGGTGGCGGCTGATTCGCGAAATGCACGTCCACCGGACACTGTGCCCAGCGGCATCGCACAACTGGATGCCCTGACGGGGGGAGGCCTGGATCGCGGCACCAGCACCTTGCTTGTCGGTCCCGCAGGATGCGGCAAGACCACGATTGCCGTGCATTGGGCTGTCAGCGCTGCCCAGCGCGGCGAAAAGGCGGCACTGTTCACCTTTGAAGAAGGTCCTCAAACTCTCATCACGCGTGCTGTCGGCCTCGGGATGGACATAATTTCGCAACTCGACAAGGGTATGGTTCACATTGAAAGAGTGGATCCGGCGGAAATGTCTCCGGGAGAACTCGTAGCCAAAGTCCGAGACTACGTCGAAGCACAAAACTGCCGAGTC
>DAIDGW010000154.1 GCA_027452245.1 Acidobacteriaceae bacterium
CACATTGTCTTCATGCTCGCCACCACGCAACCGGAAGATATTCCCCAAACCATTCGCTCGCGCTGCCAGCACTTCAGTTTTCGTGCGGTCAAGTTCGACGACATCGTCGGCCAGTTGACCGATCTCGTTGGCCGGGAAAAGATCCAGGCCGACGACGATGCGCTGGCTCTGCTCGCTGAAGCTGGGGATGGCTCCATGCGTGACGCTCTCTCCATCCTTGATCAGGCGATTGCCTCGTCAAGCGGAAAGCTCACCGCCGACGCCGTTCGTAATCTCGTTGGGGCCGCTCCCGCACATCTTCTCGAAGAGCTCATGAAGGCCGTCGCCGCGAGCAAGAGCGACGAAATTCTACGGCAAGTCGATCACTTGATCAGCGAAGGACACAGTCCGACTCACTTTACCCGACAACTTGTGCGTTTTCTGCGGAACTCGACTGTCGCCAAAATTGCCGGCAAAGATTCTCCACTATTGCAAATTTCCGCCGAGGAGCGCGAACGGGTCGGCCGCGTCGCCGATCTCTTCAGCGAAGAAGACCTTGCCCGTCATCTGCAGATCATGCTGCGCACGCACTCCGAGTTGGGTTACAAACAGGAACAGCGATTCCATCTCGAACTCGGGCTATTGAAGATGGCACACGCCCAGCGGTTGCTTCCGATGGAGCAATTGCTGAGCAATGCAGTCGTCGTATCAGCACCGCAGGACGGTTCGAACGTAAAACCCACAGCGCGTCCCTCCATTGTCGGCGGATCACCCGAACCACGCCGCAACGAGCCGCCGGCACGCTCGAACTACGTGTCACCATTCGCTGCTGATTCGGCCCGTAAAGGCACGCCTCGGCAGGAAGCGACCGTCGATCCCGTTCCCGTCCCTGGCCCTCGCATCGTTGCTGGAGCGACTACCGCGCCCCCTGTAGTGATGGGATCGGTTGCGCCGGTTCGGGACCCGGTTTCCGTGCCTGTGGCCGTTGCTGACTCCGAGCAGAAAGATCGAGTACATTACCCAGCATCCGCAACAGCAATCGAACCGCAATCTCAGCCCGCCCTAGATGACATAACTTTGCTGCAATCGGCCGTTCTACAAGCGCTTGTTGAAGGTAACCAGCGTATCCTCGCGTCGATGCTGGAAAGCGGGGAGTGGAGCGTGCATGGCAACGAACTCGTCATCAGAATCGCCGAATCGCAAACGATCGTAGACATGTCACTCGGTGCAGAAGCCAAACGGCTTGCCATCGCCTCCGCCAGCGGAGTTCTCGGGCGTGCCATCAAATTAAAAGTCATTCCCGGGGCGAACGTAGCCGAACTGGAGAAGCGCAACGCCGCCCCCAAACTGAACGGTGGTCCTGGCGGCCGCGGACGAGCGGAGCAGGATCCGGTCGTCCGCCGCATGCGCGAAAAATTTGGCGCAGAAATTCGTACTGTTATCGACTACCGCGAGAAGCGCTGAAAGGAATCGTATTTGGGGAAGTTTGTAATTCTTGAATGGGAGACATAGCAAAGTTCCATACTGATCGGCGGATTCCCATTTCAAATCACTAAATTACAAAATTCCTCAATTGCACAATCTTATGGGCGGATTCAATCTTCAAGATTTAATGGCCAAGGCCAAATCGCAATACGAAGCTCTGCAGAAGAAAATGCAGGAGACTGTCGTCGAGGCATCGTCCGGCGGAGGCACTGTAACAGCCAAAATGGACGGCCGCAAGCAACTACTTAGCTTGCGCATCGATCCCGAAGCGGTCAAGAGCGGTGATGTCGAAATGCTGCAGGACCTCGTCCTGGCCGCCGTCAACGAGGCTGCTCGTAAAGTAGATGCCCAGATGCAATCGACCGTCGGCGGTATGCTCGGAGGCATGGGGATTCCCGGGATGTAATAATCCCAGCGGCGATTTGCTGCTAGACTTTTGCCGTACTCAATGCTGGTACTCACAAACATGCGTCTGATCGCAATCTTCTTTCTTCTCCCACTCCTCGCCTCTGCGCAATCACCGAAAGAGGTCCGCATGCATCACGCCACTGGATTGTTCGACGTAAAGATATCGCCACAAGACAATTCCACCCAGACGTCAACTGTCGGTCGTTTCTTGCTCGATAAACAATACAAGGGCGGCCTGGAAGGCGAAGGTAAGGGGCAGATGCTTTCAGCCGGCACGGACGTCAAAGGCTCCGGCGCCTACGTGGCCATCGAACGTGTTACCGGAACCCTCGACGGTCGGCACGGATCGTTTACCCTCCAGCATACCGGGACGATGACGCAGGGCCATCCCAGCATGAGCGTCACGGTCGTTCCCGATTCCGGAACCAGCCAGCTCGCTGGAATTGCAGGCACGATGAAGATAAGCATCGCTCCCGATGGCAAGCACAGCTACAACTTCGAATACACGCTACCGGAACACAACTGAACGATCGCCTCATAGTTGAAATGAATAACTTCAGTGTGGAAGCAGATACAATATTCACCAGACTGATTTCCAATTACCCAATAACAAAAACTGTCCATTTACTCAACTCCCATGTCCAAGTTCGCCGAACCCATGTCGCGCTTGATCGAGGAACTCAAGAAGCTCCCCGGCATTGGAAGTAAGAGCGCGCAACGCTTGGCCTTTCATATTCTCCGCTCCAGCGACGACGATGCCGAAGCGCTCGCTACCGCTGTCCGAGACGTCAAGGCCAACCTGCGCCTGTGCTCGGTTTGCAACAACGTAACCGACGTGGATCCATGCGCCTACTGCAGCAGTCCAACCCGCAACCAGCGCCTCGTCTGCGTCGTCGAGGAACCTACAAACATCGCCGCCATCGAAAAGACCAAGCACTTCAACGGAGTCTTCCACGTCCTCCACGGAGCCATATCTCCCTTGCACGGAGTTGGCCCGGAGCAGCTTCGCATTAGCAATCTCATCTCTCGCGTGGATTCCGGAGATGTCGACGAAGTCATCCTCGCAACGAATCCCACCGTAGAGGGCGAAGCCACTGCGACGTACTTGTCTCAGCAATTACGCCGGACGGGGATAAGAATCACTCGTATCGCGATGGGCATCCCGGTCGGCAGCGATATCGAGTACACCGACGAGATCACGATGCTGAAAGCGATGGAAGGCCGCCGTGAACTCTAGTACCTCGAAATAGACACGCTCCTGCGTTCACGGCTGTCGTAAACTCTTCAGGAACCCCCAGGAGCACTATGCCCCTCAATCGGATACTTTCGATCGCCACCGTAGCCTTTTCACTTACTGTAATTACTGCCGCCCAAACCAAACCTCGTGCTCGCGATTTGGGAGTTCCCTTCGATGGAACGACCGGCCAATACAATGCCATCACCGACGTCAAAGGCGTCGAAGTCGGCAATACGACTCTCATTTCGGGCGAGGGCAAACTGGTTATCGGAAAAGGACCGGTGCGCACCGGCGTTACCGCCATCCATTCTCGTGGAAAGGCCAGCAATGACGCTGTGTTCGCGGCATGGTTCACCCTGAACGGCAACGGAGAGATGACCGGCACTACTTGGGTAAATGACTCCGGATTTCTCAACGGGCCCATCATGATCACCAACACTCATAGCGTCGGCGTTGTGCGCGACGCCGTGATTGCGTGGAAGGTCAAGCACGGCACGCCTGATATGGAAGGCTACTGGTGGTCGTTGCCCGTCGTCGCCGAAACCTGGGACGGATGGCTCAATGACATCAATGGATTCCATGTGAAGCCCGAGGATGCCTGGCATGCGCTCGATACCGCACGCTCTGGTCCAGTCGAAGAGGGCAATGTTGGCGGAGGCACCGGAATGATCTGCAACGAATTCAAGGGAGGCATTGGCACCTCATCCCGTGTGCTCGACGCTAAGGAGGGCGGCTACACCGTCGGGGTACTCGTGCAGTGCAATTATGGTCGCCGCGATCAACTCCGCATCGCCGGCGTTCCCGTCGGCAAAGAGATTCCTGAGCATCCCGCGTACGGCAGCGATACCGGATCGATCATCGTTATCGTTGCCACCGACGCGCCCCTCATTCCTACGCAACTCAAGCGGGTTGCCCGCAAGGTTTCGCTTGGCCTCGGACGCGACGGCAGCTACTCCGGCGACGGTTCTGGAGACATCTTCCTTGCGTTCTCCACGGCCAATCCTGGGGCGGATGGCAGCCATGGCCTGCACCATCTCACCATGCTGCCCAATGATTCCCTCGATCCAATTTTTCTGGCGACCGTGCAGGCTACAGAAGAGGCCGTAATTAACGCCATGGTCGCTGCGGAAACCATGAAGGGCATCGACGATCATGTTGTCATCGCGCTGCCGCACGACAGGTTGCGTGAGGTCCTGAAAAAATACAATCGCCTTGCGAAGTGATTTGCTGCAAACTGGTACATCGATTTTGGCGTAGTCCGTCACCCCGCTGTCAGCACTGCTCTCGGGCTCGTCGGAAATACTGCGCCGACTCAGGACGGAATAGGATCCACGCGAACAGGGCGCATAACGCAGCATGAGCCGCTAGCGGACCCGGTTGACCGACACTCAGAACAACGTGAAAGGCAATCCAGGCGACCGCCAGCCAGCGCGCCCAATTTCTGCCACGCAGAAGAAACACTCCTCCAAGCAGAGCAAGAACTTCGGTTAGTTCAATCCAAATACCCTCATGCCAGCTCGCCATCGACTCCCGGAAGTGAGCGATGAATCCGATCAAGCCCACGGCAATATAGAGCCACGCAACGATCGTCACGGCGAATGGACGTTTCCGAAATTCAACCATGTTTCCAGGCCATCCTATACCAAGCCACGTTGTTCGAGAAGCTTGCAACCAGGTACGCGGTCAGAACCCATGTGGCTTCATCGACGGAAGCGGAAACTTTCCCGCAATGTAGGCCAGGCTAACATTCACCGCCGAGGTATCAACGAGGTCCATGACGACCTAGGAACAACCGATCCCCAGACACAAAAATCCCCGCACAAGCCAAGCCTGTGCGGGGCAACCCTCAAGGAGAATTTAAATCAATCAGTCCTTTACCGCCCTATCGGTTATCTCGAGGCCTTTGTCGATAATGGCGAATGCCTCCCGCAGTTGCTGTTCATTAATGCACAGTGGCGGATTGGTAAAGAACGTGTTCCAACGGACAAGCGTATAGAGCCCTTGCTCGCGGAAGAAGCGGGCAAGCGCCGTCATCTCTTCCGACGCGCCATTGAACGGAGCCATCGGCTGCATCGTTTTGCGGCTGCGCACTAGTTCGAAAATTCCGAAAAGCCCAATCGAACGCATTGCTCCAACCGACGGATGCTTCTTCTGCATCTCGACGCCCCATTCCTTGAGGATTGCACCCATGTTGCGCGTGTTCTCGATCAAACGATCTTCTTCATACACGCGGATGGTCGCAAGAGCCGTTGCACATCCCATGGGATGGCTGTTATACGTGAGGCCTCCGTAGAACACTTTGTCCTGGAAGTGCTGCGCAATGTGATGCCGCATCCCCACGCAGCCGAGGGGAAGATAGCTGCTGGTCAGGCCCTTCGCCATGCAGATCAGGTCGGGCACCACTTTCCAGTGATCGATGGCGAACCACTCGCCCGTGCGGCCAAATCCCGCCATCACTTCATCGGCGATCATCAGGATGCCATACTTATCGCACAGCTTCCGCACACCCTGCATGTATCCGTCCGGCGGGATCAAAATGCCGTTCGTCCCGACGACACTTTCGAGAATGAAGGCCGCGATCGTGTGCGCGCCTTCGAGTTGAATGACTTCCTCAATCATAGCCAGCGACTCTTCCGCGGAATCCCATCCCCGCTCGATGCCATGATATGGATCCAGCACACGCACCACTCCCGGAATGCCGGGTTCGGCGGCCCATCGGCGCGGATCGCCCGTCAGCGTAATGCTTCCCGCCGTCGCGCCATGATACGACCGGTACCGCGCCATGATTTTGTGACGTCCCGTGAAGAAACGCGCCAGTTTGATCGCGTTTTCGTTGGCCTCGGCGCCGCCATTGGTGAAGAAGAATGTGTCGATATCGCCGGGTGCGATCTCGGCGAGCTTGGCTCCAAGTCGGGCTCGTGGCTCGTGCGCCATGAACGGATTAGCGTAAGCCAGCGTTTCTGCCTGCTCTTTGATCGCTTGAATGACACGCTCGTCACCGTGGCCGATGTTCACGGACATGAGTTGGCTATTGAAGTCGATGAAGCGCTTGCCCTCGGGTGTCCAAAAGTAGATGCCCTTCGCACGCGCGACCGGAATGGGATCGACCTTAGATTGTGCCGACCATTCGAATAGGGTGTGCTTCTTCGTGAGATCGACCATTTCCTGGCCAGTCATCGTGGGAGTGCTAAGTGTAGTAGTCATTTATGACCTCAGTATTCAGTGCCAAAAGATCGCAGATATTTGCTGATCGGGTGACCAAGTAATTGAGTGATTGAAAAACAAGGTACGAACTTCGATCACACAATTACATAATTCAATCACCCAATGCCTTCTAAAATTTCCGGCTGTGTTCTTTCGCCCAGCGCTCGATCACAACCTTCTTATCAGTATAAAACTCAATCGCGTCTCGCCCCTGTCCGTGCAGATCGCCGAAAAAGCTATTCTTCCATCCGCTGAAGGGGAAATAGGCCATGGGAGCGGCGACTCCAATATTGATGCCGATATTTCCGGCCGGAGCTTCGTACCGGAAGCGCCGTGCGGCCGCTCCGCTCGACGTAAAGAGCGATGCCTGGTTGCCATAGGCGCTGCGTTCCAGAAATGCCAGCGCTTCATCCATGTCATTCGCGTGAATCAGGCTTAGTACTGGACCGAAGATTTCCGTGTCAGCCAACTCGCTCGTAGCAGGCACGCCATCAAGAATTGTCGGCTTTACAAAATTTCCGGATTCGTAGCTGGGGATTTTCGAGTTGCGCCCGTCGAGCAGAACTTTCGCCCCTTGCTTTTCGCCAGCGCCGATCAGCGATTCAATCCGGTTCTTGCTTTCCTTTGTAATGACGGGGCCCATCTGCACCCCGGCATCAAGCCCGTTACCGACCTTCAAGCTGGCAGCAGATTCTGTAATCGAATCTCGAAATGTCTTCTGCGCTTCGCCGATCGTGACAGCAACCGATACCGCCAGGCAGCGCTGGCCGGCGCATCCGAACGCACTGTCGCTGATGATCTGCGTCGCCATCTGCATATCCGCGTCCGGAAGAACAATGACGTGATTTTTGGCTCCGCCCTGACATTGACATCGCTTCCCCTTTTCGCCGGACCGCGCATAGATGTAGCGCGCAACCGGTGTCGATCCGACAAAGCTAATGGCGCGAACTTTGGGATGATCGATCAGCGCATCAACGACTGCCTTTCCACCATTGATCAACGTCACCACGCCTTTTGGCAAGCCCGTCTTTTCCAGCAGTTCGAACCCGAAACGCATGGTGAGCGGCACGCGCTCGCTGGGCTTCAGGATGAATGTGTTGCCCGTCGCAATCGCATACGGCAGAAACCAGAACGGAATCATCCCCGGAAAATTGAACGGCGTGATCGCGGCCACCACTCCCAGCGGCTGGCGCACCATCGTCTCATCAATTCCGCGCGCCACATCCTCCAGGTTGTAGCCCTGCATCATCATTGGGATACCGCATGCAACTTCCACATTCTCGATCGCACGGCGCATCTCGGCCTTGGCTTCGGCGAACGTCTTTCCGTTTTCCTGAGAGATGATGCGCCCAAAGTCATCCAGATGCTCTTCCATCAGCATCTTCAGCTTGAACAGTGGCTGAATCCGGTCTTCCGGGGGAGTGCGCCGCCACTCGGGCCACGCCACTGCAGCCGCCTCAATCGCCGCATTCACTTCGGAGGCTTCGGCTAGCGGCACTGAGGCGATCGCCTCGCCAGTCGCTGGATTCACCACATCGCGCCATTCGCGGGATTTCGATTCCGTCCACTGGCCGTTGATGTAATGCGTGAGTCGGTTCACGGAAGGTGCGGCTACGGTCATGGTTGTCGTGCCTTTCACTCTCGCGAGGATTAGATATTAATTGCTGTTGATGAAAGTCTAGCCGAGCTTTGCTCTGTGCGAGAAGACGGGTAGACCGCACGGCCTCTAAACCATCTGTTCCACGGCTCTCTTCTTCTCGCAAACTGATGCTATCGCTGATTCGAGCACGTCGAGTGCTTCGTCCATTTGCTCGGTCGCGATCACCAGCGGGACCAGTACTCGAATCACATTTGAATACGATCCAGCCGTAATCGTAATAAGGCCATGTTCGTAGCAATACTGGCTAATCTTCTTCGTTTCCTCGGATGCTGGAACCTTGGTCTCCTGCGATTGTACGAGTTCAATCGCCTGCATGCCGCCAAGCCCTCGAACGTCTCCGATGAGCGGCCAGCGCCTCTGCCACTCACGCGCACGGCGTTGAAAGTGATCTCCCAGCCTATTGGCCCGAGCCAACAGATCTTCTTTCTCGAATAGATCCATCACAGCCAACGCCGCAGCACACGAGAGTGGATTGCCGGCAAATGTGCCTCCGAGGCCGCCGGGACCAGGGGCATCCATAATCTCCGCGCGTCCCGTCACTGCTGCAAGAGGAAGCCCGCCGCCGAGCGATTTTGCCGCGACAATCAGGTCCGGGGCGATCCCGTACCGCTCGCACGCAAACATTGCACCGGTGCGCCCAAATCCCGATTGCACTTCGTCAGCAATAAACAGAATGCCATGCTTGTGGCAGAGTTCCAGTAACACTTTAAAGTAATCGGCGGGCGGAGCAACGAATCCTCCTTCCCCGAGTACTGGTTCGGCAATTACAGCAGCCACTTGTTCGTTAGCAACTACGCGCTTGAACGTGTCTTCCAGATGCTGTACGCAGTAAAGATCACATTCGGGATACTTCATCGAATACGAGCAGCGATAACAATAGGCGAATGGAACCCTGTAGACCTCGCTCGGAAACGGGGCAAAGCCGGCCTTGTAGGGATGTGTCTTGCTGGTCAGGGCCAGCGTCATCATTGTGCGCCCATGAAACGCGTCCTCGAAAGCAATGATCGACGGACGCTTCGTATACGCACGCGCAATCTTCACTGCATTCTCGACCGCCTCCGCGCCGCTGTTGACGAAAAAAGTCTTCTTGGCGAACTTGCCGGGCGTAACCTCGTTCATCCGCTCCGCGAGCCGAACATAGCTCTCGTAAGGCGTAACCTGAACGCAGGTGTGCAGGTATCGGTCAAGCTGCTCCTTCACTGCCTCAACAACTTCATCCCGTCGGTGGCCGACGTTGATGCATCCGATTCCGCCGGCAAAATCAAGATAGCGATTGCCATCGACATCCTCAATCCATGCGCCTTCCGCCTTCGCCACGTAAATTGGCGTTCCGTGAGAAAGGCCGCGCGGCACCGCTTGTTCCCGCCGATTCGACAGGCTGCGCGACTTCGGTCCCGGAATTTCACTGCGAAGCTTGATCGTTGACATCGTCTTCCCCGTCCTTAGTCTTTGTTCGTCGGTCATTAGCCGCAGACAACCCGCGCGGTTTTCCCGCGCGGCTCGAAAATCCTTGACTCGGGACTCTCATCAGTACCAGCCAATCGGCGCCTCATTCAAATTGATGTGTACCTGCTTGGTTTCCAGATATTCCTCAATCCCCCAAGGCCCCAGTTCGCGGCCAAAACCAGATTGTTTGTAGCCTCCCCATGGAGCCTCAACGTAGGTTGGCTGCATATGGTTCACCCAAACAATCCCAGCTCGTAATGACTTTACTGCTCTCATCGCCTTGAAGATATCGCGCGTCCAGACCGCCGCAGCCAGTCCGTACGGTGAATCGTTGGCAATCTTCATTGCGTCTTTCTCATCCTCAAACGGAATCACCGCCGCCACCGGCCCAAAAATCTCTTCCCGTGCGATGCGAGCGCTATTCGAAACGTCGTAGAAAATTGTGGGTAGAACGTAGTACCCTTTCCCGATCTGCTCCGGACGGCCGCCGCCCGAAGCCAGTTTCGCCTCTTTCTTGCCGATTGCTACATATTCGTTCACGCGCTCGTATTGCTCTTTGCTGACCAGCGGGCCCATCTTCGTCTCGCGTTCCAATGGTGGACCAAGCTTGATCTTCTTGGCCTTCTCGGTCATGGCCTCGACAAACTTTCTGTAGATTGATTTTTGTACCAGGATGCGGCTGCCCGCCGAACAGACTTCACCCTGATTGATGAAGACACCGAACAGCGCGCCATCAATCGCCGCCTCGAAATCTGCGTCGGCAAAAAAGATATTCGGTGATTTGCCGCCAAGTTCCAGCGTCACGCGCTTTACCGTGTCAGCCGCCTGCTTCACAATGATCTTCCCAACCGCAGCGCTCCCGGTAAATGCAATCTTGTTCACGTCAGGATGTTGCACGATGGGAGCACCGCAGGTTTCTCCAAAGCCAGTGACGACATTCACCACTCCCGGCGGAAGGCCGCAATCCGCAAAGTGTTTCGCAAACTCGAGTGCCGTGAGCGGCGTTTGCTCGGCAGGCTTCAGAACGCAGGTGCAACCTGCGGCCAACGCTGGTGCGAGCTTCCAGGCCGCCATGAGAAGCGGATAATTCCAGGGAATGATTTGCCCTGCAACTCCCACTGGCTCTTTCAGCGAGAGCGACATCGCATTGTCTGGCACGGGATTTACGTAACCAACAACCTTCGTGGCTTGGCCCCCATAGTATTCGAAGCAGGTCGCGACATCATTGAGATCGAATTCGGCTTCGACAATTGGCTTCCCCGTGTTGCGACATTCCAGTTCCGCCAGCGCCGCCAGATTCTGCCGCACTTTGTCCGCCAACCGAAACAGCACGCGTCCCCGTTCTTGCGCCGTCGTCGACGCCCAAGGCCCCTCTTCGAATGCCGCTTTCGCCGCAGCCACAGCCCGGTTCACGTCTTCTGCGCTGGCATCAGGAACCTGCGCGATGACTTCTTCCGTGGAGGGATCGTAGACGGGGAAAGTCTTCGCCGACTTGCTCCCAACCCACTCCCCATTGATGAACATCTGGTAAGGTTTCACTTCAGTTTGAACACCACCTGGCATGATGACCTCCTCGGCGCACAGAGTGCCGCCTGCTCTACTCCCGGCTTATATGTTGCCCGGACTGACGTCCCGAGCCAATGCATGCTGTCCTTCGTGGGACTCCGTAGCTGTTTTGCGGCGGCCGTACACAAAGAAGAAAAATGCGGCCAGCCCTACAAAGAAGATGGTTCCACCAAACATCCAGAGTTCGTAGGACCACAACGACGTGATCTGTTGTGCCGGAAAAAATACCAGTGCGATTCCCAGGGTCGTCATCAGCAGACCGCTGCTTCCTGCCAAAAACATCGTCCTCCGGCTGTATTGGCCGCGAGGCGCTGGCTCCGTAATTGCAAATTTCACCAGAGCTCCAAAGGCGTAGATGAATGGGACAAGTTGCAGCACGACGGCTAACGAGAGCATTTTCTGAAACGTTTCCTGCACGCCTGCGCCAACGAAGTTCATAAGTACGAGGAGTGCGGAAACAATTCCCTGAACGATCAGTGCCGCGTAAGGAGTCGCATACCGCGGGTGCACTCGCCCAAGCCACGACGGCATGTATGAATCGAGTCCAGCCACAAACGGGATGCGGGCCGACCCTCCCATCCACGCCGAACCGATTCCTGCAATCGATAAGCTGAGTAGGATCGCAAACGGAATTGTGATGAAGCCCAGACCAACCCGGGCAGCCATGTGCGTGACGGCTTGCACGACGCCTTGAAGCACATTGACATCCTTGCCAATCGCGATGAGCAGTGTGAGCGTGACCGCGATATAGAGAGTTCCCGAAAGGACGCCACCCCACGCAACCGCCCCTGGCAAAGTACGGCGAGGCTCTTGAATCTCATCTCCCATTACGGATGCCAGTTCAAGGCCGACCAGCCCGAAGCAGATCACGCCGAAAGAGTTGAGAACAAATTTCGGATCGGCGGGAATCTTGAAATCGGCAGCCGTAATGGTCGTGCCAAATTTCTCCCAGATGACCGCTCCCAACCCGATCAGAACCGCGGCCGCCACGAACGTCCCGATCGCGCCCAGATTGTTGATCCACTTCCCTACGCCGAGACCCAAAATATTCAGCACCGTGAGGAAGATGAGCAGCGAGATAGACACAGCCGCGGCAAAAATCTTGTTATCGGCGAGTCCGTGATGGCTGGGCCCGAGCACATAAACTGACACGCCCACGAAATAAAGCATGACCGTGGGCACGTAAAGCATGTTGTTGGTCCAGTAGCACCAGCCGGAGAGGAAGCCGTGGAAGTCACCGAACACTTCTTTGGCCCACAGGTAAACGCCGCCCTCTCCGGGATACCGATGCGCCAATTCGATGACTGCGATCCCCTGCGGCCAGAAGAATAGTAGAAGGGAAAGGATCCAGAGCCAGACGGTCACCCCGCCATTGGCCGCAATCGAAGGCACAACATTCAGATTGAAAACCGCGACGACAAACAGCAAAACGAGGTCGCGGCGTCCCAGAACGCGTTTCAGGTGCGGAGAATCGGTTTGGCTCGTATCGTGCAATTCCGGTCATGGAGCATTAGTATCGGTCGTCGGCAGAAGTTTGGAGGGTAGCCGACGACCGAGACCAACGGTTTTCGTTAATGCGCCACTTCGGCTGGGACGCGCTCGCCGCGCTCCTGTTGTGCTTTGGCCAGCGAGGCCGCGATGTCGTCGAAAGCAGCAATATGTTTGTCGATGTCCGCCTCGGTGTGCTGCACAGAGATGGTCCACTGCTCATCCCACCAATAAGGCTGCGCCATGACGCCGCGATTGACCATGCCAAACCAATAATGACGCCAGAGATCGACATCGATCGTCGTCCAATCACGATAGTTGCGAATCTCCTGCGGATAGAACATCAATGCTCCATTAGCTCCGGCTTGCATGATGTAGGCTTGCAGGCCAACCTTCGCGATGATGCGGCGATACCCGTCCACAAGCTTCTTGCTGAGCTTGTCGACATGCGCATAATTTTCGCGCGTCAGCACTTCCCGAAAGGTAGCAAGGCCGGCAGCCATCGAAACCGGATTCGTGTTGTACGTTCCGCCGTGGAAGACCTTATGTTGCGAGATCAGGTCCATCACGGCTCTACTCGTTCCAAATGCCGCCAGTGGCAGACCTCCGCCAATCGACTTGGCGAGGCAGATCATGTCGGGCTTCACGCCAAAGTATTCCGATGCGCCACCCCAGCCCAGCTTTGCCCCAGTCTTAACCTCATCGAAGATAAGCAGCGCACCATGCTTACTGCAAACTTCCCGCAATCCTTCCAAAAAGCCCTTCTGCGGCATGCACAGTCCTACGTTCATAAGAATCGGCTCAAGAATGACGGCCGCGATCTCTCCCGGATTTTCCTTGAACCTCCGCTCCACCGTATTCAGGTCGTTGAAGGTCGCAATCACCACATTCGCCAGCGAGGCCTTGGGAACCCCGAGCCCTCCCGGAACCGAAGTCGGAGCGTGGATGTCGCCGTACTCCGGCGCATGCGGCTTCACGCTGACCAGTGCACTATCGTGCAGCCCGTGGTACGCACCTTCAAATTTAACTATCTTGTCACGTCCAGTAGCCGCACGGGCCAGCCGGATCGCGTGCATTGTGGCCTCCGTACCGCTGTTCCCAAACCGGCACATCTCTACTGGGAACCGGTTACAGATTTCCTCAGCCAACTCCCACTCCATATCGTGAGGCATGCCGAACATCGTTCCAGTGCTGAGCCGTTTCTCTACAGCCTTCATCACCGCCGGATGGCAGTGTCCTGCCATTAGCGCGCCGAAACATAGATTGTGATCGATGTACTCATTGCCATCGAGATCACGGAACTTGCTGCCGCTTCCCTCTTTCACAAAAATCGGCCATGGATCATACGCCCGGTAGTTGCTGGCAACTCCCAGCGGAATACGCTTGAGATTTTTTTTGTGCGCTTCTGCCGACTTCGACGTGCGGCGCTCAAAGGTGTTCAGTTCTTTCTGCAGATCGGGGTACATCGTAGTCTCCGTAGGACTCAAGCCGGTGCATCGTGGCCCCGGCCATTAGATTCTCCGGGCGGCCGAAACCGCCCGGGTAACACCGTGTCTCAGATTTCTATTGCACTAGAAGTAGAACTTCAAAGCAAACTGCACCAGGCGAGGATCCCGGGCCTGCTGCACCTGGCCGAAGGTTGAATCCGAGAAGTTGCCGTCCGGGTTAAAAAATTGGGTCTTGTTAAAGATGTTGAACACGTCGGCACGGAACTGGAAGTATCGCGCCTCATCGAGCGCAATGCGCTTTGAAAGCGTAAGGTCGGTATTGTTCAGACCCGGCCCGCAGCAGATCGAACGCGGTGTCGTCGAGAATGTTCCCAGCGCGGGATCGGTGAATTTCGATTGGCTCGCGTTGAAATAATAGTTACCCGTCACCGGGCCATAATTGGCGGTGTTGAACGTTTGCAAACCCTTCGGACTCACGGTTTGGAACGAACCATGGAGTTGTGGCGCAAAAGCCCCCAGGAAAAAGAGGCTGCTGATCAACTCGTAGTCGTCTTGGGTTTGCAGGCGGATGGGAAATCCGCTTTGCAGCTGCGTAATGCCTGAGATCTGCCAGTCATCCAGCAGTCTGCCTTTGAACCCGTCATACCTGCGCGCAGGAATGTCCCAGATGTAGTTGATCACGAAGCGCTGCGCCGAATTGAACAGCGAGAGTGCGCGGCTCGCCCTGTAGTTAAAGGGATTTACCGTCTCTTCGAAGCTCGAAGCCCAGTCGAGCGATTTGCTGAAAGTGTATGCCGCCTGAAACTGCAACCCTCCGGAGAAGCGCTTTTCTAGGGAGGTCTGGAATGAGTTGTATGCCGAGGCGGCAATCGTATCTTCCGCAAAAATGTTAGTAAATACCGGCACGCCGTCGTACGGGCATCCCACCCCGGTGAACGGTGCGCAGTTCGGCGAAGAATAAGGACGCAAACCGACGAGCGTGATCCCCTTGGCGCCCACCACGGTCCCGCCGGGAAGGAACGTGCCGCCGGAGCCGGCATTGTACGGCAAATGCAGCCCCTGCGGCGCAATGACCGTCCCCGCTGGGATGAAGAAGCTATTGTCTTCAGCAAACGGTCCGCAAGTTCCATTCCCCAAGGTGTAGTTGAGGTCCTGGCAGGTTGTCGGATTGGCGGCGTTGATGTCATGTGAGGCCAACAGACGATGGCCTTGCGACCCGACATAACCGAACTGCCAGACCAAATCCTTCGCCAATTCTCGTTGCACCGTCAAGTTGTACTGCGCCGTGTATTGCGTCCGCATTTTTGGCTGGAAGTCGCCGTACAGCAACATGGGACGGAAACTCGCCCAGTCGGTCTGAGTTCCGGGGGGCGGACTCAAGATGCCATGGAACGGATTGGGGTTGATAGTTCCGTTCTGGCCGATGAACGGAGTATTGAAGAAGGTTCCCGGCAGATACGTGCTGCCCCCAAAGGGCGGCTCAGCTCCGAATTGCTCGAGCACTAGTTGCTCCATGGGGTTATAGAACAAGCCCCAGCCAGCGCGGATGCTGGTTTTGCCATTCTCGCCAAAAATTCTGTTCATGGGACCGCTGGCGAAATTCGGGCTGTAAGCGATTCCAATACGCGGTGCAAAGGCTTTGTAATAGGTCTGAGTCATGCCCGGCGGAACGCCCTTGTCCCCCGGCACGACCAATCCGGTCGGCTGCACGCCCGCTTGCAGGCAGGTCGTGGCCCCGGAACCGGCCTGCTCGCCAGGCGTTAGGTAGCATGGATATTGCGTCGAGTTTTGTCCCGGCCGGAAGGTTTCGACGTGATGCAGCACGTCCGTGAGAGGGGTATCGAGTTCCCATCGCAAGCCGTAGTTCAGGGTCAAACTGGGCTTGAGTTTCCAGCTGTCTTGCGCAAAGAGATACACGCCGGTAGTCCGGACATTTTCGCGCTGCGCTGATCCCTGCGAATAGCTGTCGGCCAATCCCAGAAGATATTCCGGGTAGTTATCCGTCGAGGTGATCGAGTTTGTGGTCGTCCCATTGAAAGTGAAATCTCCGTTCACGTTGTAGTACAGCGTCTGGTCGAAGCGGTCGCGACGTACATCGACACCGAATTTGGTAGTATGGCTCCCCTTCACCCAAGTCAAATTGTCGGACCACTGGAATGAATTGCCCACCTGCGGTAATTCGCCTTCCCAGCCGTTACCGAGGGCAACGCCCCCGCTCACGCTGACGAAGGGGACCCCTGTGTGACTTGCCGGTAGACCGGTGGTAATGCCGAAGCTCGGGTTGCTGCCATACTGGCTCGTAATGTAAGAAGAATCCGAGGTTCCGTTGAAGCAGACCGCCTGTGATGCCGGCGAAGTGCACGAACTTTGGATAGACCCGGTAACCTGCGGGTGCTGGAAGGTCAACTGGCCTTCTCGCATGTAGGTAAACCTGGCTTCATTGACTAGCGAGTTGCTGATGGTCCAGGTATGGCTGGGATTGTATTGCTGATAACGCGATCCAACGTTCGCGCCAAAGCCTGGGATGTTGGCACCCGATGCCTGGAAGTTGTAGAACGGCTGCAGCAGTTTGTCATCCGTATAGTAGTAGTAGAAGGTGAAGTTCTGGCGGCTATTAATACGGTGGTCGAAACGAACTGTAAATTGATCCTGATTGTCGGCCTGCGCAGGAACACCTTGAAACAGGCCGCCCGGACGGTTCGCCGCAGGCACAAACCGCAGCAGATTCACAGCTACTGGATCCATACATTGCGTCGGAATTACGTTCGTGGGAAATACGCCGCCAGGTCCACCCCAATTGACGCCCGAGGCCGGAGTCGCCCCGCCCATCGCCTTGATGGCGTTGCCGCATCCGGGACGGCCAAGCAGCGTTTGCGCCAGGAATGGATCAGAGATGGACCCACCAAACGTGCTCTGGGCAGCGAAGTTTCCCGTCCTCTCCAAAGGCGTCGGCACTACCACCGTTTGGCCAGAAATCCCTTGTCGGATACGCCGCCCTTCGTAGGTCACAAAAAAGAACGTGCGGTCCTTCAAAATCGGCCCGCCAAAGGTTCCTCCAAACTGGTTCTGATTTTCTTGAGGCTTGACTGTGTTAAAGAAACCCTGAGCGTTAAGCACCGTATTCCGGAAATACTCGTACACGTTGCCGTGCCACTGATTGGTTCCAGACTTGGTGATGACATTCACCACTGAACCCGAGTTGCGTCCATACTCCGCATCAAAGGTATTGCTGATGACACGAAATTCTTCGATCGCATCCGGCGTCGGCTGGATGGTTGGCAAATTCACGAAGGCATCATTGGCATCCCCGCCGTTCACGCTGAAGTTATTCATCCGGTCGCGTCCGCCGTTCACAGATACCGCTCCCGGGCTGTCGCTACCGTAAAACGTACCGCCGCTCGATCCCAATTGCGATTGCACGCCCGGCTGCAGTTGCAGGAACTGGTAGGTATCACGGGCATTCAGCGGCAGTTCGTTCACCGATCGGTTGTTGACGACCGCGCCCAGTTGTGTACTACTGGTGTCCACCAACGGTGCCTCCGAGGTCACATCCACCACCTCTTTCGCCTCGCCGAGTTGCATGGTCATGTTCAGCGTGATGACCTGGTTGACGTCAAGTTTGATGCTTCGGCGCACATCCTTCTTGAACCCGCTGAGCTCGAAGCTCAACGTATACGTTCCCACCGGAAGGTCGGGAAACACGTAGTCTCCGCTTCCATTACTCTGCGCATTTCGGCTCACTCCGGTCGCCTCGTTGGTGGCGGTCACGTTGACACCGCTGATGACAGCGCCGCTTGGGTCGGCGATACGGCCCAGTATGCGTCCTCCCGTGCCTTGGGCAAAAACAAAGGCTGGGATGAGGAGTGAGAAGGCAAATAACAGGCCCACTGCTGAGAAGCGGTTTCTCGACAACGCCATAGGTCCTCCAACGCTCTTCCGTGCTGGGGGTTTCTGTTTCACAATGCTGATTGATTCCGGACAGAACCTTGCTATAATCCGGCAAGGTTAGTGAACAGGGATGCAAACTGTCAAGGAGAAAAATTCATTGCATCCCGTCACTCTTCCAACCTTCACTCTGGGCGGCGCATCAGTGGGGCAAATGGGTACCGGCGGTTCTGAGGCATTTCTGAAAATCGGCGATGTCGCACGCCAGGTTGGCGTGTCCCCCTCCGTGATCCGCGGATGGGAAAGCCTCGGCTTGACCCGGCCACGCCGCAGCAACAGTAAATATCGCTTGTATTCCAGCGATGACGTCAAATTACTCAAGCGCGCTCGTTTCCTGCGCCGGGTGCGCGGCCTCAACGCTGTCGCCATTGTCGAACTGCTGAAACGCGAAGGTCGCGTGCCCCGGGCGGTCGACGGCAACGCTGCCGCAGTTGGAGCCCAACTCCGGCAACTTCGCTTAAAGCGTGGCCTCTCTCTGGCCCAGGTCGCGAAATCCGTGGGCATTTCCGTCGGATTCCTCAGCGCCATGGAACGCTCCCAGATGAGCGGCTCCGTCGGCACGCTGCGCAAACTGGCACGCTTTTATAAAACCAACATCCTCGGATTCTTCGATGCCCAGGGAGCCAGCACTCGCCAGATTCGTCCACGAGAACGGAAAGTGCTTGAGGCTGGCCCGGGTGTTCGCATGGAACTCCTGGCCTGGGGCAATGCCGTCATGGAACCGCACCTGTTCCGCATCGCACCTGAAGCTGGAAGTGGCGATTCGTATGCACACGAAGGCGAAGAATTCATATACGTGCTCCGGGGAGAGCTATTGATTAGCCTCGATCGTGAAGAGTTTCAGCTTAAGGCCGGCGATAGTTTCTATTTTGAGAGCGCCTTGCCGCATCGCTGGAAAAATCCCGGCCGCCGCGAAACCTTGTTGCTGTGGGTCAACACGCCACCGACATTTTAGGCAAACCCCAAGACGCTCAACGTTCGCAATAACAACTAGGAGAACCCATGAATTGGCGTCGGAAAGGGCAATTGGGTGCAATCATCGCCGTCGTTCTTTTCACAGCATCCTGCGCAAAAAAGACACCGACCCTCAACCTTCTCGTCTGGGAAGGCTATGCCGATCCTTCTTATGTGAAGGCTTTCGAGGATGCTCATCACTGCAAAGTCTCCGCTTCCTATATGGGTTCCAGCGATGAACTCATGGCCAAACTTCGTGGCGGCAGCGCAGGCAACTACGATGTGATTTCTCCGTCGAGTGACGTGGCCACCTCGGTCGCCAATGCGGCTCTGGCTGCTCCTCTGGACCTCGCAAAATTTCCCGCCTACAAGCAACTTTCGGCGCAACTCACTGCCCTGCCACTCGTTCGGGTTAACGGGCAAGTCTTCGGCGTGCCGTTCATGTGGGGACCCGACCCCCTCATCTACGACACAGCAGCATTCTCGAATCCACCCGATAGCTGGAATGTCCTCTGGGATCCAAAATACAAAGGCAAGATCTCTGTCTGGGATGACCTTTCCACCGTTTACATGGCAGCTCAGGTCCTCGGATTCGATAAGCCCGATCCGGCCCAACTCTATAACTTAACGGATGAACAACTCGACGCCGTCAAGAAGAAGTTGCTCGAACTCAAGCCCAACATTAGAAAAATGTGGTCCACTGGCGGGGAACTGACCAACCTGTTTCAGAATCACGAAGTCATCGCCGCCATGGGATGGCCGCTCATGACCAATCAACTCCGCAAAATTAATTTCCCCGTCGGCGAGACCATCCCCAAGGAGAATACGACCGGCTGGATCGATCACCTCATGATCACCGCAGCCAGCGACAACAAGGAACTCGCTGCCGAATTTCTGGAATACATGATCGAGGCCAAAACCCAAAAGCAGGTCACCGACGTGACCGGATACACGCCCGCGAATCCGCAGGCGGCGCAGTTCATGACCCCGGACCAGGTCCGGAACCTTCACCTCGACGATGTGGACGCCTACCAAAAACACATTTACTTTTGGCAAAATGTGCCTCGGCGGGCAAAATACAACGAGATTTGGAACGAAGTCAAAGCGGCACAGTAAAAATTCTTGGATGCGTAGTTCACTATGTCTTCCATCACAACATCCGCAACGGCTTCCGCGCTCGATTCTCCGCGAGATCCCGCCTCCCTGCTCAGCATTCGCAGCATCGCCAAGAGCTTCGGCTCGCATACCGTGCTGCGCAACATCTCTCTCGAGATCGGCCAAGCGGAATTCCTGACCGTCCTCGGAGAGAGCGGTTCAGGCAAAACCACGCTCCTCCGCATCGTCGCCGGATTCGAGAATGCCACCTCCGGCGAAGTCTGGATGCACGGCCAGCGTCTCGACCGTCAGCCTCCGTATAAAAGACGTGTCAACACGGTCTTCCAGAACTACGCTTTATTCCCCCATCTCACGGTCGAAGAAAACGTCGCCTACGGATTGCGCGTTGCCAAACACCCGGCCGATGAAATTCGCACCCGCGTCCACGAGGCTCTTGCGAAAGTGAAGATGACCGCGCACGCGAAAAAGAAGCCAGCCAAGATCAGCGGAGGCCAGCAGCAGCGTGTGGCCCTGGCACGCGCGCTCGTCAATCGTCCTCAACTCCTGCTGCTCGATGAACCGCTCTCCGCGCTCGACGCCAATTTGCGCCGCCAGATGCAGGTAGAACTCAAATCCCTGCAGCGCGAAGTCGGCATCGCCTTCGTCTTCGTCACCCACGATCAGGAAGAGGCCATGGTCATGTCCGACCGCATCGCCCTGCTACGGTCCGGAGAACTGGAGCAGGTGGCCTCGCCGCGTGAGATCTATTCCCGTCCGGCAACAGCCTATGCGGCCCAATTCATCGGACACACGAATTTACTGAAAGCTCTGGTCCGCGGCGGGATCGCCCAATGCGGAAGTCTGTCCTGGCCCGTCGATCTTCCTGATGGCAGTGCATTCTTTTCGCTACGCCCGGAATCGTTGCGCGTGATCATCGCAGGAAGTCCGTCGCCAGGAAGCCTCCCGCTGCAAGGCCGCGTCGTGCATCAGGCCTTCCATGGAGCCACTCAATTGGCTCGCGTCGAATGTAGCGGCGGATTCGAATTGACCCTGAGAACGGCACGCGAATTGAACGACGGCATCATCGCCCTGGAATTTTCCCCTCCCGATGCCATCCCCGTGCGCGAGTCTCCGGAGAGGCTCTGATGTTTTCCCGCGCCTACAAACTCGCCGTCACCGTTCCGCCTCTCGCCTGGGTCGCGCTCTTTCTTCTCACTCCTTACCTTTTGATGTTCTGCTACAGCTTCTGGTCCATCTCGCCAGCGCAGACCATCGTTCATTCGTGGAACGTTCAAAATTATCGCGAACTCGTCACCGTCAGTGTCTATTGGCAAACTCTGCTCCGCTCCATGTGGATCGCGGCCCGCGTCACCCTGTTCTCCCTGCTCCTCGGATATCCTCTCGCCTATTTCTTGTCTTTTTACGGAGGCAGCAGAAAAGACCTGCTCTATCAACTCGTCATCATTCCGCTCTGGGTCAGCTATCTGGTGCGCGCCTACGCTTGGAAAACCATTCTCGGCTCCGACGGCGTCCTCAACACGCTCTTGCAATACGTTCACCTGGCGAAACACCCTCTGGAATTCCTCTTGTACAGCCCGTTCGCCGTCGTCCTCACGCTCACTCACATCTACACGCCGTTCACCTTCCTTCCGATCTATGCTTCGCTCGAACACATTCCTCGAAACTTGGTTGAAGCATCCCACGATCTCGGGGCCACTCCCGCCCAAACTTTTTGGAAAGTGATCTTCCCGCTTTCGATTCCCGGAGTCCTCGCGGGTGCGACTTTCGCCTTCGTCCTCAGCCTCGGGGACTTTCTCGCTCCTCTTTTACTCGGCGGACCCAGCGGCATCATGATCTCCAATGTCGTCGTCAGCCTGTTTGGCGCGGCCTACAACTGGCCGCTCGGCGCCGCTATTTCCTTCTGCATGCTTGTGCTGGTGGTCGCACTCCTCTTCGTCTCCGAGCGCCTCGAAAAGAAATGGAGCTTCTCGTGACCAGCCGTTCCAGTTCGAATTCGCGCTCGCCATGGCTGCTGGCCCACGCTTTCCTCGTGTTCGGATTCCTCTATCTCCCCATCGGCGTCCTCATCGTCTATTCCTTCAACGGCGAAGGCGTCGGCGGATTTCCTCCGCATCATCTGACGCTCGACTGGTATCGCACCCTCTTCAACGACGGCGCCATTTGGGACTCCGTGATAAACAGCCTCGAAGTTGCCTGCGCCGCCATGATCATCGCGCTGGCCTTCGGCGTTCCCGCCGCGCTCGCGCTCGATCGCGCCCAGTTTCCCGGCAAGGCGCTGTTCCGCCGTCTCGTGCTGCTTCCCCTGATTCTTCCCGGCATCATCACCGGCCTTTCGCTCCTCATGCTCTTCGATCTCGCCCACACAAAATTGAGCTTGCTCACGATCGTCCTTGGACACGGTACCGCTCTGATTTCTGTCGCCACCACCGAAGTTTTCGCTGGACTGCAGAAGTTCGATCGCGCTCAGGAAGAAGCTTCCCTCGATCTCGGCGCAAATTATTGGCAGACCTTCTGGCGCATCACGGTGCCCAATCTCAAGCTGCCCATCATTGGCGCCGCCCTCCTCATCTTCACGCTCTCGATGGACGAAATCGCCGTCAGCTTCTTCCTCATCGGCCGCGACAACACACTTCCGCTGGAAATCTGGGGACGCCTCCGCCGCGGCATCACTCCCGAGATCAACGCCATCTCCGCCATCATCTTCCTCTTCTCCCTCGCCGCTATCGTGCTCTGGTACCGCCTGCGCGTGAAGGCGGAAGGCAGCGTGGAAGTGGGTGCAGAACTTCTCGAAACACAAGAAAACTACACACTTGAGCGGTAGAAGACTTTTTCACTGCATACAAATCTGGCGAAAGAATATTGTCTAACTGAAAATCCATCAAAGAGTATGAGACACATATCGGTGCCGAAGATCGACTCTGCGTCCAGAGCCCCCGCTAACCATCCCCTGCGCCCCCCGCGTGAGCGTTCCGGAGGAACTCCCGACAATAGCCCGCAAGTTCACTCGCGGGTTACGGTAACCAAGATCTAGCCGCGCGCCGGCGGCACGCCTGAACAACGTAGATGGTAGTCGTCCCGATTCGCCGCATAGTAAAGTGGTAGTAGAAAGGTTTCCTTTTGAATTCAAGCATTCGCAATATCGCCATCATCGCGCACGTCGACCACGGCAAGACTACCCTCGTCGACGCCATGCTCAACCAAAGCGGCACATTCCGCTCCAACGAGCACCACGTCGACCGTGTCATGGACTCCAACGAACTTGAGCGTGAGCGCGGCATCACCATCCTCGCCAAGAACACGGCCATCTTTTACCACCACGTCAAGATCAATATCGTCGACACCCCCGGCCATAGCGATTTCGGCGGAGAAGTCGAACGCGCCCTCAAAATGGTCGATGGCGTTATGCTGCTCGTCGATGCTAGCGAAGGTCCGCTGCCCCAGACCCGTTACGTGCTCGGCAAGGCGCTCGAAGCCAAGCTTCCCCCCATCGTCGTCATTAACAAGATCGACCGCGCCGACGCCCGCGCCCAGGAAGTCCTCAACGAAATCTACGACCTCTTCATCGATCTCGACGCTAAAGAAGATCAACTCGACTTCCCCGTGCTCTACACCAACGCCAAGGCGGGCACTGCGACCACCAACATTCAAGGCGGAGGCGAAGATCTCCGTCCCCTCTTCGACGCAATCCTCAACACCATCCCTGAACCAAAAGGCGAAGCCGCCGGTCCGCTTCAGATTCTCGTCGCGAACCTTGATTACAGTGACTATCTCGGTCGTATCGCCATCGCCCGTGTCTTCAATGGCACTCTGCACTCCGGTGAAGAAGTCGGCATCGCCAAGCGCGACGGCTCTCTGCAAAAAACCAAAATCACAAAATTGTTTTCCTTCTCCGGACTCAAGCGCACCGACATCACCGCCACCGATCTCGGAGATATCGTCGCCGTCGCCGGAGTCGAGGGCATCACCATCGGCGAAACCATCACCAACGCCGAAACTCCCGCGCCCCTGCCTCCCATCATCATCGATGAGCCCACCATCGCCATGCAGTTCACCGTGAACAATTCCCCGTTCTCCGGACGCGAAGGCACCTACGTCACCTCGCGCAACTTGCGCGATCGCCTGCAGAAAGAACTGCTGACCAACGTCTCTTTGCGCGTGGAAGAAACCGGATCGACCGACGTCTTTAAAGTCCTCGGCCGCGGCGAACTCCAGCTCTCCATCCTGATCGAGATGATGCGCCGCGAGGGCTACGAACTCATGGTCGGCAAGCCCGAGATTGTCACCCGCCGCATTGAAGGCAAGCTGATGGAACCGGTCGAGCGCCTCACCATCGACGTTCCCGAAGAATTTGTCGGTGTCGTCATGGAACAACTTGGTGCCCGCAAGGGCGAAGTCGTCAACATGCATAATCACGGCTACGGACGCGTACGCATAGAATTCCGCGTCCCCAGCCGCGGATTAATCGGCCTCCGCAGCCAGCTCCTTACCGACACCCGCGGCACCATCGTCATGAATTCCCTCTTCGATGGCTACACCGAATGGCAGGGAGAAATTCCCCACCGCCTCACCGGCGCGCTCATCGCCGACCGCCCCGGCGTCACCACCGCCTACGCGCTGTGGGGATTGCAGGAGCGTGGCGAACTTTTCGTCGGACCCGGCGTCGATGTTTATGAAGGCATGATCGTCGGCGAAAACGCCAAAGACAACGATCTCGACGTCAACGCAGTCCGCGAAAAAAAACTGACCAACATGCGCGCCTCCACGGCCGACGAAGCAATCCGGCTCGTTCCCTTCCGGCAGCTGAATCTGGAACAGGCGATCGAGTTCATCGCTGAAGATGAATTCGTCGAAGTCACTCCTAAATCTCTTCGCCTGCGCAAGAAAGTCCTGCAGGCGAATCGGCGAAAAAAGAGCGCTCTGGCCGCCATGGAAGAGGCGTAATATTCCTTTGTCACAAGTTTTCGTCTCACATCCCAGATCGACGACGTACCTGTGAAAACCACATCTGCATCGCGGCCCCGTAAGCTCACCACAAAACGCGACAAAACGGAACATCCCCGCATGTTTCTTGTCCCCTGTAGTTGTGGGACAACCTTCGCCGTGGCCGAAAACTATGACCGCAAAGGCACTTCATGGTCTCGTTATCTCATCTGCCCCGGCTGTGGCAAGCGCCATGATCCCAAGAACCGCTTGTTACAAATTGGTTACCAGAAAGAAGGTTATTGGAAAGTGGACGCCTGCTGACAAACAGGCTATTTCCCGCGACTGGAGCGCGGTCCGGCCCCACCCTCCCATTCCGGAACCCGGACAACAATTCTCTTTGACAATGCCTTTCCAATAAACCTGCTATACTTCTCGCCGCATTCGACTGTCGCCAGCTCGAGATCGGTTCTCAGGAAGTGTTTGCTCCTGCCAAGTCCGTACGCTAGCTTGCAATTTGACAGTTCAATGCAGAGGCGGAGCGATGAAAAATATCTTTGTCGGCAACCTGAGTTTCAACACGAATGAAGATGAACTGCGGCAGCTCTTCGAACCCTATGGCCCCGTTGATCGCGTCAGCATCATGACCGATCGCGATACCGGACGCTCCCGCGGATTCGGCTTCGTGGAGATGACCAATAACGAAGATGGCGACAAAGCGATTGCGGCTTTGAACGGTTCGCAGATCGGCGGCCGCAGCCTCAACGTCAATGAGGCACGTCCGAAAACCGAGCGCGTGGGCGGCGGAGGTGGCGGGCGCGATCGCGGTGGACGCGATCGTGGCGGACGCGGCGGCGGTCGTCGCGATCGTTACTAGATCCTGAATCCACGCCAGACGATCGGGAATCGTGCTTCTGATCGAGCAAAGGGCGAGCTATACGCTTACGCGCTCACGCTCCGATCTCCTCACGCCCTTCTCACGGCTATTTCCGTTCTCGCGTGGGACATGTAAACTGTCAGTAGGCGCGCGCCCGTAGCTCAGCTGGATAGAGCACCAGCCTCCGGAGCTGGGTGTCGGGAGTTCGAATCTCTCCGGGCGCGCCATCTCCCGATCAAGTCTTTTCGCTTAGAGATCCCTCGCAGAACGCTCGGGTTTTCCGGCCACGCTGCTGCTATCTCTGCACGGAAATAACCGGCACCGCCATCTTCAGCTGGGAATTCAGGCTCTGCAGCTTTCCCAAGGCGCAATCCACCGACTTGACCTCCGCTGCGGCATGCAACTCCGCCATCGCCGACTCGAATTCCCCCCGTTGCAGCTCAAATTTCGCTCTTGCAACTTCAGGCAGGACTGAATCCTCCTCCAGCACCGCCGGCAAAGCTCGTACTCGCAGCGCCCGGTCGCGATTCGAACTCCGCGCACAGGCATACCGGCGGCCATTCGCCGATATCTGGCTAGCTTCGGCCACAAACCGATCGGCGCTTCCCGTCGCCAATGCCACTACGGCCGCCGAGCGATGCACAAACTGGCCAAGCGCCTCGTGCGCCCACTGCATTCCACCATCCTGGTAAAAGCCATTCAATCCCAGGGCGAGCACCCCGGCGGTCAACCATCCCCATGCTTGTGCACTTTTCATAACCTTCTCTCCCACTTCCAGATAGACGAGGGCACTCGACATCGGTTAGCAGTCAAAGATACGTAACCGAGGGAAAATTCGTTCGCCGAAACTAGGCCATTTTGCGATAGAAATGCCGCCTTCAAAGTCTCTGGCAACCGCAAAGTTTTGATGGGGTGGACTCTGGCGGGAAATTCCCAGCTTGATGTCTGTCTGTTATCAGGCCCGGTATCAGGCCCGGCTGCCGTTGAGCGCGGATAACGATGCAATCAGCACCAGATTTACGTAGGCACCTTCTCCTTCAATTTCTCCAGGATCAACGGCCCAATCTGCGAAACGCTGCCGGCTCCCAGCGTCAAGATCATATCTCCCGCTTGCGCCGCCGTGACCGCTCTGTTGACCGCATCGGCAAATGACGCAACATATTCCGTTCGAGTCCCAGCCTCGCTGATCTTGTGCGCCAGCGCTTCTCCGGAGATTCCCTCAATCGGCATTTCACTCGCCGCATAGATATCAAGAACGTACAAGGAGTCCGCATCGCGAAATGCCGTCGTGAACTCTTCCATCAGATCGCGCGTTCGAGTGTACCGGTGCGGCTGAAAGATGACATGAATTTTCCCGAACCCGCATTGCCGCGCCGCAGCCAGCGTGGCCTTAATCTCTGTCGGATGGTGCCCATAATCATCAATAACGCTGATTCCCGCCGCCCGTCCCCGCAACTGAAAACGCCGGTCTACTCCCCGGAAGTGATCAAGCGCACTACGAATCGAGTCAGGAGGAATATCCAATCCGATTCCCACCGCAATCGCCGACGTCGCGTTCAGGACATTGTGAACGCCGGGAACGTGCAGCGTAAACTCGCCTAAATCCTGCTTGCGATATGTCACCTGGAACCGGCTGAGCGGGGAGCCTTCGTTTCGCGCACCGTTCGTCTTATGCTGGGCAACTAGAAAATCCGATCCCCGCCTCGTCCCATACGTCGCCACCCGCCGCTTCGCTTCCGGAAGAATCCGCCGCAGCAGCGGATCGTCGTTACACGCCACCACCATTCCGTAAAACGGTACCCGGTCCATGAACTCCAGAAATGTCTTTTTGACATCCCTCATGTTCCGATAGCAGTCCATGTGCTCGCGGTCGATGTTGGTCACTACCGACAAAATGGGCGAGAGCTTCAGAAACGATCGGTCGCTTTCATCGGCTTCGGCCACCAGGTATTGCGATTTTCCCAGCCGCGCGTTCGATCCCATGGCATCCACGCGCCCACCCACAACCACCGTAGGATCCAGCCCTCCCGCCGCCAACACGGCCGCCACCATCGATGTCGTCGTCGTCTTTCCGTGCATGCCCGCGATCGCGATTCCGTACTTCAGTCGCATCAACTCCGCCAGCATCTCGGCTCTCTGGATCACCGGCATGTGCAGCTTATGCGCCTCGGCCACCTCCGGATTTTCCATCGCAATCGCGGAACTCGTGACCACCACCTCCGCTCCTGCGATGTTTTCCGCGCAATGCCCTTCAAACGTCATCGCTCCCAATGCCGCGAGCCGCTGCGTCACGGCAGAGCTTTTCAAATCGGATCCGGAAACCTTGTAACCAAGGTTCAGCAGCACCTCGGCAATCCCGCTCATTCCGATCCCGCCGATGCCGACAAAATGTATGCGTTGAATCTTGGCAAACATAAAAAGAATTTAGTGATTGAGTAATTTGGCCATCGGGCGAATTGTTCTATTCCTAATTCGCTCGATCTCTCAATCGCTCAATGGATCAACTCCCCCGATTTCGGCCGCCATCTTCGCAATCTCGCTCGCAGCATTCGGATGCGCCATCTCCCGCGCCGCCCGGCTCATCTGCTGCAAGCGTCGCGAGTCCTGCAATAACGCTGCAATCGTCTCGGCCAGCCAGACTCCTTCCAGTTTCGACTCTTCCACCACCACGGCTGCACCCGCATTCGCCAGCGCCTCCGCGTTCACCCGCTGATGATCGTCTGCCGCTCGCGGAAACGGCACAAAAATGGCCGGCTTTCCTGCTGCAGCAATCTCCGCAACCGTGCTCGCGCCCGACCGGCAAACCACCAGATCCACTCGCGCGAACGCCGCCGGCATATCTTCGATGAACTTATAAACCTCCGCCGCTTCGCCCATCTCGCGATACGCCGCTACCGCGTCATTGTAGTCTCGCTCGCCCGTCTGATGAATGATGCGAATGCCCGGCGCCTCTCGCCGTAATACCGGCAGGCACCGCAGCATAGCCCGGTTAATCGCATGCGCCCCCTGGCTCCCGCCAAACACCAGCAGCGTCGGCGTCCCTCCATGCTTCCCTGCGATCTCAAAGAACGCCTGTCGTACCGGAACCCCTGTCACTTTCGCATTCCTGAAATAGCCTGAGGTCTGCTCGAAGTGGACAGCCGCCGCCGAAACAAATCGCGCTACCAGGCGATTCGCGAACCCCGGAACCGCATTGGGTTCAAACGCCAGCGTCGGAATGTGCTTGGCGATTGCCGCTATCATAGCCGGACCCGACGCATATCCACCCACGCCAATCACTACGTCCGGCGCAAACTCATTCAGCATCCGAGCTGCATCCCAGATAGCTCGCGGCAAGTCGAAGGCCGTCTTCGCGCGTGTCATCAAACTCACATTCTTGAGAGCACCCACGCGCACCAGTTGTAATGGATATCCCGCCGCTGGCACCAGGCGGTTCTCGATCCCTCGCGCCGTCCCAATAAATAAGACTTCAGCGCCGTAATCTTTGTTGAGTTGATTGGCGATGGCCAGTGCCGGAATCACGTGCCCGCCGGTGCCGCCGCCTGCCAGAATGGCCCTCATGAGCTGACTATAAACAACAGCAATCGACTTTGCCGCATTTAATGCTTCGTGACAAACGCCTTCGGCAGCGGATTATCCGGCCGCTCCGCATCCCACAGGATGGAAACCACCCACCACCGCTTGCCATCGTTCAGCAACTGCACCGAGTTGATCCCACGGGCAAACGGCTTCTCGCCGGGTGCGTGCCGCGATTCATAGCTGCTGAATACCTGTGCGACATTCCCGAACGATTCCGTTTTATTCACCATCCCATTCTCATAAAAGCCTTCCTGCGCAAAAACCATCCCCGCGTCGTGCGCGAATTCATCCACGCTCCACGTGTGCATCACAATGGATCCATCGGGCTTCTTCCCGGTGTCGGTGAATCGCGCGCTTGGAAGAAACAGCGACCGGAAGCGATCCCAGTCCCGTGCGCCCGCCGGCCCGGAAATCGCGCCATAAATGGCATGCATGATCGCGTCGATCGATTTCACGTCTTCCGGCTTCGGGGCCGGAACTTTGGCCGCGAGATCCTCCGCAGAAAAACTTGGCACAAATGGCGCCGACTTCGCCGCCTGCGAATTCTGTGCGGCAACTGGCGACAAGACCAGGGCCACGAAGACTGCGATCCACACAGCTCTCATTGCTGCCTCCCTTATTCCGCTTGCTTCGTGATATTCAGCAACACCCCGATACACGCCAGCGTCACAAACAGCGACGACCCTCCATACGACACCAGGGGCAGAGGAATGCCCTTTGTCGGCATCATGCCCAGCACCACACTGATATTAATGAATGCCTGCAACACCACCATGCTCGTAATTCCCACCGCCAGATACCGTCCGAACAGATCTTCCGTTCGCCACGATGTCCGCATGCCTCGCCATAGAAAGATCGCAAATAGTGACACGATAAACACCGCGCCCACCAGTCCCAATTCCTCCGCCGTCACCGCGAAGATGAAATCGGTATGCGGCTCCGGAAGATAGAACAGCTTCTGCTTCCCTTCCATCAAGCCCCGTCCGGTAATGCCGCCGGTCGCCACCGCAATCAGCGATTGAATAATGTGGAACCCGGCGCGCTGCCGGTCGGCATACGGATTCAGAAATGCCAGAATCCGGTCCCGCCGGAACGCGACATGAAAAATCAAAAAATACAGCGGCGGCAGCGAGGCCGCGAACGCATACCCAAAATACCGCAACTGCATCCCGGCCACGTAGAAGATGCACGCCGAAATTCCAGCGCATGCAATCGCAGTCCCGAGATCCGGCTGCAACACGATGAGTCCCAGAAAAACGATCAGCGGTATAGCTGCCGGCAGCAGCGTGTTGCGCCAATCCTCCATCGTCTTCGCGCGGCCTTCCAGAAAATAAGCGAGAAAAAGGATCAGTGCCGGCTTGGCCAACTCCGATGGCTGGAACGAGAATCCGCCCGCGTGAATCCATCGATGTGTGTTATGGGACCGGTCGAGAAAGAAAACCGAAATCAGCAGCAGCGTTGTCGTCCCTAAAAACGAAAAAACCAGCCCGGGATGCTTGTAGCGCCTGTAATCGACCCGCATCGTCACGATCATCGTGGCGATCCCCGCCACCGCCCACATCAACTGCTTCGATAAGAACGCGTAGGCCGAACCAAAGCGCTCCCGCGCCATCACAGCTGATGCCGAAAACACCATCACCAGCCCGATGAACACCAGCAGCATGGTCACGGTAAACAGCCAGCGATCCACACTCACGCGCTTCGCCATCGACTTTCATTTCACCATGCATTGCGGGAGAACCGTGAAACTCTTCTTGTGGAATTCCCGCAGCGAGAGTGACTGATTTGATTCCTTCCCAATCATCACTTCCAATGTCCAACCAGCATCCCTGGGAGAAGGCAGCCGGCGATGAAATTCTCCCATCGCCCTAACTCGCCGTCCTCGCAAACCTCCGCGACTCTCAACTCACTCTGATATCCTACGAGACCAACTAACTTGCGATTCACCGGGAGTTCCATGAGCCCTGAAGGCGCCATTGCAGCCACCGCTCCGGCAAGCCAGAACAAGACTCTTTACAACCTTTTTCTTCTTCTGGTCTCCGGGCTCGGCGGTCTGCTCTACGGCGTCGATGTCGGCATCATCGCCGGGGCTCTGCCCTATCTTGAATCTACTTCCGGACTCAATGCCCAACAGCTCTCGGTCATCGTCGCCGCAGTTCTTCTGGGCAGCGTAATCTCCACCCTCTTCGCCGGCCTCCTCGCCGACTGGATGGGTCGCCGTCTCCTGATGACTTTGAGCGGCGTGATGTTCGTCCTCAGCATTCCCGTCATTGCTCTCTCGCACGGATATGGACCGCTTGTGCTTGGCCGTTTGCTTCAAGGCGTGAGTGCCGGACTGATCGGGGTTGTCGTACCCCTCTACTTGGCGGAATGCCTTTCCGCATCCAGCCGCGGCAAGGGAACCGGCATCTTCCAATGGCTGCTCACATTGGGCATCGTCACCGCGGCTCTGGTGGGAATGTATTTCAGCATCCGCGTGGATCAGGTCGCGAAGCTCGGCAATCCATCCCAGTTGTTCGCCTTCAAAGATCATGCCTGGCGCAGCATCTTCTGGGTCTCCCTGCCGCCAGGAATCCTGTTCGTCATTGGAAGTTTAATCGTCGCCGAATCCCCCCGCTGGCTTTTCCGCCAAGGCAAACGCGATGCTGCCCTGGCGGCATTGTTGCGTTCCCGCTCTACCGAGCAGGCCAATATAGAACTACGTGAGATCGAGCAGAACGCTGCCGCCGAAAAAGCCGTCACGGCCACAGGAAAACAGAAGAAAGAATCGCTTCTTCACCGCAAATACGTCATCCCCTTCTTCCTGGCCTGCATAATCCTTGCCTTCAATCAGGCCACCGGAATCAACTCCATCATCGGATACAACACCAACATTCTGCTGCAAAGTGGACTCTCCGATGTCCAGTCTCATTGGGGATACGTGATCTTCACCATCGTCAACTTCCTCATGACCATGGGTGGAGTTGCGCTGGTTGACCGCCGCGGTCGCAAGTTCCTGCTCTCGCTCGGGACAGCTGGAATCATCGCCTCTTTGGTCAGCACAGCGTTTCTCTTCCGCATCACCGAAACCCAACGCGTGGATTCAAACCACGCCGTCCAATCGTTGGTCACAGACAACCAGACGCTATCGCTGCTTTACAACCAGTCTGCGGCCGGGAAACTGCTCGCCGCCAGCCGTGCGAACCATCAGATCGAGAGCGCTCCGACCTCGCTGGTCGTCATCTATTCTTACGGCGACTTCCGCGCTGCCACCAAGGCCGTGCGCTCCGACGATCCCGGCACAACTCCCATCGTTATCTCCCGCGAAACTGCTGTGCCCGCCAACAAAGTCGTCGCCTTCTTCTCCAATCCATTCGGGGACCTTGACGCCGCCCGCACCGCGCCTCTCACTATCGATAATGCACTCATTACCCCATTGCCGAGCCATCGCACCGGGGTGCTCGTTGCACTCACCCTCTTCGCCTTCATGGCCTTCTATGCCATCGGCCCCGGAGTCTGCGTCTGGCTCGCCCTGTCGGAACTCATGCCCACACGCATCCGCTCCAACGGCATGAGCATCGCCCTGCTCCTGAACCAGGCCGTCTCCACAACCATTGCAGCCGTCTTCCTGCCCACAGTCGGCAAGTTCGGATACTCCACCATCTTCTTCGCATTCGCGGGATGCACGGTGATCTATTTCGTCACCGCTGCTTTCTTGCTGCCGGAAACTAAGGGGAAAACTCTGGAAGAAATCGAGATGTACTTCGAAAAGCCGTAGGCAACTGAGCGGAACAACGATAGCCCAGCCCCGCAGGGGCAGGATAAGCCCAGGACATAAGTCCTGGGGAAAGCTACACCTTTACCTTCTCCGCCTCTAACGCCAGCGTTCGCACAATTTCTTTGAACGTCTGCCCGCGGTGCTCATAACTCTTGAACTGGTCGAAGCTCGCGCAGGCCGGAGCCAATAGCACAATATCGCCCGCGTGCGCCACGCTGCTCGCTTTCCGCAACGCATTCTCCAATGTCTCGGCGTGTACGACTTCAGGGCCCTTGATCTGTCCCTCGATCTTCGCCGCCGCCGCCCCGATCGTGTAGACCCGTTTCACGCGCTTGCGCAAAAGCTCATTCAGAACCGTGTAATCGCTGCCCTTGTCTTTGCCGCCCAGTATCAATTGGATATTGTTCGGAAACGACTCCAACGCCTTGATCGTGGCATCCACATTGGTCGCCTTCGAGTCGTTGTAGTAATCCACACCTTGGATCGTCGCCACGTACTCCAACCGGTGCTCTACTGCTTTGAACTTGCTCACTGCCTCGCGAATTTTCCCCGCTTCGCATCCCATCAACGCGCTCGCACAAACCGCCGCCAACACATTCTCCAGGTTATGCGCGCCCTTCAGCGGGATCTCTGCCACTTTCATGATTTGCTTCTGCCCGTGACCATCCCGCAAGACAATCTCGCCTTCGTGCACCCACGCGCCTCGGGCTACTTCCTTTTGCCGGCTGAACCAGAACACCTGCGCCTTGGTCCGCTGCCCCAGTTGCACGCATGTGGGATCGTCCAGGTTCAGCACCGCAAAATCATTCTGCGACTGATTCTCGAAAATGCGCGCCTTCGCGTTCACGTAGATCTCGAACGTCCGGTGCCGGTCCAGATGATCGGGCGTCACATTCAACACCACCGCCACCTTCGGACGGAATGCCTGAATCGTCTCCAGTTGAAAGCTTGAAACTTCCAGGACAATCGCAGTTTCCGCCGTGGCGCGCTCCACCAGCGAGATTGCTGGCGTACCGATATTTCCTCCAACTAGCGTCGGAATCCCTCCAGCCGCAAGGATTTCCCCAACCAGCGTCGTCGTCGTGGTTTTCCCGTTCGATCCCGTGATGCCGACAATCGGTCCGGGCAAATACTGCGCCGCCAACTCAACTTCCCCGATCACCGCCTCGCCCCGCGCTCGCGACTGCGTCAGTGGCGGAGCATCCACCGGAACTCCCGGGCTCACCACGATCAAATCCTGTTCGTGAAATGTCCGCTCGCCATGGCCGCCAGTCTCAACTGTAATCCCATGATCGAGCAGTACTGGGATTTCCTTGCGTAACTCGTCGCCGCTCTTGGTGTCCGAGACCGTCACCCGCGCTCCCTGCTTCTTCAAAAACAAAGCCGAGGCCACGCCGGATTTCCCCAGTCCTACCACCAGAACGCGCTTACCTTCCAGGTTCATGAGAATATTTCACCACAGACTTCTCCCGCCGCAGACCAGATTCGTTCCCGTCCACCGGGCTTGTGTCTCGATAGTCCTGTTTTGGGCTTCTTATCTCAATTTCAACGTCGTCAGCGCAAACAGCGCGAACACCAGCGACGCAATCCAGAAGCGCACAATGATCTTCGATTCCGACCAGCCCATCAATTCGAAATGATGGTGGATCGGCGCCATCTTGAAAATACGCTTCTTGCGTAGCTTGTACGATCCCACCTGCAGCATCACCGACAGCGCCTCGATCACAAACACCCCGCCGATGAACGGCAGCAGCAACTCCTGCTTGATCATGACCGCGACCGTACCGATCGCCCCGCCCAGCGCCAATGATCCCACGTCGCCCATGAACACTTCCGCTGGATGCGCGTTGTACCACAAAAATCCGATCGCCGATCCGACCATGGCTCCGCAAAAAATCGTCAACTCGCCGATCTGCGGCATGCGCTGCAACTCGAGGTATGTCGCAAACGTCGCATGCCCGCTTACGTAGGTCAGCACTGTCAGCGCCCCCGCCGCAATCACCGTACATCCAATCGCCAGCCCGTCCAGCCCGTCGGTAAGATTCACGGCATTACTCGATCCCACCACCACCAAAGCCACAAACGCGATAAACGGCAGGAATGCCAGCGGCCACAAATGCGGATTCCTCTCCAGCGTTCCAATCACCAGGTCCGGACGGAACTGCTTGAAGAACGGCACGATCAGCTTTGTGGAATACATTCCGTACGTCTGCATGGCGATCAGGGCGATCGCCACCAGCACACCCGTGGCAAACTGCAACGCCAATTTCTGCCGCGCGGTCAATCCCAGATTCCGCCGGTTCGCCACCTTCGTATAGTCGTCGCTAAAGCCAATCGCCGCGAACGCAACCGTCGCCCCGACCGCGATCCACACAAATCGATTGCTTAAGTCGGCCCAAAGCAGCGTCGGCACTACAATCGCAATTACGATCAGCAACCCTCCCATGGTGGGAGTTCCGGCCTTTTTTTGATGTGCCTTCGGGCCTTCTTCGCGGATGTATTGTCCAATCTGGAATTCGCGCAAGCGCGCGATCACCAGCGGACCGACGATCAACGCTGTGAACAATGCGGTCAGGCTGGCAAATGCGGTACGAAAAGTCAGATAGCGGAAGATGCGAAACGGCGGGACGTAGTGCTGCAGTTTCAGGAATAACAGCCAGTAGAGCAATTTACCTCCCGTCCCCTTGGAGCGCTAAATTCAACTGCATTGACCGTGATATCCCCGCTACCTTCGCCGCGACTGCCAGGTCTCCAGCGCCTTTTCCAGTTTCACGCCTCGCGACGCTTTCAGCAAAACCACGTCCCCATCTTTCGCATGGGCCGCCAACCACTCGCCCGCATCTTCCGGAGTCGCCACAAATTCCGCCCGCACTCCCCGCGCTCGCGCACCATCCACAATCTTTTCCGCCAGGCCGCGAACCCCAACCACTACGTCCATCTTCTTCTCCGCCGCATGCTCTCCCGAGGCGCGGTGCATCTCCTCTGCTGCGGGACCAAGTTCCAGCATCTCGCCCGCAACCACAATCCGCCGGCTCGCCGGCATCGCCGCCAGCGCATCCACCATCGCATCCAGTGCTTTCGGATTCGAATTGTAGCAATCATTAATGACCGTGATGTTGCCCAACTGGAGAACCTGCCCGCGTTTGTCCGCAGGACGCAGGGATCCCAGCGCCTCCGCCGCCTCGCTCACACTGAATCCGCGCTGCATTCCAACCGCGATCGCCGCCAGCGCATTCAAAATGTTGTGTTCTCCCACCAGCGGGAGACGCGCACGCACTCTCTTGCCGCCAGCCACCACGTCAAACTCTGATCCGTCCGTTCCCCGCGCCTCTATGTTTTCCACGCAAACATCCGCCGTCGATCGCGTCCCGTACATCACCACCCGTCCCTTGAATCCGCGCCCGAACTGCGACACATACGGGTCGTCTGCATTCAGCACGGCAACTCCGTTGCTCGGCAGCGATTCCACCAGTTCGTACTTCGCGCGCGCAATGTCTGCAATGGACGCAAAAAATTCCAAGTGCACGGGCGCCACCATGGTCACCACTCCCATCTCCGGCTGCGCAATCTTCGCCAGCGCCCGGATCTCTCCCGCGTGCGACATTCCCATCTCGATCACCGCCACCTCGTGCTCCGACTCCAGTTTCAGCAGCATGAGCGGCAAGCCGAAATGATTATTGAAATTGCCTTCCGACTTCAGCACCCGCGACTTCGCGCTCAGTACATGCGCTATCGCTTCTTTCGTAGTGGTCTTTCCCGCCGATCCAGTCACGCCAATCAGCGTTTTTCCCCACAGCTTCCGCACTGCGGTCGCCAGGGTCTGTAACCCACTCAGCGTGTCATCCACGCCCAGCAACCGCTGGCCGCTTTTGTAACGGGGAAGCTGATCTTTCTGCACCACCGCCGCCACAGCGCCCTTCTCCAGCGCCGAGTCCACAAAGTCGTGTCCATCCAGCCGTTCGCCTTTCACGGCAAAAAAAAGCTGCCCCCGACCGATCGTCCGCGAATCGATCCCGTAAGCCTGCGCCACATCGTCGCCAAGGAAGGTTTTCTGCGCGGAAAGAAATTCCGCAATTCTGGAAAGGGACAGCTTCATGGTTGCGCCCCGGCCCGGGCCGTCCGGCATTCAAACCCCGCCGCTCGCAGCGCCTCGTGCGCAACCTCCACATCGTCGAATGGATGAGATCCATCCCGCGCGACCTGCACCTTCTCATGCCCTTTTCCTGCCAGCAGCACAATGTCGCCCGGTCGCGCTTCGTTGATGGCGAATGCAATGGCCTTCCTGCGGTCCGGTTCTACCGTATATTTCACGCCCGTCTTCTGCAGTCCGACCAGAGCATCATTAATAATCGCCCGCGGATCTTCACTCCGGGGATTATCCGACGTCAGCACGACAAAATCGCTTCCCCGCCCTGCCGCCTCGCCCATCATCGGACGCTTGGCGCGATCCCGGTCGCCCCCGCATCCAAATACCGTCAACACCCTCCCGCTCGCGCCCGGACGCGACACAAACTCCCGTGCCAGCGCCGTCAGGTTCCGCAGCGCGTCGTCGGTGTGCGCGTAATCGACCACCACCGTGAAGGGCTGCTTGCAATCGACCCTCTGGAATCTTCCGGGAACGTGCGCCAGTTGACCGATCCCACTCGCCATCGCCTCCCCTTTACACCCGCGGGAAAAAGCTGCGGCGGAAGCGGCCAGTATGTTGTACACGTTCACCCGGCCAATCAGCGGCGAAAATACGGGAACTTTCCCCTCGGGCGTAATCAGGTCGAACCGCGTTCCATTCGGCGTAACCTCTGGTTTCTCGGCGTGAAAGTCACCACGCTCCCAGCCATAGGTCACCACTTTCGAACCCTGCTTCTGACCGAAGCCGGTCAAACTCGCCCCGTGTTCATCGTCGATGTTCGTCACTGCGACTCGTGGAGCGTCCGTACCGCAGCCTTCAAACAGCACGCGCTTCGCCAGGAAATAGTCGTCCATTGTCTTGTGATAATCGAGGTGATCCCGGCTCAGGTTCGTGAAGACTGCAACGTCGAAAGGCACGCCATAGACTCGCTGTTGCGCCAGCGCGTGCGACGAAACTTCCATCACCGCATCGCTCGCGCCCTGTCCCAGGGCCTCGTTCAGAATGCGATTCACTTCCAGTGCTTCCGGCGTGGTGTGCGGCGCGGACAACACCTTCCCCGCCACGTGATACTCGATCGTTCCGATCAGTGCGCTCTTGCGTCCGGCCGCGCTCAGTATCGATTCCACCAGAAATGCCGTGGTGCTCTTTCCATTCGTCCCGGTAATTCCGGTGATCGCGATGCGTTCGGCCGGCCTCTTATAAAAGTTTGCGCTGATCCGCGCCAGCGCCCGCCTTCCATGCGGCACTACCGCCCACCCAACCCCCACGCGCGGCCGCTGCGATGTCGAATCCGTGACGATCGCTACCGCTCCCGCTCCAATCGCTGCGTCAATAAATCGATTTCCGTCCGAACTCTCGCCCAGCATCGCCACAAAAAGCGATCCCGGCCTTACCTGCCGGGAATCGTATTCGACACTGGTCACATCCGGATTCCCGCTCAGTGCGAGGTACTCCGCACCATCCAGCAACTGTTGCAAGGTCATCACTGGAAATTATATGGCACCCCATTCGCTGCAGGACTCCACAAATAGCCGCCAGCGAACCATTTCGGAAATCATCTCCCCTGTCCAACCACGTTCCCATTACCAATGTCACGTTCTCCAACCCGCCCGGCTGCGCTACATTTCAAAGCATGTCCACCGGAACTGGTACTGCCAAATATCGCTGCATGCAATGCGAGCAGCCCGAAGATCACTGCACCTGCGAGAAATTTTGCTGCCTCTGCCAGTCGGTCATTGATGTCCGCATCTGTGCTGACGGCCTCATGTACTGTGAACCCTGCCGCACCGCCTGCGAATACAAAACCTCCGATTAGCAGCAACAGCACTCCGCCCGCCCGCACTCTAATCACAGAGGTGCGACCATGGCTGAGAATCGACAACCCCGCGACCCGCTTCCCGAACGCGACCCAACCCTGAAAGGGGACAACCAGGCTCAACTCGATGATCTAGGCAACGACCCCGCTCAGGTAGGACCCGACAGCGCCGGTCAATCCGGAGATCCGCAGCGCCTTTCCGAAATTGAGGAAACCAACGACGAGAGCGTCGAAGAACTCGCCGACACCGATCAGGCATGGGAAGCTGCCGCTGTCGATGGCAGCGAAGACGCCGGCAATCATCCGGAACGGCCGACGCATACTCACGAAGAGTATGGCGATCCCGGCGACCTCCCGCCCGAGCGCAATAAAGACCGCGCTGCGTGAGATGCGCTAAATCACTACCGCTTCTTTATACTCTCCGAACACCCGGCGCATGGTATCCGAAATTTCACCCACCGTCGCCGACGACTCCACCGCATTCAGGATGTGCGGCATCAGGTTCTCCCCCGACCGTGCCGCATTTTCCACTCGCCGCAGCGACGCACTCCATGTTTCGGCATTCCGCCGCGCCCGCAGCGCCCGCAAACGCTCGACCTGCTTCGGTTCCAGCGCCGGATCGATCCGCTGAATCGGAATCGCCTTCTCTTCTTCCACCATAAACCGGTTCACTCCCACCACAATGGCCTGCTCGCGATCTACTGCCTGCTGGTACTCGTATGCCGCATTCTGAATCTCCTGCTGCACAAATCCGCGCTCGATCGCCTTCAGCATTCCACCCAGCGCCTCGACTTTTTTCAGATACTCCGTCGCCCGCGCCTCAATCTCAATCGTCAGTGTCTCGACATAATACGAACCCGCCAGAGGATCGATCGTCTGCGGCGCTCCCGATTCATACGCCACAACCTGCTGTGTCCGCAGCGCAATCCTCGCTGCCTGCTCGGTCGGCAGCGCCAGCGCTTCGTCGTACGAATTCGTGTGCAGCGACTGCGTCCCTCCCAGCACCGCCGCCATCGCCTGGATCGCCGTGCGAACAATATTGTTTTCCGGTTGTTGGGCGGTCAGCGTCGATCCTGCCGTCTGCGTGTGGAAGCGCAGCATCCATGACCGCGGGTTCTTCGCCTTGAAATGTTCGCGCATGATCCGCGCCCACATCCGCCGCGCCGCCCGGAACTTTGCCACTTCCTCCAGAAAATCGTTGTGCGCATTGAAGAAGAACGAGAGCCGCGGCGCAAACTTGTCCACATCCAGTCCCGCCCGAATCGCCGCCTCCACGTACGCCATGCCGTTGCCCAGCGTGAACGCGACTTCCTGTACCGCTGTCGATCCCGCCTCGCGCATGTGGTACCCGGAAATCGAAATCGTGTTCCACTCCGGCACGTTCTCATTCGCCCAGGCAAACATGTCGGTGATGATCCGCATCGCCTGTTGCGGCGGATAAATATATGTTCCCCGCGCGATGTACTCCTTCAGCACATCGTTCTGCACCGTTCCCGAAAGGTTCCGGATGTCCCCGCCCTGCCGCTTCGCCACTCCCACATAAAGCGCCAGCAGGATCGACGCCGTCGCATTGATCGTCATCGAGGTCGAGATCTTCGTCAGTTCGATCCCGTCGAACAGTCGCTGCATGTCCTCGATCGAATCGATGGCCACCCCGACCTTCCCCACTTCGCCCATCGCCAGCGCATGGTCCGAATCCAGTCCGATCTGCGTAGGAAGATCGAAGGCCACCGACAGCCCCATCGTCCCGTTCGCCAGCAGATACTTGTATCGTTTGTTCGACTCTTCGGCATCCCCCATGCCCGCATACTGCCGCATGGTCCACAACCGCCCCCGGTACATCGTGGGCTGCACTCCGCGCGTGAACGGGTACTCCCCCGGATATCCCACCCGGCGCTCATAGTCGGCGCCTTCCATATCTGAAGAAAAATAGGTCTGCTTGATGGGAATGTGAGACGACGTCTCAGGATTTCGCACGGGCGTTTCGTCTTTGCTTTGAGTGCTCAGAAATGCGATGCCTCATTCAAATCAGGTGCCATACGTCTCGCCGCCGTTGCGAGACAATGGGCATTCCCTACTGTTTCTTCCGTACCTTCATGAACGAACTCACCCCAAACCACGTAAACATCAGGGTGAACCCGACCGCCAGCATCACTCGCCCGGCAGTCGTGTGTCCTGTTTCATATTTCGCATACTCTCGGGCAAACGCGAGCGCGCCCACCGCCGCGATAAACAGGAACACCGCTCCCGTCACTTCCAGCCAGAGCTGATGCAACACATTTCCAAACGACCGCAGCGTCGCCCGGCCCGCGCTCAGCGCGGCATTCACCGTGCGGCTTCGCTCCGCCTGGCTCTTGGCCACCCGCGTCGCAACTCGCGTCACCACGCCGGCTTTTCGCATCGTAGACGCTAAACTCACGTCCTCGATTTTAACAGCCTGTGGCGCTACAATGGCCCGACTCTGTGGGATGGTAGTCACATTTACCCCGCCCGGGGCATCTAACTGGGGGAAGCCGCATGCATATCACGCCGGATTTCGCGCAACTCAAAGAGAAACTGAAAGCCTCATGGATCGCCGGTGACTTCGGCCAGATCGGCAAGTTTATCGCCAAGGAAGGCGAGCACTTCGTGCAGCGCCTGGCCCTTCAGCCCGGCATGATGGTTCTCGACGTAGCCTGCGGAACGGGAAACTCGGCCGTCCCCGCAGCCCATCACGGCGCCATCGTCACCGGAATCGACATCGCTCCCAATCTGCTGGAGCAAGCCCGGCACCGGGCCGCAGCCGAGCATCTCACAATTCAATTCGATGAAGGGGACGCTGAAAACCTGCCCTATCCCGACCAGTCGTTCGACGCCGTCATCTCGATGTACGGCGCCATGTTCGCTCCCCGTCCCGAGCGCGTCGCCTCCGAATTCGCTCGCGTCTGCAAGCCCGGTGGCCTGATCGCCATGGCCAACTGGACTCCCGATGGCTACGTCGGCAAGAGCTTCCGCGTAACTTCGCAGGTTGCTCCGCCCCCATCGGGAATACCGGCTCCCACGCTCTGGGGAGATACGTCCACCGTTCAGCAACGCCTCGGACCTTATACCTCCAGCCTGACTTTGACCCGGCAGATCGCCCGCATGCGCTATCCCTTCAGCCCGAAGGAAACCGTGGCGTTCTTTCGGCAATACTTCGGCCCGACTCGTACAACATTCTCTCGACTCGATCCCCCCGCGCAGGCCGACCTTAGTCAGCAACTCGAAGCGCTCTGGATCGAACACAATCTGGCTTCTGATGGAACGACCGAAGTCGAAGCCGAATACCTCGAAATTCATGGCATTCGGCGATGACTGGGAATTGATAAAATAACTTGGGGGGCCCCGTGGACCAGCAACTGAAGCAACTCATGAAAGAGCTCGGAGAAGCCATCAACGAATCCCTGTCCGATTCCGAGCAGATTGCCGAAGTCGTCTCGCGCATCAAGGAAGGCGGCTACGACATCTTTCTGGTCCTCGAAGCCACCATCGGCGTAAGCAAGCAGGGTGACAAGCCCACTGACAAGACATCTCTAATCACCACCCTCTCCACCAACCCCGAATTCAAGATCAGTGACCAGGATCTCAAGTTCCTGAAATCTCTCCGCATCAAAATCGAAGACGAAACATAGAAATATTCGCCCGCCAGTCCTTGCAGGCAAATGCAATCCGCCTTCACGGAACCTGCTGTTCCGCTAAACTAACCAGGATGCCATCTCCCACAGACACCAGCCAGCCTCGCCTCGCTCCCGGATGCCGTTGGGGAGGCACGGAACAGGACCGCGTCATTCTCTACCCCGAGGGCGCTCTCAAGCTCAAAGGCCCCGGACGCCTGATCCTCGAACGTTGCGACGGCCAGCGCACATTCGCCGAACTCCTTTCAGAATTGCAAGGCGAATTCGCCAGCACCGACCCGGATAAGATCCGTTCCGATATCAGCACCTTCCTCGAACAACTGAACAATAAACGCATCGTCGACTACTAAGGGCAGATGCCACCGCTCAAGAGCTAGGTTTACTTGCAGGCCTATTGATCGATGTCTAAACCTAGGTCCATGAACAAATACGAGCAATTCACCAAAATCACCCTAGTACTTAATCGCTGTCGAACCTTGCTCATTGACTACACGCGCTAACACCCATCAATGCACGACCTGCTCCGCAAGCGTCTGATAAGCGAGGTCACAGAGTTACAAGAACGCTGGTGGCGCATACTGGAGGGACGTTAACTTCGTAACCTACTGGGTGAGGGAGCAGCTAGCAGGCGATCGGAACGCTCACTTCCGTATAAAATCAACCCAGCGCATGTCCAACCCTCTCGCCCTCATTGCCGAGATCACGCACCGCTGCCCGCTGCACTGCGTGTACTGTTCCAATCCTCTGCAACTTTCGGCAACTGACACCGAACTCTCCACGGCTCAATGGATTTCCGTCCTGCAGCAAGCCGGAAAGCTCGGCATGTTGCACGTGCACTTTACCGGAGGCGAACCACTCGCCCGCCCCGATCTCACCGAGTTAATCGCGGCCGCGCGCCAATCCGGCCTCTACACCAACCTCATCACTTCCGGGGTGGGGCTGAAAGGCGACCGACTGCAAGCTCTGGTCGATGCCGGACTCGATCACATCCAGATCAGTTTTCAGGATTCGCGCGAAGGTGCCGCCAACTGGATCGCCGGAGCCCGCGCACATGTCCACAAGATCGATCTTTCCCGCGCCATCCGTGGCCACAAACTAGCTTTTACCGTCAATCTCGTGGTACATCGCCAGAATCTCGATCACCTCGAAGAGATGATCGATTTCATCGAGCAACTCAATCCCGACCGCATTGAGATCGCTAATGCGCAGTACTACGGATGGGCGCTTGCTAATCGTGCCGCGCTCATTCCCACACAAGAGCAGGTTAGTCGCGCCGTTGAAATCGTCGCCGCCGCCGAGAAGCGCCTCGCCGGACGCATGCGCATCGATTCCGTCGTCCCCGACTATTACGCACAATATCCCAAAGCTTGCATGGGTGGCTGGGGACGCCGCCTCGTGCTTATCAATCCTGCCGGCAAAGCTCTCCCCTGCCATGCCGCGGAAGTCATCCCCGGCCTCATCTTCGATAATGTGCGGGAGAAAACTCTCTACTGGATATGGAACGAATCGTCTTCGTTCCGGCAGTTTCGCGGAGAAGATTGGATGCCGGTACCTTGCCGCAGTTGCGATCGGCGCGCCGAAGATTTTGGCGGTTGCCGCTGTCAGGCTCTCCTGCTCACCGGAGATGCCGCAGCCACCGATCCCACCTGCGCCCTGTCACCCATGCACGCCAGGATTCAAGCTGCCGTCGCTCAGGCCAACTCTAACGCCTTCATCGCACGCCCCGCCGCCACTCCCAGCCTCGTACAACTGCAACACTCCCAAAAGGATCTCTGGAGCTACCGTACGAACCCGGAATAATGACGGCCTCAATCGCACCCATCCCTACCAGCGCACTCCTAGTGTCAGCGTGCGGAAGTCGGTGGTTACTCCTTGTTCCGTACCGTGCAGTGCCCGGAAATCCAGGTAGATCTGATGATTGTTCTCAAACCTGCGGTAAAGGCCCGCTCCGTAGTTGTACCCATACTGATCCACGCTGGTGCTGAGGAAGGTCCGGTTGGGAGGCAATCCGAACACATTGCAGTTTCCCCACCATGTCCAGAACGCATTGCAGAAGCCGCCCACCGCGCCCACCGATTTGGTCAGGCTTCCCGAGCGGTGAATATAATCGGGACCGAGGATCAGGTACCCTCCATAGTGCTGCGAGACTGGTATGTTGAAGATCGGATCCAGCGTGAATGCAAACGCCCGGTTCGTGCCTGTGCTGGCCTGCGCAATCTGCAGCGCGTTGGCTCGCAGCGGCAGGTCCGCATAAAAGAAGTCCAGCCGGAAGCCAAAAATATGATTGAAGTTCCGCGCCGCTCCCGCGTTCAGAGTCAGAGCTCCACCTTTGATGAAGTCCTGCGTCACTCCCGCCCCCAGGTCTGCACCCACCCCGACGTTGAACTCGTACTTCGAGAAAACCGGCGCGCGCCTCCTTCTCGCTGTGATCTCCGGTTCCTCGCTCGCCTGGCCTGCGGATGAACTGGTGGGCTGTTGCCCGGCCGCCGAGCCTGACGAAGACTGCTGCTCCGGCGCCGTCTGCGACGTGGACGGCTGCGTCGCCGGCTGCTGGGCCGCTGGCTGCTGGTCTTGGGGAGCATCCTGGGCCGGCAGCACGCCCGCCGCCATGATGGCCAACACTGCTCCCATCACAAACTTTCGAATCATTCCTTCTCCTGGGACCGCTGCCGGTCACGACTCCCTTAGCAGCGGGACGCATTATCTTAACAGCTTGGATGCATTACGCGTTCTATCTCGCCGCCTGACAAGGATCTGGAACCAGTCCCCCTTGGCTGTCCAGCGGCACGGATCTGTCCGGGCGCTTCTTTGCGACGCTTGACCGCGCGGTTAGATGGCTTCTTCTTAAGTGTCTCCTGGCCCCGCCCCACCTTTCCTGTTCCCCAATCCGCCCCTGCCCACGTATCATGTTGCCCATCGTTCCTCGCGAGAATCCCAGACCTTGCCTGAAACTGATCTGACTCTCGACCCCGCTCCTGCCGCCCGTTCCCGCGGTACAGGCACTCGTGTGGCTCTCATCGGTTTTGGAACCGTCGGCCGCTCCGTCGTCAAAATTCTCTGCGAAACGCAGCCCCGCGGCCTGCAACTCACCCACATCTGCAACCGCAATGTGGAGCGTAAAAAGCAGCCGTGGGTCCCCACTCACGTGATCTGGACCTCCGACATCGACTCGGTTCTGGCCTCTGACGCCGACATCATCATCGAACTGATCGGCGGCCTGTCTCCCGCCGGGCAGATCGTGCGCCGCGCCCTTGAATCCGGCAAGTCGGTCGTCACCGCTAACAAGCAACTCATCGCGCGCCACGGTTCGGACCTGCTTCAACTTGCCGCGTCCAAGGGATGCCAGCTCGAATTTGGCGCGTCCGTCGCCGGCGGCGTTCCCGTGCTCCCTGCGCTCCGTACCGGCCTTTGCGGAGACCGACTGCACGGCATCGCCGGCATTCTCAACGGCACCTGCAATTACATCCTCAGCCGCATCGAAGGCGCCCGCATTCCCTTCATCGAGGCGCTGGAAGAAGCCCAGGCCCGCGGATACGCCGAAGCCGATGCCTCCGAAGACCTCGACGGCGGCGACGCCCGCGCCAAACTCGCCATTCTCGCCCTCGCCGGACTTCGCTCCCGCGTCACTCCCGAATCCATTCGTGCCCGCACCATCCGCGCCATTGATGCCGTCGATTTCGAATATGCCGCAGAACTCGAGTGCACCATCCGCCAGATCTCTCGCGCCCGCCTCGACCGCGAGACGCTTTACGCCGAGGTCGGCCCCAGCCTTGTTCCCGTCACCTCGCCCTTCGGACGCGTGCAGTCCAACCAGAATCTCGTGCTCACCTCCGGCCGCTATGGCGGAGACATGGCCTTCCTCGGTGCCGGAGCCGGTGGCGATCCCACTGCGGTCGCCGTCGTTTCTGATCTGATGTTTGTGGCCGCAAGCCTGCAGGTCCGCGCCACTTCGCAACAAAACGCCGATTCCTCGCCGGAACCCGCCAACTTCTCCACCCCGCAAGTCTCCAGCGATTTTGAAACTCCCTGGTACCTGCGCTTTTTCGTCCGCGACCAGCCCGGCATCGTCGCCCGCCTGGCCCAGATCATGTCGGAGCATCAACTCAACATCGATTCCCTGCTCCAGCAGCCCGGGTGCGACAAGTCCGCATTGCCCTTCGTCATCACGCTCGAACCCTGCCGCGACTCCATGCTCCATCCCGCCCTCGAGAAAATGGCTTCGCTCGAATTCCTCACCCGCCCCTGCCTCTGCTTGCCAATTCTGCGTTAGCTCTTCCCCGCATCCGCCCTCGATTGCATCCTGATTCCGTTGCTATAATCAATCAGCGCGGTGGGAATAGCTCAACTGGCAGAGCATCGGACTGTGGCTCCGACGGTTGCGGGTTCGATTCCCGTTTCCCACCCCAATTCCTTCCGCTCCTCGTGAAGCGAATCTTCCATTTTCGCGGCGACTCCGGCCAACTCGGCCCTCTCGAACAGCGCTTGCTCGAGGCTCTCTGGACCCGCGGCCATGCCACCGTTCGCGAACTTCTCGACGAGGATTGCGCCGGTCTCGCCTACACCACGCTCATGACCACGCTCGATCGCCTCTACAAAAAAGGTCTGCTTGCACGCGAGCCCGAGGGACGCGCCTTCCGCTACACTCCTCGCGTTACCCGCGAAGAATTGCACCGCGAAATTGCCGGAGAAGCCTTCCGCCAGATGCTCGACGCCAGTTCGGAAAAATCGCTCCCGCTTTCTTATCTCGTCGAAATTGTGAGCCAGCGCGACGCGCAACTGCTTGACGACCTGCGTCGCCTGGTCGATTCCAAACGCCGCGAACTCCGCGACAAGGAGAACTCCTGATGTTCGCCCTCCGCGGCTTCGCCATCGCCTTCTCGGTCTTCTCGCTGTTCTACGTCGCGCTTTCGCTCGTCGTTTCGACAACTTGGCGAACCTTCGTCCGCTCCCTTCACCCTCACCCCGCGGGCAGGCAGGCCAATTTACTTTTTCTTCTCCGGATCTCGCCCTTGGTCATCGCTCTGTCCGTCACCGTAGCATTCGCGGTTCCCTCGTTTCTCCTGCTTGAGCCGCGCGCAATCAGTGAACCACTGGGCATCGCTCCGGTTGTCCTCGGAATTCTGGGAGCGCTGCTGATCGCCGCCGGAATCTTTCGCGCCACCCTCTCTTGGACACGCGCCCGCCGCGCCGTCTCCCGCTGGAATCGCTCTCGCGATTTCGTCCCATTCTCCGGCCCAGCCACGGTCACCCGGATCTTCGGAACTGTTCCGCCGCTGAGCACCGTCGGTATCCTCCGCCCGCGCATCCTGCTTTCCCAAGGGATCGAGTCTCAACTGACCGGAAGCGAACTCCGCGTGACGCTTCAGCATGAAGGCGCGCACGTTCGCCGCCGCGACAATCTCAGGAAGCTGCTCCTTCGTTGCGCACCCTTTCCCCGAATGTCTGAATTCGAAAGCACGCTCTTCGACGCTTTTGAGATCGCCGCCGACAATGCCGCCGTCTCTACTCGGCAGGAAGCGCTCGACCTCGCCGCAGCCATCCTCAAGGTCTCGCAATCCGCCGCTCTCGTACCCCTTCCCCAGCTCAGCACCGGGCTCGTTCACAGCCAGGCCTCCATCTTGAGCGCCCGCATCGAACGCCTGCTTGCCTGGAATGAAAGCCCCCGGGAGCCACGCCGGACCTTTTCCGCCATCTACGTCTCAATCGCCACCATCGCCACCCTGGCCGGATTTACCCTGACCTATACTTCGCTGCTCGTGCACATCCACACCGCCACCGAATGGCTCGTCCACTAATCTTTTGTCCTTCCGGGAAGCGGCAAGGATCCTGCTTTTCGCATTGTCATCCTGAGCGAGGATAAGAGCGCTCCGCTCATCCTGAGCGACGATAAGAACACTCCACTGTCATCCTGAGCGAGGATTTTGCTTCGCGAAGCGAAGCAAAACCGCAGTCGAAGGACCTGCTGTTCCGCTTCCGCAACGAGCGCCCGCCTAGAACGTCACCCTCATCCCCAACTGCGCCGCAAACGGAGTTCCCACCGTCGTCCCCGGACCAAAGAAATCTCCCAGCGCGCCCGCCGGAATTTCCAGCTGCCTCAGGCTCGTAATCGGCTGCAACATCGCGCATGTCGGAAAGTCCGCACAAATATTCATTGCGTTTCCCGACGCAATGTCGCCCGCCGGCAACGGCAGCGACGCGATATTCGCCACAAAATTCGCCCCCGGATTATTCCGGTTGAACAAATTGAAAAATTCCACAAACGGCATCACCTGCCACCGTTCTCCAATCTTCGTCGGACGGCTCACCCGCAAATCCACCTGGATGTACGCCGTCCCGCGAAATTCATCCAGGCTCGTCGGCACTCCGTTCACCGCGATGCGCTGGCTGTTATCCGCCGTCGTAATCGTGAACGGACGCGCCGATTCCGCCTGCGTCAGCGTACTCACCTCGATCCCGCCCGGCACGTGCAACGTGCCCGCCAGCACAAATCGATGCCGCACGTCTTCTCCCGACGGACCGTAGTCTCCCGGCCCGAACGGATCCCGCGGATTACACACGCCATTCACGTAATCGAACAACTCGCCCAGCACGCATCCCCAGGTCTGCGCCTTCGAAAACGTATAGTTCGCGATCAGGTCGAATCGCTGCGAAACATTGCCCTGCAGGTGCAGCATCAGCGCGTTATAGCTCGACCGGTTGTCTGACTTGAATACCGTCGCCTGCGGAAATGCATACGCCCGGTACCCATGATTCCCTTCTTCATGCGTGAAGTCGGCACTCCCCGTCCAGTGCGCATTGAACGCGTGCTGCGCTCCCGCCGTCGCATGCAACGCATAAGGCGTCTTGTAATTTGGCGCAATCAGCGATGGAGGACCCGTGTTCAATCCGTTCACCGCCTGAAACGCCGTCGCCCATCCATTCTGCGCGAGGTCGTTGTAGTACATCCCAAACCCCGTGCGCAGCACTGTTTTCCCGCTGTTCCCCGGCGCATACGCCAGCCCCAGCCGCGGCCCAAGCTGCGCGTGATCATCGTGCGGAACCGCCTCCGGCAATCCAAATTGCGGTAGCAATGTGAACGACGGATTCGCCGCCTGGTTCCTCCCTTCCGCAGTGAACAACCCAAATGTCGTCTGGTAGCGCAGACCGAAGTCGAACGTCAGGTGCCGCGTCACGCGCCACGAATCCTGCGCGTACAAAGCCAGCCGCTGCACATTCTGCGAAAATCCTCCCCCCAGATTCGTCGTGCTCGCGCCGCTTGTATAATCCGCCGCAAACTGTCCCGGGTTCGCCAGGTAGTACGTCGGGTTCTGCGGAAACGAATACAGCGTCTCCGTATTTCCCGGATACGCTCCGCCCAGCACCGGCTCATGAATGAAATTCACCCCGAATTTGATCGAGTGATCGCCGGTCGCATGGCTCACGTCGTAGCGAAACTGATATTTCTCCTGATTGCGCAGCGATGGGAAAAACGTGATCGGCGTGGCGAACTGATTATCGCCATACGTCTCGAATCCTGAAACCGTCAGCGACGTCGAACTGAACGGGAACGCCAGCGCAAATCCCAGGTTTGAATTGCGCGCCTGCGTCAGGTGCAGCGTGCCCGCGCCAAATACAAACGTCCCCAGCCACTTCGGATTGAACACATACGTATTACTGAGAACGCCATTCCAATAACTGTTATGCGTCGTCAGCCCCGTCGAAGGCAGCGTCGCCTGCTGCACCAGGTTATTGTGTGTCACGTAATTGTCTTCCGAGAGGCGCAGGAACCACTGCGATTTCTCCGACTGCATCCAATCAAACCGCAGCGATCCAATCGCATCGCGAAACGGAATCGGCACGTTCGCCGGAGCCGTGATCGCCGAAACCCCGGGAATCAAGCCGTCGGCCGCAAGTTGCGACAACGCATCGAACTGCGTCGTGCTCGCCGGACTGTAAGCGATGCTGGCATTCTCATCCACATACTCGAATGACGAGAAGAAAAACAGCTTGTCTTTCTTGATCGGGCCGCCCAGCGTGCCCACATAATTCTGCCGCGAAAACGGCTGTTTCGGATTCGGCGCAGGATTCTCGATTGGAAAGCGCGCATTCAGCCCCGCCGCCCGCTCATAGAACGCGCCATCCCCGTGCCACTGGTTCGTGCCCTGCTTGGTCGTGATGACCACCGACCCGGCCGTCGTGTTGCCCGTGTCCGCATTCTCGTTCGCGGTCCGCATGGCAAATTCCTGAATCGCATCGGGAGAAAAATTCTGCAGGAATCCCCCAATCCAATCATCGGAATTGTCCGCGCCATCCACCGACAGCTCGTTGTTCAGCCCCGAACTTCCGCCCGTCGAAACCGCCGTGATCCTCGCCTTCGTCGGATCCGATGGTTCCACCGGCTCCGTTCCCGGCGCGAGATACGCAATATTCGCAAAGCTGCGGTTCGCCAGCGGAAGCGTCTCCAGGTCCCGGCTGCTGACCACTCCCTGATGCACCACATCGGCCACATCAATCGGCTCCGTCGTAATCGACGACGGCTGCGCCTTCACCACTACCGTCTCGTGCGTCAACGGACGCAGCCGGACCGTCACATCCCGCACTGAACTGACCGCGACGTCTACCTCCGCCTGCGCCTCGGCAAATCCCGCCGCACTGGCCGTGACCCGGTACCGTCCCGGCGCCAGATCGTCCAGGCGAAACTCGCCGCGGTCTTCCGTCGTCGTGTCGCGCTTCCCCCCGGAAGCGACCGCCTGCACAACGATGTTCGCTCCCGGAATGCGCGCGCCGGTTTCGTCTTCCACTGCGCCCCGCAACGCTCCCCGCGGATTCTGAGCCGTCGCCACCAGGGGTAAGAACAACACAATGACTGCAAGAAAAGTGGCTACAACAAAAAGGAGAACCGTTTGAATCGCTCTGATCGGAATCTGCACGGGAGTATGCGAAGACCCTTGAGGCTATCCCCGCCAACGCCCCTACTACCAGCACTCGTAAATCATCAGGAAACCACGATCTCATCCCGCCTGGAGCAGATTCCCGCCGCGAGAATCTGCGCAATGGAGGGACCTGCTGTTTCCGCATCGGGCACCGCCCGCTCGCGGCTCGTCCGACCGGCTGGGAGACCCCTTCTACCGGCAAGGCACGCCGCACCCCGATTTTGGTCTATGCTACAGGGATTCGTGTCTATCATCCTGGGGTCTTCTCCCGGCACAAACCGGCGAAGAATTATGATCCGCAATCCCCATATCGATCCTGGCCTGCGTCGTTCGACCAACTCAGGGGAACGCAGTGAGTTCTCCACCAAAGGGGAATGTGCAACCATGAAATCGAGGTGCCAAGCTCTGAGCTGCCTTATCACGATCTCGCTGGTTCTGATCGCCAGCGCCGCCGCGCAAGACCATCCGACTCCCTACCCGAAGATGGCGCCTCTGGACCAATACCTCATGCCCAGTCCTGACGCCGAGGTCGCACTCGCTCGCAGTGCCGCTCCCGAGGCCATCTCCCGAGACGCTGAGGTTCGGGTTCTCGGCCGCCATGGCTACGAGCTCGCGGTCAAAGGTACGAACGGCTGGGCCTGCGTGGTGGAACGGGCTTGGATGTCGCCGTTCGACGCCCCGAACTTCTGGAATCCAAAAATTCGCGGAGCGACCTGCTTCAATCCGGTCGCCGTCCATTACGTCCTTCCCGCTACCTACAAGCGCACGGAGCTGATACTGGCAGGATTATCCAAGGCCGAGATCATCAAGCAGATGACGGCTGCCTACGTGAATAAGCAACTGCCCGGCTTTGAACCGGGAGGCATGTCCTACATGATGTCGAAGCAGGCGTACCTTGTCGATCAGGGCGACCATAACCTGGCGCATCTCATGTTCTACGAACCCATCGGAGCGAATTGGGGATCAGATCTGCCAAAGTCTCCTGTCCTGCTTGGAATCAAGGGCGGCCCCGCCATACCCTTCACCCTGTTCATCGTCCCGGTTGGCGTGTGGTCCGACGGATCCCCCGCCCCCGTGCAGTAAAAGCGTAGAAAGTTATAAGTGGGCTCAAGCTAGAATGGGTCCGTCCCCCGGCGTCATCTCGAAGCTCCGCGCTTTTACCAGCGGAGCGGGAGATCTCTTCAGCAACGGCTACGTCCGGCGAGCCCGGACATTCCCGCACTTGCAAGCTACGCGCCCATTTCATTTCCGCCGTCCGCCTTGCAGCCACTCTTTGTCATCCCGACCGGAGCAGATTCTCGCGCCGCGAGAATCTGCGCAATGGAGGGACCTGCTGTTCCCGCTGACAAGCTGGTTTGTTCCATACATTACCGCTGAGCCACACGAACCAACTCCACAGACTGGTAGAACCGTTCCCACCAGAGCAGCTTCAGTTGGAACTCAGAAGCTATTCACGTCCTATGGCACGCCGTGGTCTTAGAAAATGGGGTTCGTCCCGTTAGAGGGTGACAAGATTATGCAGCTAAGACCTGTGCCGACATTTCGGTAATAATATAGATGACTGACTACGGAGTGGAGAAGGCGGTAAGAAAATCAGCTAATTCTTTGAATGCAGGACTGGCAATATCGATTGGATTATTGGGCCTGTGCCAGATGTAGGCTAGGGAACTGGTAGGGTCGTCCTTGCAGAAACCCGCTATTGCACATTGCACTCTCAGTTTCGCTTTCTTATTGTCGGTCCATCCAGCAACGTATGCATTACATTCCTCAAATCGTTTGATGCATTCCGCTAAAGGGGCATGAGCGGCGGAGATTGCCTCAAGGAATAGATGTTCCAGTGCCCCAGTTTTCCCCTTCCCCGGTATGAGGAATACGGCGCTACGCTTCTTGCCTTGCTCAACGACAAAAGGCGCTTTTGGAGCGACGAAGGGCTTAGTGTATCCAGTGCAAGCCTTTTTGAAAGAATCGCCCACATCTAGGTCCGCATCGCGGACTACTGCTATTCCCTCTACCGCGTCAACGGCTGAGAGAAGCCTAACCATGGTGGCTATACCACTTTCGCCATCCGCCCCTTCATCCCTTCCTTGTTGCGGAAATGTGATGTCGCAGTTACTTATGTTTAGTCGATCAAGAAGGGCGCAAACAAACTTAGCATCTCGATAGCCTTCGCAAACTATCACAAAAGGACTTTCTGGCTTGAAGTTCTCGCTGCGCGTTTTCGGCTTCTCATCGCACTTCAAATTCTTGCTCCAAGGCGGATTCTAGGTAACTTCCCGGTAAAGACGTAACCGTACATCCAACCGCTTCCGTGCGAGAGGCCCTTAATAGGCAAAAATCGTCTTCATTGCCTTTTACGACTGGGAGCATTGCGTCCATACATTCCTTGCTATGGGTGCTTATGAATAGTTGAACTCTGAATTCAGTCGCTAACTTGTAAATAGAGTTCCATATAGATGGGAGCAATGAATAATGGAAGCCGTCTTCAAATTGGTCGATTAACATCGTGCCGCCCGCAAAATATCCTAAGCTAATACATATCCCCAGAAGTCTGTTGATGCCGTCAGAGAGCAACGAGATGGGCATTTTGCGTGGCCTATCCTCTAGCTCAGCAAACATCATGGGAACGCTAGCATGATATTGGATGGACAGGTCTCTTATGAATGGGAACTCCTTGTTAATCGCGGCTTTAATTAAATCAATTTTGCTGTCGCCGCGCTTCTCTAGTTCTGAGAATCTTTTGGGGTTCTCGTCCGGTAGCTCGCCTGCTCCAGGCGTGTACCAGATACACGGAAAGAAGCTCACTTCCTTGGTATCGGTTTCAAGCCCAGTATTGGTAAACCTTGGTTGTGACAGTATTTCTGCGTAGCCTTCTCGCTTCCACCTGAATTCTATCTGCGGCATTGCAGTAATCTGTTCCAGACTCACACTCGACACGGGACTATTACCAAACGGTAACTCTTGCGCTTGACTACGAGTGTATTCAATCGCCAGCTTGCGACTGTCTGAATTTGGGTTTCCAGCAACCTTGATTGATATTCTTTTATCGTTGAAGTCATAAAATAAATCCTCCCACAGACCACGATACGACTGGGCATCGGTCGGCCTTATCACTTGATTGCCCATTCGTCGCGTGGCTCGGAGCGTAAATACGGAATGCGCCGCGAGAGAGCCTGAAGCCAGAAATAACGCTTCGAGAAACGAACTTTTGCCGCTTGAGTTCCGTCCCACGAGAAGGTTAATCTTCTTCAAGTTCGGGACTTCCAAGCTACGAAATCCGCGAAAATTAGTGATATTTACGGAGTCGATCATAAAGTGGTCGCCTGATTTCTCGGGAATAGATTGACTTTTCTCGCACAACACGGCATCCTTCCTTCTAGGTGAAGGAACAGACGCCGCATCGCCCCAAGGCTCCCGCGAAGAATCCCACGGGTGATTTCGGCCAGTTCACAGATTTTATGCGGAGACTTGTAGCCGTTCCGCATTCCGAAATAAAAGCTAAGCTCGACGCCGAGAAGCAAGCGAAGCAACGGCAGAAGAAACGCGCTTCTTCCCGCGCTGCCCACGGTAAAGATTAGAACGGCGTTTCACCCACCTTGCCAGTCACCTCCGCAAAGGTTAACCGCTTCCCCGCGATCTGCGATAAGGCTAAAGTGAATCTTTCCGCGTCGGACAGTTTACGCCCATTCTCATCTTTGCGGTTATTGAATCGGAACATTTGTTCGTCAAGGTAACGATGCAAATGGAATGGTTCTACGGCAACGTAGGTTCCATTCAATCCGCGCTTGAGCAAACTCCAGAAATTCTCTAATCCATTGGTGTGAACCTGACCGCTGACGTGTCGCTCCACGTGGTTAACGAACTCATGAGTATATTCCTTCGGAAGCGAGCGATAGACTTTGGCTTCATCGGTATAGATTTTCGATCCGGGCGCTACGTGATCCAGCACGGCAGTCTGGAGAGACGCGCGATTTACTTTAGGAACTACCGTAGCACGGACCTTACGCTGTTCACGCTCCAGCACGCCCCACACCGCAGTTTTATTAACCAGAGCCGCATCACCGAGCGAGCTTTCCCGTGCAACCTTGAACTGTGCACGACGTTTCGCGCTCATGTTTCGCGCCTTGCCACCAATGAAGGTTTCATCCGATTCGACTTCGCTTCCCGGCCCACCCATCTTGACGAAGGTTCCGCTCTGCATTGCAAGGCGAATGCGATGCATCATGAACCACGCGGATTTCTGGGTAATCCCCAGAGCGCGACTGATTTCGTAGGACGAAATTCCATTCCGGCAAGTGGAAAGCAACCAAGTAGCAGGGAGCCACTTTTCTAAGGCAATCGGCGAATCCTCAAAAACGGTTCCGATCTTGAGCGAGAACTTTTGCTTGGGATGCTCGCCGTAGCAGCGATAGAGCCGCGCTTTCTCAAGGTAGGTGACTTTTTCGGAGCCGCAGTAGGGGCAGCGCACCTTACCATCCGACCAGCGCACGGAGATCATGAACTGGCGGCAGTTCTCATATTCGGAGAAGAACTGGATTGCTTCTTGGAGAGTCTGTGGGCCTTTCATGTGCTTAAAGTAGCACGCTGACCACAGTCAGTCAAGTATATTATTACCGACATTTCCATTGACAAACCTAAAATAAAATGGTAACTACTTCCAACCAAGTAGACCAGCCACTAGGAAGGAAGTTTATGCGGCTTTATTACTTGCGTACGCTGTTTGTGATCTTTCTTCTGACCTGCTGGTGCCGAGCAGCAAATGTACAGATTGCCGGTCATTACGACGCTGTCAAGGCCGAAAACGGATTGATAATAGCTTGGCAGATGGCTTCGGAAGACCGAACGACTCAGCAGGTTCGCATATATGACACGGGAGGGAAATTTCTGGTTGGGGTTGCCCCTCTTCGACTGGTGTCGGAGGCGAAACGTGCTACCGTCCACGACGTCTCGGCTGTGCCCGGACGCCTTATAGCCATTGCAGCGGTATACCGCAAGTCCGAGGATAGCGTCCCAGCCGCTTCGCTCTTATATTTCGATTTTCGAGGGAATCTGCTGCTGGCGTTGGCGTTAGACCCGTCACGCGAGGCTGCGCGTCTTACCATTGACGACGAATCGAACGTTTGGACTCTGCTGGAGGGCGTGGGGGACCGGAACCCGGCCGACGAGCCTATGGTGGTAGGCTATGACGCTTCGGGGAACGTGCTAAAAGAAATAAGTCGGCGTTCCCAATTCCCCTATCACGCGGTTGAACTTCGGGATAGCGACCCGGTCGGTGCGGTAGGGTTTGGGCACTCTTCCGACTCAGTCTGGTTTTGGCTTCCGGGGTCGACGGACTTGGTAACGTTTGGAATATCTAGTTCTTTGCTCGAAAGGTCCATCACCGGTCTTCCGAATCGATCGGCGAGAGAGATACCCGAGAAGGTTTTGCTCACAGACAAAGGAACTTTGCTTGTAGAAATCAGAAGTAGCCGGGATGAGCGGGATCCTGGCCAGATCAATTTCCTTTCCAAACCGCCTGCAACAAACCAGTGGAAGCCTTTTCGCTCGCCCTGCTCGTCATGCCGACTGATAGGAACGGATGGTAACCAGGCGCTGTTTATGAGGGCACAGCAGGGCGGGATTCAGATTTATGCGGCTTCCATGCCTGAGTAAGAAATGAGCCTTCGGGAGACTGACCCAGCTTTGTCGGTTCCTGCCTGGATTACCTCGCTGATTAGATAACCGTGTCGGCTCCAGACTGCCGAGTAAACTTGGATGCGCTCAAGCAAACCAAGGCTCGGAGGAAAGGAGCCGAGCACATGAAGATTGAAGGTTGTGATTTACACAGACGCTACCAGCAAGTAGCCATGCTGGACGACGAAACGGGTGAGTTGCTTGAACGTCGCTTGGAGCACGAGAGTGGCGAGGCGCAAGTTTTCTACGCCACGCTAAGCGGTGCCGTGCGAGTTGGGGATCGAAGCCACGGGGCACACCCGCTGGTTCGAGCGAATGCTGCGGGAGTTGGCGGCTGGCTTAACTTAAAATCGGACATTTCACTTGCTACAAAAACCGGACATTCTAACTTGCTACAGCCACTGCCTAAGAACCGGGCAATCGAGTGACCAGCGCGCCGCTAGCGTCACGACTTGGCGGAACTGCCCTTCGCATCGTAGAGTAAGCAGGAATCCATCAGCTATGAGCACAATCCTCGAGCAGGACGCAAAAGAACTCTTTCGCGCGTGTACTTTACATTCGCGAACAAGAGCCGAGTTGTGGGTGGAATTCATCCAGCGGGTTTTGTCTCGTAAATATTTTCTGCTTCGACGACGCCCTTCTCCCATAGTCTATGACGTGCCGCAAGGACTCCACCGTCACTCCGGACACCAGTACCTGCACTTCCTCACCTGCAGTTGCCGCGGGCACGCAATGTTCTATGAGTGGCTGCTAGCATCCTAAGGGCAGAGGGGGAAATGTGGGTATGTGGAATTATGCGATGCTAGCGGTCCTGGCATTCTCGGCGGCGCTTCAGGCCGGGCGGGGTACGAGCGGCTCAGTTGCAGGAGTGGTGCTTGACGGCGAAGGAAGGCCCCTGGCCGAAGCCACTGTTTTTATTGGCACCCTCGCAAACTCGCCTCGAGCCGTAACGGATGCGGATGGGAGATTCAAGCTGGACTCCGTCCCCGCGGGCCTTGTCGGCCTAAATGCTTTCAAGGAGAGTGCCGGCTATCCATACGACATGTTCTCCTTCTACCTCATGCCGGGAGCCCGCCTGCCCAAGTTCGAGCTTGCCGAAGGCGAAACCAGGCCAAACGTGATCATTCAACTCGGAGCCAAGGCTGCTTACCTTCGCCTGTATGTCACGACCCAGAATGGCCTGCCGATTGATACGAGCCTCTCGTTCTCTCGACCCGACCTCGGGCGCTACGGTGACTATCAGAGAGGCGCAAAAAGCGGCGACGTGATACCAGTTCCTCCCGTGCCATTTCGGCTCACAGTCAGCGCACACGGATTCAGAATTTGGCACTACGGCGCGGAAGACGGGCGGGCATCCGACGCTCTGATCAGCTTGAAGTCTGGGCAGGTAAAAACAATCGCGGTCACCCTGGAGCGATAGGAATAACCGGAGTCCGCATGTCGCTCCACCCTTCCCGCTTGTTCGCGACAGGGCGCGAACCTTATGCACACACCACTGGATTTTCCGGCGAACCTAATCCGACCACGCCGCTGGCTTCCGCTCCCAGCGATGCTTCTTCAGCTCCATCAGCAGCCCGGAATCCAGCGGCCCCAGGTCACTGACCGTCGTATTCTCCAGTACGTGCTGCTTGCTGCGCATGCCGACGATCTGCGTGCTCACCGTGGTATTCGATAGCACGAAGCGCAGCGCCATTTCCGCCAGCGTCATGCCCTGCGGCACAATCTTCTTCAACGCCTCTACCCGCGGAATCGTGTTCTTCAAATTTTCTTCGCCGAAATATTTTGACCGCCAGTCGCTCGACGGGAATCGCGTCTCCAGCGTCATCTTCCCGCCCAGGCTGCCCTCATCGAGCGGCACCCGCGCAATCACCCCGATGTTCATCTCGCGGCACAATGGAAACAATTCGTCTTCCGGCGACTGATCGAAAATGTTGTAGATCACCTGCACCGTATCCACCAGCCCCGTGCGGATCGCCTTCATTCCGTTCCACGGCTCCCAGCGATTCAGGCTCAGCCCGAAATACCGGATGTACCCTTCGCGCTTGAGTTTCTCCACCGTCGTTCGAAAATCGTATTCATCCGCCCAACTGTCGTCCCACACATGAAACTGCAGCAAATCAATCATGGGGACGCCCAGCTTCCTGCGAATGAACGTGGTGAACTCGAGCACGTGGTCGGGAGCAAACACGTCGTGATACTTGTAGCTGGGCAGCGCCGGCCACTGATCGTTCGCCGGAGGCACCTTCGACGCCGCATACAGCCGCTTTCCCGGATTCCGATGCAGCGTCTCGCCCAGCAACCCATCGGCCTTGCCCGTGCCGTACGCCCACGCCGAATCGAAAAAGTTGCAACCCAGTTCGATGGATTGCTGCAGGTACTGCAATGAACTCACATCATCGGAACCGGCCCACTCCGCCATCCCCCAGAGTCCATAGCCGATTTCACTGACATCCCATCCCGTACGGCCCAGCTTGCGGTATTTCATTCTTGCGTCCCTTTGGTTGTGGCGAAGCTTGCCGGTCATCGGAAACAACTGCTCCACTAACCCTTGCTGTTAGTTGCAGAAACCTGAACCGGCGTACCCATTCTACGTGGAAGCAATTTTCCCAAAGCCAAATTTTCGATGACCTAAATCATAATTTTGCGGCTCCAAACAGTCCATTTGGTGGTTCAATAGAGATAGCTCATAAGCCGTACAGGAGGTCCATGATGAACTCGGGTCAACCCGCACCCTTCTCCCCCGAGGATCGCAATAAAAAGAAGGATGAAACCCAGGCCAAGCCCTCGCGTTTCATCGATGAAAAAATTTCTGACGAATCCGATTCGGAGTCGCAGGCCGATAAGGCACACAAGCCCGCCGGCCTGAATAACCCTTTCTGGAACTGACGTATCTCCTCGGGCGCAACCTCTGTGTCGGTTGCGCCTTTCTTTTTCTCTCTTCCTGCTTCCTCCCCCTGCCCTACTCACCCTGTGGAAAACCTACCCGTTTTTGTGACGAATGAACATCCGCGATGTGACAACCGGCACAGCGCGCCCCATCCCTATTCGAGTAATGTGGAACGCGTAGCCCGGATGTTGGCCGCATGCCTAGGCAACGCGCGGTCCCTGTGTCCCATCCTTTTGGAGCAGGTGGAGCAGGACATCCGTTTCGGACGTTTCACCGCATTGGCTGCGACTGGTTCCAGGCTGGCGTCCGCGGTGGGAGTGATCACTCCTCAGGTATTCAAGAAGTCGAGGAGCAGCAAGAGAGAATTCAGCATGCCCGCAGCGTTCGCGCGCATGTTCCGAAAACAGAACACAACATCAGACAGACAGATAATAGATGGAAAGATAAAAGCTGAAGGAAGCAAAGAGACCTTAGAGCAACCATCCTTAAGCCGCAACCATCATCACCATCTCGCCGCCTTAGCGTCATAGTCTCGCCCATTGCCGGGACCGCGCCCACGTCTGCGCCTCAGAGTGGCAAGCAGGTTCCTGCCCCAGCCTCCCCGCCATGCAGCTGCGGACGCCCGGAATGACAAGACCCAATGTAAGCAGGAAAGAGTGGAGAAACTTTCTACGCTCGCCCGATTCCCACGTATTCGAATCCCAAGGCGCGCAGGCGCGTGGGATCGAGCACATTCTTCGTGTCCACGATGATGGGCTTTTTCAGCAGGTGCTTGATGCGGTCGAAATCCAGTGCGCGAAATTCCGGCCAGCCGGTCCCAACCACTAATGCATCGACGCCTTCCGCGGCGGCATATGCCGTATCGCAATAACGCACCGATCCATTGAGACGCTGTTTCGCTTCCGGAATCGCCACCGGATCGTACGCCCGCACGCGCGCTCCCTTGGAAACCAGCGTTTCGGCCAACCGTACTGAAGAAGATCCAGCCACCGAATTCGTGTTCGGCTTGAATGACAATCCCAAAATCCCTACGTCTTTGTTTTCCACCGAATTCAGCGCGATGGCGATTTTATCGACCAGACGCTCGGCCAGTGTGTGATTCACATCGCGCGCCGCACTCAGCACGCGCAGCGGAATGCCGTTCGATTGCGCCAGGTCGGCCAGCGAATCCATGTCGGATTCGGCAAATAATCCGCCCATGCCTGCGCCCGGCTGCAGGCAGCGCGGAGCGATTTTCTTGTCGAGCCCCAGCGCCAGCGCAAGATTCACCGCATCGGCGTTCACGCGCTCGCACAACGAAGCCACTTCGTTGATGAATGAAATCTTGGTGGCCACGAAAGCGGTCGCCGCTTCGCGCACCAATTCCGCCGTTGCCTGATTCGTGACGATCACGGGAACGCCGCGCATCACCAGCGGATGGAAGATCTGCTTCAGCACCTGCACGGCTTCGCCCGAGGTCGTTCCCAGGATCAGCCGGTCCGGCCAATTGAAGTCTTCGACGGCGCAGCCATCGGTAAAGAACATCGGTTGCGAAACGATGGTCGCTTGCAGCCCCCCATCGTTCGCCGCCTTCTGGATGGCATTCGCGGTTCCGACCGCAACCGGGGTGACGATGGTGAGGATCGGAGGTTTGGCGGCCAACTTGGCAATCCGCAACACCAGGTCGCCGAGGTTGGCCGCACTGTCTTCGGCCAGGAAAATGACTTGGGTCTTACGGGCGAACGATTCGAGGTCGGTCGAATAGGCCAGCCGTCCGGCGCGCACGTTGCGGCGGATCACTTCCTTTAAGTTTTTTTCGTAAAAGGGGATGTTCCCCTGCGCCAGATCGACCATGCGCGTCCGGTCCGGATGGCAGCATGAGACTGGAGTACCAAAATCTGCCAAGCACGCCGAAATGACTGTTCCCAGATATCCCGACCCGTAAACGCCGATTTGCATGCGCCCGATCTCTCCGTGGAAAGCCGCGCAGGATGTGGCCTCTGCCGGTCGTTTCCCAAAGCCAACCAATATCTTATGTATCGCGGCAGAGGTGCCTTCGCAACGCACGCAAGGGAAATGTACCTGGGATCAAGCTGCGGTGCAGAAAGTAATACCGTAACCCGAAAGTAAGTGTTACCGGTGGACCAGCTTGCCCAGCTGGAAGGCCGCCAGATCAATCCAGCAATTGGTGTCTTCTTCCCGCACAAAGCTCAATCGTTCCAGCAGGATGCGGCGATTCCCGTGATATTGCGCCCAGCGCCGGCGGGCGGTCTCATAGGCTTGCTGCGCGAGCTTCTGCTCAGCCATTTTCACGATGGTGAGGTGGGGAATATAGGGCCACTCTTCGGTGTATACCAGCGCCTGGGTATTGAGCAGGTTGTGCAGCTCCGTCATCCGCGAGGCGGCATGGTTCACCTTGATAAATACAGTGGGGGTTTTGGGAAAGAAGTTCTCGACGTCTCCTAGATTGACCTCAAACGGCTCTGCCTGTCCGCACAGGCGCTCCAGTGTTTCCAGGGCCGCCGTTTCGGTTGCGGGCAGCAGCCGGGGAGGCAGGATGGTGAGGTGGGCGGCCAGATGAGGCAGTTCCGGATGCAGTTCGCGCCGGAGGTTCTCGACGAACTCTCCCACGGGATTCCTGACGTAAGCTACCAGCGAGTAGCGCGGGCTCTGCATATCCGACTAAGAATTATAAACGGTCTCTCCAACCGCCAGCCTCTGGCGAACGCCAGGAATGCTGAGAACTCCTGCCAGCCAAATAGTCAAGGACTCCTGTCACCTTCTGTTGTGATCGGAGTTCGCGACCCAAAGCTCCGGCAGGAATTATCCTGCTCCGGATTCCGGAATCATCCAATGAGATCTGGCTCACAGCTCAGAAAACTGCGGCAGCAGCGTGGCCTCACGCTGCGGCAAGTCCAGTTCCTCACCCAACAGCTGGCCAAGAAACATGGCAACACCCGGCTGGCAATTTCCACCACGCGTCTTCTTGCCATGGAGAACACGAATGCGGTGCCCAACCTGTTTCGCGTCTGGGCGCTGGCGCGGGTTTACCAATGTGGTGTGCGGGACATTTTCAAATACTATGGCCTGCGCTTTCCGCGCTAGCGGCCCGAGCGTACCCCTGCATCGAATCCGTCTTTAAGTTCGTGATCTGCAACGTTAACTTCCCTTCCTGCAATTTTTCCTTGCCGGAAAGCGCTTGTTTTCCGGAAAACCGGACAGCTTGTTCCAATTTCGGAACAGAATTGGAAAACTTCGTGACCTGCAACGCGATGCGCGGTAAACTGCGGCTGTCCGATGGGGTAAGAATCCTGATTCACGCCGAGCCATCCGGCTGAGTCATTCATGACGAATTTTCGGTTTCGTTTCATTGTCGCTATGGCGGTGGCTTTTGCGGCCCTGCTCTCTTCCGGAATTGTTTCTTATCACGAAACCCTTCAGCATCAGCAGACGGAACAATGGGTTTCTCATACCCTAGTAGTCTTGCAGACGCTCGCGTCCTTTCGCGGGGCGATGATGGCCGCCGAGGCGGATCAGCGAATCTTTCTCTTAAGCCGCGATCCCGGTTACGGCGACGAATACAAAGCGCAATTCTCGCGCTCGCGGGACCTCCTCGCCCATCTCACACAACTTACCTCCGATAATCCGCGGCAGCAAGATCTGCTACGCCGCATAGACATGTCAGTCGCGGATTTGCGCCTGGAACTCGAGACAGAAGTTCAAAACCCTAAGGACAAAGCTTCCGCCCAGGCCGCCGTGGCACGATCAGAAACTCCAAGAAACGTCGTGCTCTCGGGCCTGCAAAGCCTGATCGGCCAGATGGAAAGAGAGGAGAACAGATTACTGCAGCAACGGTCAGCGGATGAAAAGGGTGCCGCGCTGCAGGCCAGAATCGCGATTCTGACTGGCGATGCGATCGCCCTGATCCTGGTCCTGGTCTCGGTTGTCATGCTCTACATCCACGTGAAGAAGGCGGATATTGCCGAGGCCGCGAGAAAAAAGGCCGACAAGAAATTTCGCGGCCTGCTGGAAACGGCGCCGGACGCGGTTGTGGTGGTGGACACAACCGGCAAGATCGTGCTGGTCAACGCGCAGGTGGAGAAGCTGTTTGGCTATAAGCGCGACGAGTTGCTGGGACAACAGATTGAGACGCTCGTGCCAGAACGGTTCCGGGGCCGGCATCCTCAATATCGAAACGCATTTTCAGCAGATCCTCACGTGCGGGAAATGGGAGCCGGAGTTGAACTCTTTGCCCTCCGGCGCGATGGGTCGGAATTCCCGGTCGAGATAGCGCTTGGCCCTTTGGAGACCGAGGACGGGGCGCTGATTTCCAGCGCCATCCGCGATATTAGCGAGCGCAAGCGGGCCAGCGACAATCTTCGCCGGGTCAACGAAGAACTGGAATGGCGCAACCTCGAGTTGAACGCCATGAACAAGGAACTGGAGAGCTTCAGCTACTCCGTGTCGCACGATTTGCGGGCGCCGTTGCGCGCCATTGACGGATTCAGCCTCGCGCTGCTGGAAGACTACGGCGACAAACTGGATGAAGAGGGCCAATCGCACCTGCGCCGCATCCGCGCCGCCACTCTTCGCATGGCCGACCTGATCGACGACATGCTGAAGCTGGCTCGCATCGCCCGATCGGAACTGGTGCGGGATGAAATCAACCTAAGCGACCTGGCGCAAGAAATCGCGGGTCAACTGAAGACGCAGGATCCAAAGCGCAGCGCGGCCATCGAGATCACGCCCGGGCTGAGAACCATGGGGGATCGCAATCTGCTGCGCGCGATGTTCGAAAATCTTTTGGGGAACGCGTGGAAGTTCACCTCGAAGTGCCCGGTGTCGCGGATTGAGGTCGGGGTCAAGGATATCGATTCCGAACCGGTGTTTTTTGTCCGCGACAATGGCGCGGGCTTCGATATGCGCTACGCGGACAAACTTTTCGGAGTGTTTCAAAGGCTGCACTCCGAGCGCGAGTACCCCGGCACGGGGATCGGGCTGGCGTCGGTGCAGCGGATTATTCATAAGCATGGCGGGCGAATCTGGGCCGAGTCTGTGGTCGGCCAGGGCGCCACATTTTCTTTTGTGCTGCAAGGAAAAGATTCCTACATCGTGGGGGGAGGGCCGGTCCGTGGTAGCTCCAATTCTGCTAGTTGAAGACAACGCCGATGATGAGGCGCTCACGCTGCGCGCCTTGAAGAAAAATAATATTCAAAATGAAGTCATCATTGCCCGTGATGGAGTCGAAGCGCTGGATTATCTATTCGGAACCGGCGCGCACGCCGGCCGCGATCTTACGCGCATGCCGCAGGTTGTCTTGCTCGATCTGAAGCTGCCGAAGGTTGACGGCCTGCAAGTGCTGCAGAGATTGCGTACCGATGAGCGCACCCGCCTGTTGCCCGTCGTGATTCTCACTTCCTCCAAAGAACAACAAGACCTGGTGGAGGGATACCGGCTGGGAGCGAACAGCTATGTGCGCAAGCCGGTGGACTTCAGCCAGTTCATGGAAGCCGTACGGCAGCTGGGCCTGTATTGGCTCATCCTGAATGAGTCCGCGCCGAGCGCAGGGAGTCTGTAATGGAATCAAAACTTCGCGTGCTGATGATCGAGGATTCGGAGGACGACGCGGCTCTGATTGCCAGAGAAATTCGCCGTGGCGGGTTTGATCCGGAACTGGAACGCGTATATTCGGGCGAAGCTCTGCTGGCGGCGATCCGAATCGGAAAATGGGACCTGGTGATCTGCGACTACTCGATGCCGCATTTTTCCGGAAAGGAAGCATTGAAACTTCTGCGGGAAACAGGCTCGGATGTTCCTTTCATTTTTGTGTCGGGCACCATCGGAGAAGATACTGCGGTGGCTGCCTTGAAAGAAGGGGCTCAGGATTACGTCATGAAAGCCAATCTCAAGCGGCTGATTCCCGCGATTCAGCGGGAATTGCGGGAAATTGAGCACCAGCGCCACCGCAAACGGCTGGAAAGGGAGATCCAGCAACTGCAGAAGTTTGAATCCATTGGGCGGCTTGCGGGCGGGCTGGCGCATGACTTCAACAACACCCTGGGAGTAATCTCCGGCTGGGCAGAGATGGGATCAGCCAGCGCATCTGCGGATACCAAGGCCCGTGAAGCCTTCCACAAGATCCGCGAACAAGCCAAGCGTTCCGCGGGACTGACCGCACAACTGCTGGCCTTCGCCAAACGGCAGGTACTGCAGCCGAAGACGCTGGATTTGAACAAGCTGGTATCGGAAACCGCGGTCCTTCTGCGAGGAACCATTGGACGCCACATCGAAATCAAGCTCATGCTGGCGCCGGATACGCGAACCGTTCGCGCGGATGCGACCCAGGTCGAGCAGGTCGTCATGAACCTCTGCATCAACGCACGAGATGCCATGCCGCAGGGTGGCGTGCTGGGCATCGAGACGAAGAACGTCGCAATTACCGGAAACGATTCGGAGCAGTTGCCGTCGTCCTGCAAACCGGGAAATTATGTTCTGATCGCAGTCTCGGACACGGGGACGGGCATTGACGCCGAGGCGCTGGAACATATCTTCGAACCATTTTTCACCACCAAGGAAGCGGGCAAAGGCACGGGCCTGGGACTGGCGACGGTGTACGGCATCGTGAATCAACACGGCGGCGCTATCAACGTCTTCACCAAAGTGGGCCAGGGGACGGTCTTCAGAATTTATTTGCCCACGGAAGGTTCGGCCGCCGTATCACCCGCACCAGACACAGCGAAGCTGAATTAAAGCTGTTTCTGCACAAAGCTGCACGCGACCCCAGTGGTTGGCATTCCCGCGGATCAAGGAACCCCGCCGAGCCCAGAAGAAGGCTTGAGCTCTATCAGGAGGAAATGCCGCGGAGGGACAAACCCTCGGACGCTGAGAAGGCTTCCAACTCGTGTGGCCCCCGGCCACAAGGATGCCGTCGGTGCTTTCGACTGCCCGATGGATATGCTTGATTGATACTGGTGAGCGCGGCAGGATTCGAACCTGCGACCCATGCCTTAAAAGGGCATTGCTCTACCACCTGAGCTACGCGCCCACGTTGTTCATTGTACCAGTTGCGGTTTTTACATCTTGCGGTGGGAACTCGCAATGAGACTTTCTCGAAGAGTGCCGATCCCCAAAAAGGTCTGGGGTAAATTCTCTTGCGGGGTCATTCTCTTGCAGTACGTACAGGGTGTACGGAAGCGAGTTCGTTACGATGCTTCCCTCCTGGACACTGAACTGGTAGACGCCGGGCTTCGTGCCGACCGATTCGGCAATCGTGGCCTCTAACAAATTCGGCTGAACCGGCCGACAATCAATTGAGAACCGGCGTAGAGATATTGTACCGGCCAGGTTGAGCCGTTGTACTCAATCTGCGCGGTGCCATCGGCCCCGTAATAATAATCGGCCGACGGAATCCAAAGTCGCTAAAATGCGGTCCTAGTTCATTTGCTGTGACTGACTTCACACCTCTAGGTGATCGCTGTCGCAGAGCATTTGGCGGACCTCTCTTACACAAATACTTAGCTATTGGCAGTTCGACAGCTTGCGAACTGTAGACATGGATGAGGAAACAACTTATACCCATCGCTCTGCTTCTTGCTCTATTCTGCGCCCCAACATTTGCGCAACAGACAGCAGTTTCGCCGGCGAGAAGCGAACTCACGAACGATTGCCCGGGCACGAGACCGGAACTGTTGGACGTGGTGGAATGGGAGCGGGAAGGAAATCGTGTCGATAAGGTGTCGGTCTGGCAACTGCCGGAAAGCGACGCCTTCTTTTTCACCTCTGGCATGACGATCGATGCCGACGGCGCTCCGAATGCTTACAGCGCCGACGACAACGGCCTGGATGAATTGTCGAACGCCGGCTCGCCCGCTCGCTGGGATGGCATTATTACCGACCGGCTTGGCAATCCCCTGGTTCAACAGGAAGAAGATCCCTTCCCAGGTTTCTACATCTCCTGCACCTCGCTGGCCGACAGAGCCAAGGAGTTCAGCGATCCAACGCGATACGTGGACGCGACGAAAATTCCTTATATAGCGATGCCGGAAGAGATCGCTGAACTGGGAGGAGCGCGGCTGGGGGACTTTGGCTTTGTGATGAACCTGCGAAACGGTAAGTCGTCATTTGCGATCTATGCGGATATCGGCTCCGTCGGAGAAGGTTCGGTGGCCCTGGCGGAAGCTCTTGGGATTCGCTCGAACGCGCGCGATGGAGGAGTGTCCCAGGGAATTCTGTATATGGTATTTCCCGGATCCGGCAATCTGCAGCCAAGGACGATCGATGAGATACGGAGCGAAGGCGAAAGGCTGCTGCCCGATATGGATAGAGTCAGGGCAATGTCTGCCTGTGCCGAAACTGGCGACTCTGAAGTCGGCCGAGGAGCATTCTAGGGGTGCCAGAGTCCCACTGTCGAACGAAAAGTTTTTCACTTCACTGTTTCGTCAGGCATGGCAGTTATGCACCTTTCAGTTGTTCCTGAACGGCCCGATGGGCCTGATCAATGGCAACATTTGTGTAAGCGCTGGCTCCGGCATCGGAATTTGCGATGGAGATTTTTCCAAATCGCTTTCGTCCAATGACGCAAGGACGCTCTTCCGGAGCCCAATCCGGATCGAATAAGGACTCATATTCGTAAGCGTAACCGTGCGCCCATCGATTCACGGTGATGGCGGCAATGTCGCGGGCCGAGTCGAATCCTGCCGGGGCGAGCATGCGATTCAGTTGCTCGCGGATGTTTCGTTCAAAGTCCGAGAACGGCGTGCTGATGAGTTCAAACCGGCCCATCCGGTACTGATCGCGGCGAGGGAGTCCCGGCTTGCAGGGGGTTCGCAGCATGAACAGAACCATCGGCTCTTCTGGCTTGCTGGGAAACTGATAGGCGCCCAGGCTTACCGGGAAATCGAGCATCGTGAAGGTGTGATAGCTTCCCGGCGCGAGAATCTGCCGTATGCCCAGCTTGTGGAACACCATCCAGTTGCGGATGGCGACATGCGTATAGATGAACGGCTCTTTGACCCCGTAGTGCAGAGCTTCCTTCTGCTTCTCGGGAAGGTCGGGGCAGAGATAGGGAATCATCCCGTTGTAGCAGGCGAGAACACAGTGCTTTGCCGTTATCTTCTTGAGCTTTCCGTATTGAACGTACGACACCGCCACGTCGGTGGACGAGCCTTGTTCTACGGCCTGCTGAGCCCGAACGCCGGTTGAGTTCAGCCGGATTCGGATTGGCGAGGAAGCTCGATCGAGTTTGCTGTAGTCGGCACGCGCCGTAACAATATCCTCCATCGTGTCCCCGGGAATCGCTTCCGGGATCAGGCTGCGCACCAAGAGACGGGCGAGGGATGCATTTCCGTCGGGGAAGTGGAAGATGTAAGGTTCTTCTTTTTCCTCATCTCCACCTAGATCCATGCCCTCGAAGCCCGCGTATTGGTAGCCGCCGTAGTCATCAGGATTTCGATAGCAGCCGAGTGCAGAGACGGCATCGATCCCGACGGCAAACAAGTCATTGGTGTAGTTCTGGAAGAACGGTAAAACTGCGGGATCGGCCTTGCAAATGTCTGTCAGAAATCCTGCGTAGCTGATCTTGGCCAGACGGGCATGTTTTTCGTCTCGCGAAAGCCCTGGAAGGTAGTCCTTCTTCTCATCGTAAAGGCGGGCGATCTCCTGCTGGACTTTCTCGGATAACGGGCTCTTTTTGAGAAACTCAGGCCAGGGAGTCGAGCCCATTCCAGTCACCAAGCGGTCTGCCTCGAAGGTTTCTTTATCGAAGAAGCAGCCGTTGCCAAGGTGCGCGTACAACTGCTGATCGTAGGCTTTGTAGAAGACCTTGGGATGCACTCCCAGATCATGGAGAACGCCTTTGGCGACTTCACTGTATTCTGCCGGGCTTTCAATCGACTGCGTTCCGCCATTGCTGAGCAGCAGGCGGCCGCCGACGCGAAATTCGTTACGCCGGGCGTGCCCCCCAAAATCATCATTGTTATCCAGAATCAGGATGCGCGAGTTCGGGCCGGCCTGCTTACGGTAGAAGTAAGCGGCGGCCAACCCGCTGATTCCGCCGCCGACGACCACCAGATCATAAATCTCGTGTGTATCCACGGGGCTGCCGGCATTTGACCAGAAGGTTCCGTCGCGCAGGGCATGGGCGACGTCGTAACAGCCGGGCGCGCTGCCCCTCATGCCGGTCAAAGCGGGGGGATAAGTCTTGGCAGAATCGGCGCCAGCCGTTCCTGAAAGGCCGGAAGCCATGTTGGGGAGGGTCGAGTAACCCAGCGCTCCGATGCCTACGGCAACTCCATTGAGAAAATCGCGGCGCGTGATGCGCCGATTCATACCCAACTGCCGGTCCCGTTCAGTCATGATTTAGTGACGAAGCATTCAGGATGCATGGAAATCCCATGTGCAACACAGCTCGTCAGGCAGGCTGGAAGGAAGAGAATCGAATAAGAACCAAGGAAACGCGATCTGCTGATCTGCAACCGTAGTCCCAGGATCGGTTGCAAAAACCCTTCTCGGTCCGCTCGAATACATTACTATAAGTCCGCAAGGTTAGAAGAACCTCCGAACACCTGTCAACTCAAAAATGAACCAACTCCGGGCAGATTAATTCCTCAAGGCAGTTGAGGCGGACGCCGCATTCCAGTTGACTTCCACTGAGGGAGTAAACTGGATCGGGGCTGTGCTCCATGCCGCAGGAAGTTGTGGTGGGCTGCGCCCGATGGGTAATGAGAACGATACATCTCCCAGCTTACGGCCGGTCTGCACTGTGCGATCGTGTAGTGTACAATTTGCCCAACTGGGTTTATAGAAGCAACGCAAGGCTCAGGGGCCCATTTCCATTAGGTCAAACCCCGCGTTCGGCATACCACGCCGTTTAGAGCGATTCAGATTGGGGACCATGAAAATTCTTCTCTACAATCCTGACAACGGCGTCACGCGCAACTTCATGCCTCACCTCTGGATGTTCCTGTTGCAATCCCTGACTCCGGCCGGGCACGAGGTTGTTTTGATCGATGGCAATGCCCAACCCATGGACGAAGCCGGCATAGCGAAATATGTCGTCGAGGAGAAAATCGGACTGGTTGGCATCGGCGCGATGACCAGGATGATTGCCAAGGCATATCGCATGGCGGACGCGATTCGTGCTGTCGGGGTGCCCGTCGTCATGGGAGGGCCGCACGTGACCGAAGAAGCCGACGAGGCTCTTGGCCGCGATGGTGGTCCGCGCCACTGCGATGCGGTTGCACTGGGCGAAGCCGATGAGACCTGGCCCCGGATTGTGCATGATGCCGCGCGCGGAGAATTGAAAGAGATCTATGCACCTCTCGATACCAATGGCAAAGAAAAAAAGCCATCGCTGAAAGAATATCCAGCGATTCCTTGGAATTCGATCGACCTGGACCAATTCAATCTTGTCCCAAAATTCTTCAAGCCAATACTGGATCGCGTAGGCGAGGGCTGGGGAACTTTCCGCATCGTTCCCGTGGAATCGGGCCGTGGCTGCCCTTACGGATGCGAGTTCTGCACGGTAACCGGCTTCTTCGGCGATTCCATTCGCTTCCGGAGCAATGAGAGTGTGGTGAACGAACTTTTGATGCTGAAGGCGCGTGCCCGCAAAGAAAAGGGGCAGATCGCCGTTTTCTTCATCGACGATAACTTCGCCATTAACGTCAAACGAACGAAGTCTCTGCTGCGCGATATCATTGCCGCCAAAGCCCAGGTTCATTGGGTTGCGCAGATCAGCGCCAATCTTTTGCGCGACGAAGAATTGGTGGATCTTATCGCTGCGTCCGGCGGCAAATGGATCTTTATCGGCATGGAATCCGTCGATCCAGCCAACCTCAAAGACGTAAATAAAGGATTCAATAAGCCGGGCGAGTATGCGGCCGTATTGGAACGGCTGGCGCGCCGCAACGTTTATGCCATTACCTCATTCATTTTCGGAATGGATAACGACACGGTTGGCGTGGCTGAGCGCACTCTTCAGCAGGTTCGCACCTGGCCCCCCGGCCTGCCGATCTTCGGGCTCTTGACTCCGCTGCCAGCCACACCGTTGTATAAGCGTCTGGAGGCCGCCGGGCGCTTAACACGTCCCCGACACTGGCAAGAGTTTGTTCCTTTCGCCATGGCCCATACCCCGTTGAAAATGACGATTGAGGAGGCTCACAACGAAGTCCGCTACGGATGGGACCACTCCTACAGCCCACAAGCTCTCGCTCATGCGGTCGACTCGCTGGATGACCAACCACTCGGCTACCGCGTGAATATCTTTCTCGCCCGACTATGTTTCCGCGGAATCTACTTCCCCATGATGAATAAACTGGCTTGGGTCAAAGTGATCGCGGAAAATCGTCGGACTATTTTCCGCTTGACGAAGGAAGCTGTATTCGGACGGCGCCGCGAAGTACGACAGAACATAGATATTCCGGTCGCACTGGAAACGCCACTTCCCGAGGACGCTGCGCCCCAACTCGGGGATCTTCTCTCTTGATCTCTTGAAGTTGGGCGAGATTCGCAATACTGAATAAGACTTATCGCCGATTGGGTTCATCCAGTCTGTACTCCGCGAGGATTGGCCATTGTCTCGAGCCGCTTGGGCAAGTTTTGCGTCTCCAGCTTCGATCGGTCTTCTTCGGCGCGGCGTTGCCCAGGGGCAGCGAATCAATCACCCAAGTACACTGTGAGTTACTGAGACATAATAATGGACGGAAAGGCGTCGATTGTTTCGCCGCCCGTCCTATTCCTCACGAACTGCTTCAAAGCGTCCATACCGCAGCGATAACGTCGGAAGAACTAAAAGGTTCAGGGCGGTCGAGGTCACCAGACCGCCGAGAATGATGATTGCCATGGGTCCCTCAATTTCTCTCCCCGGAGCTCCGCTGCCGATGGCCAATGGGAGCAGACCGAGTCCCGTAACCAGCGCGGTCATGGTGATGGGAGCGAGTCGCTCCGCAGCACCACGTAGAGCCGTATGCCAGTTCCAGGGCTCGCCTTCTACCTGGACCAGATGTTCGTAGTGGGAGATCAGCATGATCGAATTCCGCAAAGTGATTCCGAACAAGGTTACGAATCCCACTAGCGAGCCAAGGGATAGAGTTCCACCCGTAGCCAGCGCAATCAGCACGCCCCCGACCAAGGCAAATGGTAGATTGACCAGAACCAGCAACAAATTGCGCAAATTCTGCATGACGATCGAGAGCAGAATCACGATGCCGATTCCGGCTATGACCGCATGAATGAGCAGATCACGTTCTGATCGGGCCTGTTCCTGCCCGGTGCCTGCGAATTCGACATAAACCCCCGCGGGAAACACGATGCGCGACATTCGTCTTCGCGCGATATTCACGAAACCCGCGACATCGCTACCCGCGGCATTGCAAGTAACCGTTTGCACTCGCCTCGCCCCAATGTGCGAGATTGAATAGCGTCCAGAACTCTCATACACGTCGGCGATTTGGCGCAAAGGAACGTAGGTTCCTTCTGGATTTCGAATGGGGAGGGAAGCTATTGAGGATGCCGATTCGCGATCCACCGGCCTCAGGATTACAGCGAGGGGAAAGACCTGATTGCCCTCATAAACCTGCCCGACCACATCTTCGTCGAAAGCGCTTCGGATTATATCCAGGACATGAACTGGATTGAAGCCCCAGCGCTCGAGGTCGGCAGCTCGAAGGCGAACCGTCACTTGTGGCATGCCCGGTGGCGATTGGATGGTGACGTCGCGCGCACCGGGGATTTTCATCAGCACACCGGCCACGCGTCTTGCCTGCTGGTCGAGTTGGCGTAGATCCGATCCAAAGATATTGACCACCACCGCACCCGTGTATCCGGAAAGAATTTCCTCAACACGCTCGGTCAGGAATGTGTTGACCGAGAAGGCTGCTCCGGGGAATTTGGAAAGTGTGCGCCGGATATTGACCAGCGTCCTATCGGTTTGCGATCCATTCAGATCCTTGAGATCGACTTCGATTTCGCTGCTGTGGGTGCCGGCGAAATCGTCGGATTGTTCGGCTCTGCCCGCGCGTTGTGCGACTTCACGGACATAGGGTATCCGCGCCAGCGCGGCCGTAACTTTCTCGCCGATGTTCATGGATTGCTGGAGCGAGGTACCTGGCACGGCAGTCATGTGCACAGTGAAATGCCCCTCGCGCAAGCTGGGGAGGAATTCGCCGCCGAGAAATGGAACCGCCAGGATAGCGGCAAATACGAGAAGCGCAACCGCACCCACGACTGGTTGGGGGTACTTGTCTATCTGAGTGAGAAGCCGCATGTATCGACCCTTGAGCCAATGCACCGGTGGCGGATCTTCCGCGCCCAGTTCGCCGCGCGGCAAAAGCAGCATGGACAATGCCGGTGTAATGGTCAAAGCGACAAGCAGAGAGGCAAGAATCGCCCAAATATAGGTCACTGCCAGAGGGGAGAAGATCCTGCCTGCCACTCCGCTCAACATGAGCACGGGGAGGAAAACCAGAATCACCGCAAACGTGGCGTACACCACCGCACTGCGAACCTCAAGGGAGGCGTCCATCACGACCGAAAAAACAGGCCTGGGCTGAGACAGTGCACGGTTTTCACGCAATCGACGATGGATATTCTCCACATCGATCACAGCATCGTCGACGACCTCGCCGATCGCGATGGCGAGCCCGCCTAAGGTCATCGTATTCAGCGAATAGCCCAACCGTTCGATAATGATGGTTGCAGCGAGAAGAGAAAGCGGAATGGCAGTGAATGAGATTGCCGCGGTTCGAAAGTTGAATAGAAAGAATAACAACACAAGCACTACGAGAATTCCGCCGATCATCAGCGACCCGCGCAGGTTGTGCAGAGCGGTTTCAATGAATCGTGCCGGCCGAAAAATGCCGGAATCCAGGTAAATGTTTTCTTTTGCGAGTGCCGGCCGTAATTCGGTTAACGCGAAATCGAGCTGGCGCGTGACCTCCAGAGTGTTGGCACCATATTGTGCCGATATCACCAGCATCACCGCTGGCCGTCCCATGACCGAGGCCAAACCTAAATGGGGCGCCGGGCCTTCCGTGACGTGCGCCACGTCACCAAGCGTGAGATTGGCCGCTCCGCGCTGCAGCACGACGGTCTTTGCCAACTCGCTGCTGGTGATTGTTTCCCCTTCGGATTGCAGAATGATTCGTTGGTTAGGTGTCACGAACCCCGCTCCGCGGATTCCAGTCGCCGCGCTGGCGGCCCTCACGACGTCATTCACTCCGATCTCGTGCTGGACGAGTTGTTGAGGATCGATCTGGATCTGATACTGCTTTTGATCTCCTCCAAAGACCGCGATCTTCGACACCCCGGGGACCCCAAGCAAACGCAACTTCACCGTCCAGTCCGCAACCGTACGCAGCTCCATCAGGGATTTGCTGGGTGAGGTCAATCCGATTGCCATTACAGTGCTCGTGGTCGTCGTCAGAGGGGCTATGGTGGGAGTGATTCCTGCCGGCAGTGAACCGCCCAATGTCGCCAGGCGCTCAGTGATAACCTGCCGATCCAGATAAATGTTCGAACTGTCATTGAAGAGAACCGTAACGAGCGAGAGGCCCTGAGTCGAGGTGGAGCGTACCGATTGCACTCCGGATACTCCGTTGACAGCATTCTCAACCGGCTGCGTGACCAGAAGTTCGACCTGCCCGGGAGACAGACCCGGTGACTCCGTGGGGATAACGACCTGCGGAGGCGAGAACTCGGGGAACACGTCATACTTGGCCTGCTTGAGCGAATAGGCTCCGTACCCCAATAGGAGGCAGGCGAGCGCAACCACCACGCCGCGGTGCCGCAGGGATGCACGAACTATGGCCGTCAGCATGGAGCGCTAGTCCTCCTCTTGTATTTGGCTGCGGAACTCTTCGGAGAGCAGCAGTTGCGCGCCGGCGGTCACCACTTTCATTCCGGAAGGGTATGCGGCTCCGGAGACAAAGTAGCCGCCGGTAACAGGGTTTTCGGTGGCTACTTCGTAGCGCGTAAATGCGGTGGGCGAGGTTGCTTTGTAAACCCACGCTTTGCCTTCCCACCAAACAATTGCACTCTGCGGGATCGTCAGACCCCGCACCGGAGATCCCACAGGAACAAGCACTGCAAGGTTCATGCCGACCGCCAGGCCGGGCCGACTGGGAACCGTGTACAGAAAACTGATGCCTTGGATTTGTGCATCGACTTGGGGCATCGGAGAGACGAGCCCTGCCTCCAGCAGCTTGTTTCCCGGTGCAGTGATCCATAAGCTCCTAGGTGCGGCGGCCACTTCCCCCGGCGCAAACACGACTTGCGCGAGAAACTCGCGCTGATCCAGGAGAGCGTCCAGCATTGGACGGTTGTTCGAAACCCACCCTTCGATTACGTTCCCCCAGTTCAGGCGGATGGTGTCCTGTTGCAGGTTAACGTTCTGTTCGTCAGCCGTGACCTGGGCCTGGATATTGCGATACGTCGCTTCGGCGTTCTGCATTGCCTGCAGCGAGAGATTCTGATCGTCTTCATACAGCGTTTTGGTTCGTTCATATTGATTCCGTGAGGTTGCAAGGTCCACTCGATCTCGCTCTACCTTGGTTTTCGCCGCAACATAGTTATTACGCAACGCGGCCAAGCTGCTCACGGGAATTAGAACCGACGTTGCACGTAGCTCAGCGCGCCTCGACATTGCAGTTAGCGATTCAATGCGGATGCCCTCGCGCGCTTGCGTTGCGGCATCCAGGGCGATTCGCGCAGTTCCGTTTTCAACAGACATGTGTGAATAGGTCTGCACGGTCTCCTGTTGGTCCTCATCATCGGCGCGTTGGCGACTTGCGGCTCCGTAGACGACCGCAACGATCGAGATTGCAGTTAACGTAATCAAAGTTGCGAGCAGCCATTTGATAGATCTGGTCACGATCATTTCCCCTTCGATCGCTCGAGTACGGGTGAGTGCGGCGCGAGCGGCTGAATATCACCCGGCAAGAGCGGCTTCTGCACTGCATTTTCCAGGTCACCCAGCGCCTGTTGCGCACTGACGAGGGCATCAATTTCGGCAAGCGTGGTAACTATCGTTAGAAGTTGAGCGCCATTGATAACCACACGATCACTCTGTCCAGCCTTGAATGCCGCCTTCGCAGAGTCCTGCTGCGCGACAGATTGCTGCACGAGTCGCCGTGTTTCAGCCAGCTGATTCAAAGCCGCGATGTATTTCGCTAAAGACCGCTCGCTCGCGGCAATCCCGGCCGCCTGTACCGAGAGGACTCGGTGTGCTAATTCATCGCGCCGCGCCTTCGCTTCGGCGATGGGACCCTGGTTGTGATTGAAAACGGGGAGCACGAGGTCCGCCGCGACTGAAAACAGCTGGTAGCCTTCTTCAAAGGCGTAGCTCGGACCAAGGTCAAGGTTCGGATATTGCAGCGCGATCTGAAGGCGAAAGGCGGCATCTGCCACGCTGTAGTCCGCGAGCGCTTTCCTGATATCGATCCGATTCAAGACAGCGTCCTGCTGGATTTGAATGGGCCTTAGCGACTCGGTGCCCGGAGGCTGATCCAGGTTCGGCCAGGAGATACTGACATTGCTGAGCGCTGACACGGGTACACCGATTGCTGCAGCCAACGAAGCTCGCGCCTGCGCGATGCGCCCTACCGCCGATTGCACAGCCAAAAGCGTTTGCGTCTGCTGGATGCGCGCCGTGTCAACTTCAGGGCGGGAAATCAAGCCCACTGCTAATCGCTGCTCCAGCAGATGGACCTGTTGGTCCCGAAGGCTTTTTTCCTCTTCGAGCAAAGGGAGATTGCGCCGGGCGGCTGCATATTCAAGCAGGGCACCGCGAACTTGGGTGCGGACTGTCCATGCGGTGCTCGCCAAATTCCATTGCGCGGCGCCTGCGAGGTGTTGAGCCTCGGTGATGCGACCTCCCCGCTTTCCTGCAGTTTCAATGGGCAGCGAAAATCCCGCACCCGCAATCCACGGACTCTCGGGGGCCGTTTCTCCACCCAGGTCGGCTTGAATCGCCGGATTCGGCCGTGCGCGCGCGGTAACAATTGCAGCCTCGGCTTCCACAACCTGGTCGCGGGCGATTTGCAGACTGGGATTGAAATAGAACGCTGCCAGGGTTAGCTCCGGCAAGCTCCATTGTGTAAACGGCCACGCCGCGCTCGTGGGGGACAGCTTACCTTGCAGAAAGGCGCGCAAGCCATCGTCCTGCAGAGTGCGCGCACTTAGGGAGTGGGCATTTTCAGTAATCGAAACTGGTGCGGAGTGGTAGCGCTGAGCCGCACAACCAGCCAGGTTCATGATGATGAGAAGTAAAACGATGTTCTTGAAAATCGGCATGGCTCCCCGCTGCGCAAAGTCGTAACGCGCCGAGGCACACTGGCCTCGGCAGTGCCGAGCACAGCAGAGAGCGTTAGATCCGAAGGGGAGAAAGACTTAAAGGGGGAGGACCAGTATCGAGTGAGTCGGGGCTGATCCGGAACCCGGCGAGGGGCGCTGCCGCGATCAGCACAGGATTCGCCCCAATGAACCATCGAATCACGGGCGAAAGCAACCGCTTGCCAACCGCGAATACCACGCCCACCGATGCGGCGAGGACGACTACGGTGTAGTCAGTTTCGCGGCCGGTCTGCATCGTATGATCCCAGTGGTCGAACAACTCAGTGATGTGTCCCCCGAGCATTCCAGCCAGTATGATCAGCGCCGCTGAATGTAGCAGTATCTTACGCATCTCACTCGAAAGCAGTCTAGAACCGCGTCACGTGACCGTCAAATCTGCAGGTCAGAGATCCCTTCCGAAAAGTCCGCCTCCGGCCTGCTAAGAACATGAACACTAGGATGCTTACGAAGCTTAACAAAGCTGCCATGCGAGAGTTCCTTTTTTCGCGCCAGTGAGCGTAGTCTACAAGGCGTGAGATACGGACGTCGGCCGCTGCGATGTCGCAGGTCAACGACGGGTAAACCGGAGGTCCGTCGAGAAACGACTTATCGGACGAAAGTCGGATTGGTCGTGTGCCGAACTAGTATCGTCGGAATCTGGCAGACAGTTCGAACGCAGAATTCGAAATCGAGGTTTTTCAACATATCATGAGATTCGGGGTGCATCGCCGGGTGATGGCGCTGGCGAGTTTGGGCCAACTCCCCGCCCAAGCCGAAGGTTTCTGCAATCCCGTGGAATATGAGGAAAGGGTGTTCCCTGGGATCCGGGAGGTGGTTCTAAAAACTCCATGACCACGAGAACGGAATTGTTTCGATTGAACGGTGCGGTCGAGCGTGATCCGGCCATCGATCGATGGATGAGAGAGCGTACCGGTGAATTGGGAGCCATTGCAGAAATGTGGTTTGAGGTGATGCGAAAATCTGGAGACGAAGTCCGTGAGCTTTTGCACGATGGCTGTCCGACTGTATGTCTGGGAGATGCGGCCTTTGGTTACGTCAACTTATTCAGGTCGCACGTAAACGTAGGGTTCTTTCAAGGCGCATCACTGCCGGATCCGGCTCGCTTACTGCAAGGTGCCGGCAAGTTCATGCGCCATGTAAAGCTGAAACCAGGAACCGATACAAACGCCGCAGCGCTAAGCATGCTCATCGAAGCGGCGTATTTGGATATTAGAGCGCGCGTTGAACACGGGTTGGCTTAGAGAAACGCTTTGTCCGACGTAGAGATGAATCGCCGGATTCGTTAAAGATACGTTGCATGGTGTTTGCAGGTCATGGGCCGACAACAGTCCGCTTCGATTTTCACAACATGAGGCATGGGCTGGCCACTTGGCTGGCGAAGCGGGAAACCGACCCGATTGTTATAGAGGGCGTGTTGCGCCACCTTCAGGCCTCTTTTCACTTGAACAAGCGCGAAGGAGCAACCCCGTCGCGCGCCATGACATGATCCGTCCGCAATCGGTGGAAGCCATTGTCGAGGACGTAAAAATGCCCGGTAGTCTTTCTCAGTTTAAAGCCGGTGATAAATTCTGTGATACCCGCCAGCCGGATTTCGAAACCCTATATTTTCACTTTTGCGCCGAGGAATTGTGCGTGGAGACGCAGGTTATTGCCGAGGCAATAGCTCCTCGAGAAGCATGTGGGGAGCAGAGCGGCGTTCGATTCAGTGGAGGCTGACGAGCGAGTGTTCGTCGAGTGTTTCTCAAATCGCTTTCAGGGGCTATCCACAATCCTTCCCACCAGTGAGATCGCGGAATAAGCGCCAGTGTGGATATTCAGAAGCTAAAGCGCAACTGGAACTGAAGACGTCGGTTATTGCCGAAAGCCATTTCGCCGGAGCCCGCCGTGGAGGCCAACCAGTTTGAACGCCCAAAGAATGGAGAACTCAGGCTGCCTACTGGCAGACCCGGGTTTGTGGTATTGAAGACGTTCCTTACGACAACCCCGATGGTCACGTTGTAGCGATGATCGGCGTTCGGAGCGGAGAACAGACCTCTTCCTGTCATAGCAGGCACTGGCCGCGCTCCGGATTCGGACAATCCATCTCCACTCACGGGTCCGAACCCGAAGGTCCGGCTTAGCCGGAAATTCAACATCATAAAACCTGGACCCTGACCGTAATTGTGGGGAATCAGGGGTATCCCGTTGAGCGGCGTCGGATTGAAAATGCCGAACGGAGTGACCATCACTCCCGGCTGGTTTGGATTGGTGGCAAAGGAAGGCCGATCCGTAAAAATAGTGTCCCCGTTATTGTCGTGTCCGGTTGTGATGTTGAATGGCGCGCCTGAACGCACTACCAGGAAAGGACTGAAGCTGGTACCGAATGGTCCAAACATCGACCCGCCCATCACGAAAGTGTGTCGAATATCAGTCGCGGTGCGTCCGTAGTCGGCTTGCAGATTGTTTTGGATAGCTGGAAATGTATCTATGCCGTCGGTATTGCCGAAAGCGCGACTGTACTCGTAACGACCAAACATCGCGAACCCATCGCTGAAAGATCTCCGAACATTTACTGTGAGTTGATTCTGGTCGAGTACACCCGCTGAATTGTATTGATAATTCGAATTCTTTGTCGGGATAAAACTGCTTCCTGCGGTTCCACCGACCGGTGGCGCTGTGACGTTCTGAGAAACCAGCAGATGTCTTCCCCACGTTCCGATGTAATTTAGCGAAACAACGGCTTTGAAAGGCATCTGGTGCTCAACTCCGAGTGAAGCCTGCATCAGGTAGGGTGAGCGGAGGTTAGGAGCCAGCGTGCGAAGGGTCTGCGGTAGTCCCATTCCCTGCAAGAACGCGATTGTCGGAATGTGAGGATAGAACGATGGATTATCCAGAACGAACTGCTGCTGAGTCTGGCCGTTAAAACGCATGGTTTGCAGCATCTGGAGAGCGGGGAAACGGTCGTAGAAGATTCCCGCGCCCATGCGAATCACGGTTTTGCTGTGTTTACCTCCTGGCATCCAAGCCATGCCGAGTCGAGGCGCAAAGTCCTTCAAGTCATGAAGATCGTTCTGCCATTCCCAGCGCAGTCCGGCATCGAACATGAAGTTTGGAGTCACCCGCCAACTATCCTGCGCGAACAGGCCAATATCGGTTTGGATGAGAGTGGAGACTGGCTGACCAGCAGCAATGGAGAATTGCGAAGCGCCGCCGCCCAGAGCCATAACGCTCGTAGGAGAAAATCCCGCTTGTTGCAGTATTACAGTGCGTTGATATTGTTGAATTGATGAAAGCGGCACCATAACTGGATTACCGTTCGCACCAAGAACAATCTGGTTAGCCGGATTCAGTTCCGGCGCCAGCCCTCCCGAGAAGACGAAAGTTCCATTAAAATTTGCAGGCGAGTAGTCAAAAATCGCATCCCGATGCATCTGAGCGCCGAACGTCAGTGTGTGTTTTCCGATAGTCTTGGTTGTGTAATTCTGCAATTCCAGAAGTTTCTCGGAGTGTTGTGAATTCGCTACCTGTGCCCCACCCGCGGTAAATGCATCCATTACCTGTAAAGTGGGAGCCAAGTTTCCAGCTTGCTCTCCTATACTTGTTTGAACAAATTGGAAGCGGGTTTGATTTACGGCAGAATTGGAGAGAACCGCATTCTCGGTCAGTTGAAAGGTGTGTGCATTCGTGGACCCCGTGTAGGAGCGCGAAGGAAGAATAAAGCCACCGACACCGGCGCTCGACTGCCAGGCGTGGTCCCATTCATAGCGCGCCGTTAGGTTGTGCCGATCGCTCAGTTTGTAGTCGAGGCGGCCTCCCAAGGACTGCTGGTTGTCAGGCATCAGGACCGCCTGCGTGAGGGGCGTTATGTTCAACGCGGGGTTAAGGACAGTGGCGTTCACGACTTCGTTGTCTGTTGCCCAACGTCCCTCGTAATCCAAGAAAAACGAAGCGCGTTGTTGAAGGGGACCGCCCAAGCTTCCAGAAAACTGCTTCGCCTGATAGGGCGGTTTGATTGGCGAATAAGGATTCCGGGAGTTGAGCACAGCATCGCTCATTTTGAATTGGGCTGTGCCGTGGATTTGATCCGAACCCGGTTTGGTAAATACTTCTACTCGCCCAAAACCGACATGATCGTACTGGGCTGAAAATGGATCCTGATTAATGCGAACTTCGCGAATGGAACTCTTTGGTGGCAATCGCGAACTTGAGAAGCCGTCCAGATACACCTGGTTCCCGGTTGAGCCCACCGCCGGTCCCGCGAGGGCTTGCAGGTCCTCCATGAGTTCATCCGGATCATCAGGTAGGGCGTCCAGATCCGCACCCTGCAGGATGACTGCATTAGCGTTTTCGGTGGACTCCAAGGCCACGGAACTCGTCTGTTCGGAGGTAACGGTCACCTGTTCCTTCGCAGTCAGAACAGTGAGAACTACCTTCACCTCCACGTTGCCCCCGGCAGTAACCTCGGCCATCTCTGCGTCCGATGCATTGAAGCCGTTTGCCGCCACGTGAATGGCATATTTGCCCGGACGCAACCCCGGAACAACAAACTTCCCCAATCCGTCGGATTGAGTGCGCTGGATCAAATTGTTTCCCTGGAGTACTTTCACGATCGCGCCCGGGATGACCGCTCCCGACTCATCTACCACTGCGCCGCTCAGCGAACCGGCGCTTTGTTGCGCCCAAAGCACCGCTGCCAGGAGCATCGGGATACTCAGGCGCAAAAAACCACGTAACTTTACGGCAGAACCAATCAACATGCTACTAACTCCAGGGAATAGTATTTACGGTACCAATTCACGAATCTTTGAAGGCCCTCCTCAATCGACGTAGTAGGCCGAAAGCCGACCGCGTTGTAGAGGTCTTCCATGTGGGCATAGGTGCACGTGACATCCCCTGCCTGCATGGGAAGAAATCGCTTATCGGCTTTAGTTCCCAAGACACTTTCGAGAACTTCGACGAATCTCAACAGCTCCACCGGCTTATGATTGCCCAGGTTGTAAACTTTGTAACGCGCATCACTCAGGCAAGCCCCGCCTGTTTCCGAATTGACGCTGTGACTTGGGGCACGCGCCATGACGCGGACAATGCCCTCCACAACGTCATCGACATAGGTAAAATCACGTTGCATTCGGCCATAGTTGTAAATCTCAATGGGCTGCCCACGAACGATGGAATCGGTGAATTTGAAGTAGCCCATATCAGGACGTCCCCATGGCCCATACACCGTGAAGAATCGCAGGCCGGTCACGGGCAATCCGTAAAGATGGCTGTACGAATGGGCGATTAACTCGTTGGATTTCTTAGTCGCCGCGTAAAGCGATACGGGATGTTCGACCGAATCTTCGACCGAAAAGGGAACTCTGGTGTTCGCTCCGTATACCGAACTCGATGAGGCGTACACAAAATGAGACAAGTCGGCATTTCGGACGCAAGCTTCCAGCAGATTTACAAATCCCACTAGATTGCTATTCACATAAGAGAGAGGGTTTTCGATGGAATAGCGAACGCCAGCCTGGGCGGCGAGGTTCACCACGATCTGAGGAGCGCAATCAGAAACAAATTCAGTTACCCCGGCGCCATCGGCCAGATCGAGTTGCCGGAAGGAAAAGTTGCGTGCGCCGACCAGTTGCGCGAGGCGCGCTTTTTTCAAGCCAACGTCGTAATAGTTATTCAGATTGTCCATGCCAAAGATGTCGTAGCCGTCCCGTAGTAAACGCTTCGCGAGGTGAAAACCAATAAAGCCCGCTGCCCCAGTGATCAAGACCTTCATGCCGTAACCTCCGCAAAACTGAGTTCCGGCTGGAAGGCGTTCATGGCTTGCATCACCGGAGGTATGCCGGCCACGGGAAAATGGAGTGCCGTGATCCCCCCGCCTTTCAGAGCGAGTGATTCGATACCCTTTGGGGGGAGACCTGAGCACGCACCAAGCACAGACCTGAGCCAGTCGGGATGCCCCATGATGGCAACATGGCGAATTTCGTTCTGGCTTCTCTCCAGGATCTGTCGGATGCGAGGCAGCAACTTTTCTTCTGAAACTTGCTCCACAGCCTTATGCCTGCGATCCTGAAGGACCTTCGTCGCTAAATCTCGAGCCTCACTGCCAACCGACAGCGCGATCTCGATAGGAACCGGTGCGAGTATGTTTGAGAGGGCCTTGAGATACTCATCGCGAGGTTGCGGAGAAGCGATCAATAACAGCCGTGTTCCTGTTCGTCCTTCCTTGAGCTTCGGCAGACGATCGCCAAGATGAGCTGTGTCATTCAGCAATTCAAGTCGGGCGTGCTTTTGAATACACCGTATTCGGCTGATCGAGCAGTTGGACTGTTGCCATCCGTGAAAATGCCTCTCGTCCATACCTAGAGCGGTGTTGATTAATGCGCGGCCAGTTCCGCTATGTGTAACCAGCAGGATGGATTTTCCCGAGTGTTGGATCAGCAGATCTTTCCAAAAGTGAGAAACCCGCCGATACAAGTCGCGCACTGGAAACTCGCTTTCTTCGAAAGGAGAGGGCATCGACATTTGATCGGGATGCCACCGCCAGCTCAGGAATTGCGCTGGGAATTGGTTCCGGATCTCTTGAAAGAGCAACCCTTCCCATAGCGGTAATTCAATCTCTCGCAGGCGGTCGTCAATTTCGAACTGCACCTCGCCTGTTTGACAGCGGATGGCATCAATGATCGCGAGAGCGGTCTTGACGGCGCGACGCAAGGGGCTTGAGATAACGACTGCTATACCAGCACGAGAAAGCCGGGCACCGGTCAGGCGGGCTGCTTCGCGACCGGAAGGGGTGAGGTCAGGATCGTCCGAACATCCCTGACAGCGGCCTTCAACATTGAACGTGCTAACCCCATGACGGACGATCCAGACGGACGTTTCAAGCGTTGACGGCATAGACTTCCTCCTCGGCAGGGGCCCATGCGAGCTGCCGCCGGAACATCGCTGCATATTCGCCGTTCATGGTGATGAGTTGCTCATGAGTTCCGCATTCGCCGATCTGTCCGTCAAAAAGAACGATGACGAGATCGGCGTCCTGGGCCGCGCGCAGGTCATGGGTGATGAGCAAAGTTGTGCGACCGGTGGAGAGCCGATTCAGAGCGGCAGTTACCTCGAGTTCGTTCTTGCGATCCAATCCCGTATTTGGCTCGTCCAGGATTAGGATGGGCGCCTTGCGGATGGCGGCTCGGGCTATAGCAATTCTCTGTCGCTGTCCTCCGGATATAGTGGTGCCGCGCTCGCCCACCACTGTCTCGTAACGATGCGGCATTTGCTCAATGAAGGAATGCGCATTGGCAATGTGGGCTGCAAGAACCACATCCTCTTGGGTAGCCCCTACAGCCCCAAACGCGATATTGTCGTGCACGCTGACCGCGAACAGCGGACTGTCTTGCATCACGATACTGATTTGCGAGCGAAGCGACTCAATCGTGTAGTCGCGTATGTCATGCCCATCAAGCAGGATTCTCCCTTCGATAGGATCGTGGAACCGCAGTAATAAGCTCGCCAGAGTGGATTTTCCGCTGCCGGAGGAACCCACGATAGCAACTCTTTGTGCTGGCTTGATCTCGAAGCTGATGTTGCGGAGAACCGGCGTGTTATGCCCGTAGGAAAAAGAGACGTTTTCGAAACACACATGCCCGGAAAAGGATGGCGCCACCTGAGAGTGAGCTCCATCCTGAATCTCCGGGCTGGTGCCAAGCAGGGTGAGTATGTGATCGCCGGAAGCAAGAGCTTTCGCCATCTGCCCGAGGTATTTGGCAAGTTGCCGAAGAGGCTTGAAAGCTACGCGAAGGTAATTCACAAAGACGATCAAATCGCCCGGTGTCAGCCGGCCGTGCAGTACTTTGTGGACGCCGAACCACAGGACCGCAGCCGTTGTGGAGGTTGCGAGCAGATCGACGATCCGTTCCAGGCCGGCCGCCAACTCTTGTACCTTGTTGCCCGCGTGCAGGCTCTCTTCGTTCGCGGCTGAGAAAACATCCTGAAATCGAGGTTGCAGCGATAAGGCTTGCACCGTGCGAATTGAAGAAATTGCTTCGGTGGTTGTGGAAGCGATCGCTCCCTCGCGAATTCGCAACTCCCGGGCCATCGAGTTGATTCGCTTGGTGAGTCGATATACTGCCCAGAAGAAGACTGGAAAAGCAATCACAACAATGCATCCGAGTTGCCAATTCATCCAGAACATGACACCCAGCATTGCGCTCAGCGTCAGAGTGTTAGTTATGAACGGAAGCACGGACGAGACGGTCACTTCGCGCATGCGGTCGATATCGTAGGTCACATGCGTTGTCAGGTCACCAGTCTTGTTGCGTCCGTGGAATGAGATTGAAAGGTTTGCAAGATGTCGGAAGAGTCTGTCTCGAATCTCTGCAAGAATTCGCGAAGCGGCACGGGCCATCGAAACGCTGCTGGCGTAGTCGAATGTTCCCGCGAGTCCCGTAATGGAGATCATGCTCAGCGCGGATATCGCAACGATCTGTTGGGTACTCAAATCCCGCAGGCCAGCGAGAGCTACACGCTGGGGGTTCGCATGAAAAATGGTGTCGTAAATAAATTTCAGCGGCCAAGGTTCAAGCGTGCGGAATGCCACGCCGCATAAGACCGTAACGCCCGATGCCAGCAGCAGAGACTTTTCTCGTGCTATCTCACCCCGGAATGCGCGAAACAGTCGAGTGGCAATCGCAATCGAGTTTCGGCTTGTAGTTTTGTGCTTCATCGTTGTCTTAATACGGAAGCGATTGCCCCTCTTCGCCGGTTGAAAGTGGTGCATAAAATGTGTCTCCGCTCAAGAAAGGGCGCAGAATGTCATACACCCGCTGCGCACTAGCTTCGAGTGTGAAGCGGCTTGAAACAGTCTCTCTGGCGCGGTTGGCAAGCCGACTGCACGTGTCGGGCCGGACGATCAGGCACTCCATTGCGTCTGCCAGCACGGTCGCATCCCGCTGCTCGACCAACAGACCGTTCTCCCCTTGTTCTATGAGTTCAGCAATGCCGGAAACATTCGTAGAAATAACCGGGGTTCCCGATGCCATGGCCTCGATCAGAACGTTGGGAATGCCGTCACGATCTCCGTTATCGGTAATTAAGCACGGGAGGACGAACATGCTGGCTTTCGGGTACAACGCCGCCAGTTGGTCCTGCGTCATTCTGCCGGGCAGCGAGATGTAACTTCCGAGTTTGAGAGCCGCGATCTTCGTCAGCAGTTTATTCTGAAGTTCGCCATAGCCGACGATCCTGCATTCGAACGAATAGCCACGATTGACAAGGATTCGGCAAGATTCAATCAGATACTCGAATCCTTTTTTCTCGCAGAATCGCCCCACACTTAAGATGAGCGGCCTTTCGTTATGGTGTGCACTGTGATCGCGCGGCTGCATACTGAACCGGCTGACATCGATTCCGTGGTAAGCAAGGTGGACGGGAGTGTATCCCGCGGCAAGTGTTGACAAGTATTTCTGGTTATGTTCCGTACAAGTCAGAACGCAGGTGGCCGTTTGTACCTTTCTGGCAAGCTCCGCGGGAGGGGTCAAATAGATATCTTTGGCATGAGCCGTGAGGGTGTAGGGAATGCCGATCAGGCGATGAACCACCTCCGCCACGGTTGCCGGAACATTCGCGAAATGAACATGCAAATGCTCGAACCTCTCGTACCGCAGAACCCACGCCAGATAGCAGGCCTGAAGGTAGTCCTTCAGTCGGGACTTGCCAGGCTTAAGAAAGTAGAACTTTGCAGCGGCGAGATAGCGGCGAGTCTCCAAGAAAAGAAGCAGGAACTGGCATGCGAGCAGCCGAGCCAGGTTGTGCGGTCGAAACTGCGGCACGAGGGAGGGAACATAATCAACTTCCGCCTTCACGGCAGCAACCGAGGGATGGACCGGCCCATCATCGGGTGTCTTCAGCGAAAAAATCTTAATTTCCACTCCCATTTGCTCGAGGCCGAGAATTTCATTCAGAATGAACGTTTCAGAGAGACGCGGAAAAGTCTTCAGAAGATAAGCGACCCTCGGATTCGCAGTATTGCTGTTCATGCCTCTCATTGCGACACCATCCGCGTTTCCAGGTGTCGCGCCAGTTCCACGCCGCTGATCGGACGGCTCTTCTGTTCCATGAGAGTCTCGGCGATCCGTGGAAGCCCACCCATATCAACGGGCGAAGCCACGGTACCGGTGGTTTCGCTAGCATCGAGCTGTGACGCTAAGGTGCGTGCGAGAACAGGAGGCCGCAGCGCGTCGGGCAGAATGACTCGAAAGAATGGAACCGCAGCCATACGCTGAGCACGAAGTTTTTGTTCTTCAACCGGCATCACACGCGGGATGAGAATGGATGTCTTGTTGAGTGTGAGCAGTTCGCAAGTAGTGTTGTAGCCCGCCATCGAGATGACCACATCGGCGGCGTTCATGTAGTTCACCATGTCTTCCAGAAACTCGATCACGCGAATGCCAGAAGCTTGCTGAGCGGCAACGCGAATCTGCAGGGCGGATTTCGCGGGAAGTTCCGGCCCCGCGACCAGCAGTCCTTGTACGGGACGATTCGTTGCAACCTGCCTTATCGCTTCGATCGAGGCAGCTAGAACATGGCGGCCATCCTCGCCGCCGCCGGTGGTGACCAGGACCAGTTTCTGCGATTCGGAAATGCCCAACTGTCGCCGTACTTCCTGTCGCGAACGGGAGGGAGCTTCGCGGGCGATGTACCCACAGAAACGCACCTTCTCTCGGAGGAGTGAGGGGAACTCGTACTCGTGGCAGACATCGAATACTTCGCGCGATCCGAGCACCAACACCTCGTCGTAGTACCACTGCACCGTGCTGTAACAACCGCGCTCCTTCCATGCAGGAATTGTGACGGCAGGCGCGTCGAGAATGTCGCGCAGGACAAGAAAGATTCTCGTAAGCGGCAGATTGCACTTGATATAGCGGAGGCTTGGCTCCATCTCTCCGGCGAGGCCGTCTGGCTTTTTGTCTACCAGCAAGACATCCGGCTGAAAGCTCATGACGCTAGAAAGAATCAGTTCTCGGCGAAGCCGCACAACCTGCTCAACCTCAAGGTCAAGAAAGCGGACACCGAGGCCGCCCGACTCAGTACGCTTGAGGCAGGGCAACTTGATGTAGTCGATTCCCGGCAACACGCGAAAGCTTTGCAACATAGGCGATCCGCTTACGATCAGAACCGAGAGATCGGGGATTGAGGAACGAAGGTAGGTACAAATTGCCAGCATTCGCCGGATGTTCCCGAGTCCAAATGTATCGTGCGAATAAACCAAAAGCCGCATAGGTTCGCCTATTTCCCCTTCGATCCGTCTGATTAGAGATTTGCTCCCGCCGAATACTGCGGTTGTACGAGCGCCCTGCGTGGCACAGTTTCGTCTCGCAGAGCAAGATATTTCTTGAGAAGGAGTGCGCTGTTTGCCGCACCATTAACATTGAGGCAGATGCCCGCCGGCTGAGCATTCAGCGCGATTTGAATCTTTTTTGCGAGAATCTCGGGGCGGATTTCGTCCTTCTCCAGCAAGCCGAGAGCTCCTCTGGCTGCCAATTTGGCGGCCCGCATCGACTGCTCCTCATCGCTGTTTCCAGTGACTGGATAGACGAGTGAGCGCACGCCCGTAGAAAGAACATCCATTACGGTGTTGTAGCCCCCCATACTGATGGAAAGATCGCCGTGTCGCAGCCAAGCCGGAAGGTCGTGGGTGTAGCGGGTGAATGTCACGTTGCCCTGCCCGGCGGCGACAAGGCTCAGGCGCAAATAGACTTCCTCTGGCATCAAAGGGCCGGCGAAGACCTGGAATTTATGTGGAAGCTTCCCTTCGAGTATCGCCGCCGCTTGGAGTGTGCTTTCCAGTAGCTCGTGTCCACTCGGACACATGCCGCTGCCATTGCTGACTACAATCAACGGCCGGTCGAGGTCTTTAGATCCCCACGCCTCATCTGAGTTTGTTCTTTGCGATTGCTGTACCACATAACCGGTATGGGCCACAGGACAGCTGAGGTCGCTAACGCGGCAGAACGAATCCTGAAGCGTCTGAAATCTCTCATCTCCGTGCACCAGCACGAGATCGTAATAGTCATTGATGGTCTGACAGACGCGTTGCTCGTAGGTGTCCTGATCATTGCGGCTCACCAGGATGTCACGGATGCTAGAGACAATCATGGTGCGATGGGAACGAGCGCGTGCCCGAACCAGCAGGGGAAGCAGTTCGAACGAGAACTGCTTCCGGCCGAATGGGAACAATTCTGTGATGAGCACATCCGGCTGAAATTCATCAAAGGCATGAAGGAGCAACTCGCGACGGATCGCCTTGGTTTCTTCCAAATCCCAAGAAAAATCGCAGAGCATCAAGGCGGAAAAGTCGGGACTACTCTTGAGCGGGATTAACTCGAAAGTGTCGACATTTTCGGGGAAACGGAAGCCTTGCGGAATTTCTCCACCGGTGACAAAAAGTACGGAGAAATCCCGGGCCAGCTCGCGAACAATTTCAGCGCTGCGGATCAGATGCCCCATCCCCAGCACATGCTGACAGTAAAACATCACTCGTTTCGCCACAAAACCTCCTCGCAATATTTCCGCGATGTCACATGAGGGTGGAACGCAGTCGGAAAAATATGGTTTCAGTTTTTTTCTTTGCCTATATCAGCGAGCGACGTGCGCACCCTACTATTAGTCGGCGATCTCATTGTGCTGAATGTGCGATTCGCCAAGGAGTAAGACTTGCCCCCAATTGCACTCGTTATCAACGCGGATGATTTCGGATTGACCGAAGGGGTGTCGGCCGGGATTGTGAAGGCAATCCATGCTGGCGTGGTTACCTCCACGACTGCGATGGCATGTGTCCCTGGAGTTGCAGAGCGGCTGCGCCGTTGGGCTCCACAGATTTCAGGTCATATCGGGGCCCATCTTCAACTTACGAGCGGAACTCCACTCCTGCGCCCGTCACAGGTTCCGTCGCTCGTGCGCGAGGATGGAGCTTTTCCCTCAAGGCGAAAGGAGATTAAAGAGCTACGCTCAGAAGAACTTTTTGCCGAATGGGAAGCGCAGATCGAATTCCTGCTTTCTGCTGGCATCGAGTTGACTCACTTGGATAGCCATCACCATGTGCACGGGCTTGCTTTCGTTTTTCCAGTCTTTTGTGAGTTGGCGCGCAAGTATAGGTTCCCAGTTCGATCGCTAGACATGGACATGGATCGTTGTTTGTGTGAGGCAGGCGTGCCCACCCTTGGTCGAACCTTGCAAGACTGGTACGGAGGAGCCCTGTCGGTTGGAAGTTTGTTGCAAGTTCTCGAAAGCGGCCAGCAGCAGTTTCCACAGTACGACCGCTTTGAGCTAATGTGCCACCCGGGATTTATAGGTGAGGATCTCGGAACTTTGTCCCATTATGTCGGTGAACGAGAGCAGGAGTTGCAGTCGCTCTGCGACCCCGAACTTAAGGCAAAGCTTGCCACCCGGGGAGTCAGGTTGTCACGGGTCCTGGATATGCGACCGTCCCCCTGTAGACATGGAGTCTTCACTTTGGCGGGGTGAACAAGAGAGCGCGCCCATGAATTTACGAAGAAAAGCTAAATCAACCTTTTCTGCGCAGGACTATATTTTTTGCTCCGGACAATACCCTACTTAACAGTAAGTGGCGCAAGAGTATGAACCGGCACACCGCAACCACGGTTGCCGGTTCAGTTCTTGAAGATAATCAGGATGTTCTCCATTCCGGGGCCCCGAAACGGGGCTAACTATCGGGTACTAGTCCTTTGCCTGATTTATTCTAGCCACGCATATAGTTCCACGCGGTACGATACTCACAGATGGAGCCGCTGCTCAAGGTCGAGGAGCTATGTGTGCGGTATGTTTCCGGGGAGCGATCCGACTTTAGAGCTCTGCGCAACATCGGATTTGAAATCTACCCCGGCGAGGCGGTTGGAATATTAGGCGAGTCCGGTGGCGGGAAGAGTACGCTGGCCCGAGCGATCGTGGGTGTGCTACCCGCAGGTGCATGCACCGATTGTGGTTCGATCCGTTTTCAAGGGCGCGAACTCATCGGCCTGCCGGAAGGGGAAATGCGACAGATTCGTGGCGCCAAGATTTCTCTCATTCCGCAGGATCCTTCGGCGGCGCTCAATCCGTTGCTGCGAGTGGGAACTCAAGTCAGCGAGGTTGTGGCCGCGCATTATGACTGGAGCAAACAGCGCTGCCGTGAAGCCGCCAAAGCTGCGCTGCGTGAAGCAGGCCTGGAGAACCCCCTTCGTATTTACTCCGCATTCCCTCATCAGCTAAGCGGTGGGCAGCTTCAGCGCGTTGTCATAGCGCAAGCTTTGGCGTGCCGCCCTGCGCTACTCATTGCCGACGAGGCCACGGCTTCGCTCGACACAACGACGCAAGCAGAGATTCTTCGTCTGCTAGGCTTTCTGCGCGGCACCTTGGGATTGGCTATTCTCTTCATCAGCCATGATCCTGCGGTACTGGCGGAAATTGCCGATCGTATATTGGTCTTTTATGCCGGAGAGATAGTTGAAGAGGGTCCTGCACCGGACGTTTTGAACTCGGCCTTGCATCCTTACTCCCGCGCATTACTGCGCTGCTTTCCGATTAAAAGAAGGGACGGAGACTGGCCCGTATTGAAAGCCATCGCCGGCAATTCGCCAGATATCCATCAAAGGATGCCGGGCTGTGTCTTCGAGCCGCGTTGCGAGGAACGCATTGAAATCTGTGCCTCTCATTCTCCCAAAGATGCCTTCCCATGTGGCGGGCGGCGTGTGCGTTGCTTCAGATACGAACAATAGAATGTCGAACTCGGAGCCCCAGCCTCTGGTCTCGATCCGACGTCTCAGCAAGAGATACGTGCAAGGAAGTCTCTGGTCAAAGAGGTTTGAAATTTCTGCGCTCAAGAATGTTGATTTAGAAGTAGCAACCGGTTCGAACCTGGCGCTCGTGGGAGAATCCGGCTCGGGAAAATCCACACTGGCGAAGTGTCTTGCCGGCTTTGAAGAACCATCAAGCGGCGAAATCTGTTTTGAAGGGCGAAATCTACTGGCTTTGGGCGCCAAACAACGAGCTCGCACCCGCCGGTCGATTCAGTTGATTTTTCAGGACGCAGCGAGCAGCTTGAATCCGGGGTTCACGGCCGAGGACATCCTCCTGGAACCAATGGTGATCCAGGAGGAAGGTGCTCCAGAAGAACGAAAAAGACGGTGCGTCGAGGTTCTGGAGCAAGTCGGCCTGGCTCGGTTGCTGCTTCGCCGATGGCCGCACGAACTCAGCGGGGGTCAGCGCCAGCGCTTGGTGATCGCCCGTGCGCTGATCATGAAGCCAAGAATTCTGATTCTGGACGAGGCTCTGACCGGCTTGGACTTATCGATTCAGGCCCAGATTGTGGAGATTCTGCGGCAACTGCGAAAGGCGCACGGTCTCACCTACCTTTATGTCTCTCATAATCTTGGCCTGATGGGCGCCATTGCCGAAGAGATCGCCGTCATGCACGAGGGAAAGATTGTGGAGCGGCAGAGTGTGCAGCAAATTTTCAGAAGTCCGCAACATCCCGCCACCTCAGCTTTGCTGGCAGCAATTCCAGGCGGCAGCCTGGCTTTCGTTTCTCGGCCGGAACGGCCTACGATATGAAGTATCTCCTGCGACGGCTGTTGCATAGCCTTGCCGTTCTGTTCGGAATCTCGCTGTTGTCGTTTCTTTTTGCCGGTATGGCTCCTGGAACTTATCTGGATGAGATGCAACTCAACCCGCAGATTTCTCCTGCGACGATTGCTGTCTTGCGGGCACAGTATGGCATGGATCGTCCGTTGCCGGTGCGTTACCTGCGATGGCTAAATTCAGTGGCGCACGGAGACTGGGGCTACTCCTTTGCTTACAATCTACCGGTTGCCCCGCTTATATGGAGACGTGCTAAGAACACATTGTGGCTCACGTTGCCGGCCACCTTGCTAGCTTGGCTGGTGGCAATTCCGCTCGGAGTTTTCGCTGCAAACCAATCGGGCCGATGGGGTGACCGCATCGCTGAAGCAGGCACATCGACGATTCTGGTTGTCCCTGATCTGATCCTTGCGCTAGCGCTGATGATTGCTGCGGTACATACGCGGACTTTCCCGGCCGGCGGGATGAGCAGTGTCAATGTTCAGAAGGGCAGAATTGCAGATATTCACGACTTGCTCTGGCATCTGACGCTGCCTCTAATCACGCTGGCTCTGGGCATTCTACCCGTATTCTTTCGCCATGTGAGGGCTGGTATGCTCGAAGCTCTGGCTTCACCTTCGCTACAGGCGGCGCGGGCCCTTGGACTTCCACCCTCGCGAATTCTCTTCAAGCACGCTCTGCGCCTGGCTGCCAATCCTGTACTGTCGCTGTTTGGTCTTTCCATGGCATCTTTACTGAGCAGTTCTCTGCTGATCGAAGTGGTGATGAGTTGGCCGGGGTTGGGCGCGATGCTGCTGGAGGCAATTCTCGCGCGGGATCTTTATCTCGTAATCGGAGCAGTCATGTTCTCGACGTTGCTTCTGTTGGCGGGAAATCTCATCGCCGACCTTATGCTGTACACGATGGATCCTCGCATTCGAATAGGTCCATCGCAATGAAAAAGCGGACTATCAAGACAGCGTTGGCTACGCTGGTGGCATTGCACGCCATTGGCTTGTTCGCGGGATTTTTTGCGCCTTACGCCCCTACCATCGAGCATCGTGATTATCCTTACGCTCCGCCCATGAGAATTCATTTCGCCGATAGCGCAGGACGATGGCACCTTCGGCCATTCGTTTATGCGTGGCTTCCGCAATCCACAAATTTTGCCGAATATCGGGAAGACACATCGCGGCGGTATCCTCTGAGGTTTTTTGTCGAAAAGCCGAATTCCGGACTGGTCGGTACCTTGCATTCACACTTACATCTGTTCGGCGTCGATGGAAACCGATGTTTTCTGTTGGGAACTGACGGCTACGGGCGCGATGTGCTCTCCCGCGTAATTTGGGGCAGCAGGATTTCACTTTTTGCCGGGTTGATTGCTGCCCTTCTCTCGCTCGCCGGAGGTGTTCTGGTCGGTTCTCTCGCCGGTTATTATGGCGGGCTCGCAGATGAATTTCTCATGCGCGGTTCCGATTTGTTTCTCGCCGTACCGTGGCTGTATCTGCTGCTGGCCGTCAGAGCATTTCTGCCTCTGCAGATCAGTCCTGTGCAAGCATTTTTTCTTGTGGTACTGGTTGTTGGAATGCTGGGTTGGGCACGTCCTGCACGTTTGATTCGAGGCGTGGTTCTCAGCGCCAGGGAGCGGAACTATGTCCTGGCGGCGCGAGGATTCGGCGCTTCCGACTTTTACCTCCTGCGGAAACATATCTTTCCGCAGGTGCTTGGAGTCATGGTCACGCAGGCGGCATTGCTGATCCCCCAATATATTCTCGCCGAAATCACGCTGTCATTCTTCGGGCTCGGAATAGGTGAACCGGTAGCAAGCTGGGGCAACATGCTCGCTTCCCTTCAGCAATACTTTGTGCTGACAAGCTATTGGTGGATGATGTCGCCGGCCTTGATGTTGATTCCGGTTGCATGGGCATATTCCGTGATTTCGCGATCCTTGATTGAGCAACCTCACGCATTTTTCAACCGGCACTGAGGTCTGACACATCTTGGGGCCATAAACGTACCAATGACACGGTGGCGGCCTACAGACAGAATGCCATAGTTCACCAACATCTCCAGAATGGCCGCCCTCTCAACATCGGATGAGATTTGAGGCTTTAATGCCTTTTGTCGCATTCCGTGTATCTACGACGAGTCGTGACTCCTGCACAATCCGCTCGTAGTCATAGTCGGAGTGATCGGTCACAATCAGAACGCAGTCGTATTGGCCCAAATCCTCGAGATTGACGCATTGCATTTGCAAGTCATACTTGCGGCCTTTCCCGATAAAAGGGAAATAGGGGTCATGGTAGCTCACTTCGGCGCCGTCACTTTGCAGAAGTTCGATGATCGTAAGAGCAGGAGACTCGCGTAGATCGTCTGCATCTTTCTTGTATGCCACCCCAAGCACCAGTACCCGGGCCCCATTTAGAACCTTCTTGCGGTCGTTGAGAGCCTGACGAACCGAGGTGAGCACGTTGTACGGCATGGAAGTATTGATCTCGCCAGCCAGTTCAATAAATCGAGTTTGGAAATCCCATTCTTTTGCCTTCCATGAAAGATAGAACGGGTCGACGGGAATACAGTGCCCCCCCAGCCCCGGACCCGGGTAGAAAGGTTGGAATCCGAAAGGTTTGGTAGATGCTGCATCGATCACCTCCCAAATATCCAATCCCATGCGCAAGCAGAGCAGTTTGAGTTCGTTGACCAGAGCAATATTCACGCAACGATAAATATTTTCTAGAAGCTTGGTCATTTCTGCTGCTGCGGGAGTGGAAACCGGGACCGTGCGGTTGAAAATAGATCCATACAGTTGACAGGCCAATGCGGTCGCCGCGGGATTGAGTCCTCCTACTACCTTGGGTACGTCGCGACGGGCAACCGTCTGATTACCGGGATCCTCGCGCTCTGGAGAAAAAGCCACATAAAAATACTCTCGAGAGTGACTTTCGTCGCCTTTTGCGGCAGTCAACTTTGACCTGTTGCCGGATTCCAGAATGGGCACCAGAATTTCTTCAGTCGTACCCGGATAAGTTGTACTTTCAAGAATCACCAATTGTCCGGCACGAAGATGCGGTGCGATCGACTCGGCAGTGGATCGAATATAACTAAGGTCTGGTTCGCGATGCTCGTTTAGCGGAGTCGGGACGCAGATCACAATTGCGTCCATACGTTGCAGCTCTGCGAAGTTTGAAGTGGCTTCGAACCCGCGGGTTCTGGCGTGCGCAATCTCAGATTGTGCGATTCTGTGTATGTACGAGCCACTGGAGGAGAGGACATCCACTTTCCTTCTATCAATATCGAATCCAGTAACCGCAAACGATTCTTCCGAAAATAGGAGGGCCAGCGGAAGTCCGACGTAACCCAGTCCGATGATGCCGATACGGGCCGTCCTGTCGTCAATCCTGGCCATCAGCGATTGAGTTGTGGAACCAGACGAATCCACAGTAGTAGCCATTCAGAAATGCTCCTGTTGTAGAGATCACCGATGAGCTCAATCTACTCCCAACATTCAACGAGTTCGCAAATTGTGCCCTCGCTCAATATGGGTGCCCGAACCCACGAACTGATATAGCCGAGGATGCTTTTTCGGAAAGGAATCTTTCTCTAAGTGGCCTGAATTTCCATGTCGCCCTCTATCTGGCGCGGACATTCGAGCAGCAGGTACAATCAAATTTGCCGGGGTTTTCCGTCGCGGCCTCTCAGCTCATCGTAAAGACATGAAGAACATCTGCTGCGTTGTGTTGACATTATTCTTGACCATTGGCGGCGGAGCGTGGCCCCAGAACCCTAATCACGTTCAGGCTCCGAAAGAAGAATTACTGATCAATCATCATCTTGCAGGTGCAAAAGGTGGACGCCTGATTGTTTCCGAGAAGGCCGAAGCAAAAACGCTAAACCCGGTTTTCGCGCTTGATCGACCTTCCCGCCGGGTCATGCGAATCATCAACGCCGACCTGATTCACATCAACCGCTCGACACAGCGCACCGAGCCGGCCTTGGCAAAATCCTGGACAATTTCGAAGGATGGCCGTCATTACACCCTTTATCTGCGGCAGGGATTGCGATTTTCCGATGGCGCTCCGTTCAACGCCGATGATGTGCTGTTCTCATTTGCGGTGTATCTTGATGAAAAAGTCGGCTCGCCGCAGCGAGATCTGCTGGTTATCGGCGCGAAGCCAATCTCCGTAAGCAGACTCGACTTATACACGGTGCGCTTTGATCTGAGTCAACCCTATGCGGCAGCCGAGCGTTTGTTTGACAGCGTCGCAATTCTGCCCAGGCACCTTTTGGAAAAGCCATATCGCAACGGCACGCTGGCTCAGGCATGGAACCTGAATACCAACCCAGAGCAGATCGCCGGACTAGGGCCCTTCCGTTTCAAGCAATATGTGCCGGGAGAACGAATTGTTTTGGAGAGGAATCCCTACTATTGGAAGGCCGACAAGCAAGGGAATCGCCTGCCCTACCTCGATCAGGTGATTTTTCTCCCGGTTGCGAGCGAAGATGCGGAAGCCATTCGCTTCCAGGCTGGCGAGACAGACGTCATCAGCGGATTAAGCGCGGCAAATTTCGCAGTTTTACGTAAGACGGAACGGGCCGGCGATTACGTTCTGCAGGACCTCGGGCCCGGGTTGGAATACAACTTTCTGCTGCTGAATTTAAATTCCGACACAAGTGAGCGATTGCCCGAAATTGCCCGCAAGCAGCTGTGGTTTCGCAATTTGAAATTTCGTCAGGCGATCTCCCTTGCCATTGATCGAGCAGGCATCGTGCGTCTTGCCTACGAGGGCCGGGGAACTCCGCTATGGTCGAATGTGACTCCTGGAAATGAGTTGTGGGTTGACACGCATATTGCACACCCTCCGCAGTCAATAGATCAGGCGCGGGTGCTGCTGCGCGATGCAGGATTTACCTGGAACGGTGACGGACAGCTTCTGGACCATACCGGTAAGGCAGTCTCGTTTTCGATCGTTGCCAGTTCGGGAAACAGTGAACGTTTGCAGATAGCCAATCTGATTCGCGGGGACCTTCAAAAGCTGGGGATGCAGGTCACCGTGGTACCTTTGGAATTTCGCAGCATGATACAGCGCATCTTGCAGTCCCACGATTACGAAGCTGCGATGATGGGGCTGGCTAGCGGGGATGTCGATCCAAATGGCGAAATTAATATCTGGCTGTCCGATGGTTCTACGCATCTATGGGATTTGGGGGAGAAAAAACCAGCAACCCCCTGGGAAGCCGAGATTGATCAATTAATGCGTCGGCAACTAACAGTTTTGAACCAGTCGGAACGCAAACGTCTTTACGACCGCGTGCAGGAAATCGTTGCCGAGGATCTGCCGATAATCTGCGTAGCTACTCCACATGTTCTGGTGGGGCGGAAGGGCAATCTGGGCAACTTCCGGCCGGCTATCCTCGACGATTACACCCTCGATAACGTGGAGGAGTTATTTTGGATTCCCAAGTAAATCAGCCGGACGTAACGGATGAAGGGTCTCCAACAGACGCTGGGGAAAACGAACCTCGCGGCATTTCAGACTGGAGCGACACTCGTCTGGTACGTGAATGTCTGGATGGCAACGAACGCGCATGGGATGCGCTCATTCAAAAGTACAAACGGCTCATCTTTTCGATTCCCATAAAGTACGGAGCTTCCCCAGACGATGCTGCCGATATTTTCCAATCAGTATGCCTGGAACTTTTCTCCGAACTCGGCAATCTGAGAAAAGCAGAATCGATTAAGTCGTGGCTTATTTCAGTCGCGGCGCATCAGGCCTATCACTGGAAAAAACGTAAACGCCCGCGGGATGTCGAACTCGACAGCTTGGAACCCGAAGTGGCGGAGGCGCAAATTCCCGCGACCGAGGTCTTGGCGCCCGAGATGTTGCAGCAGATCCAGGAAGAGCAGTGCGTGCGCGAAGCATTGCGGAAACTTTCTCCGCGCTGCGAAGAGATGATCCGCCTTCTGTTCTACAGCGATCCGCCCTTGCCGTACGTGGAAGTGGCACAACGCCTCGGGCTCGCTACTGGCTCCATCGGCTTCATCCGGGGCCGCTGCTTAAAGCGCCTGCAGAAAATCCTTGGCGAGTCCGGCTTCTGATATGCCTGGAACCAGGCGTCCCGAAACGAGAAGAGTGAGTCGCCTGAGCGAAAGCTGGATCCTCCAGCTCGCGCGGGAAAGTAACGAAAGAACGCGCAAGCGCCTTGTGCGGAAGCTATCTATCGCCAGCGGCACCCCGATCATCGACCAGTTGTACCAAGCAGTGGTGAAATTGGTAAGGATCGATCTGGTTCGTGCTGACCGTGTCGCCCAGGCCTCATTATGGCTGGCTGAGCGTTTGGATGATGACTATGCGCGGGCGCAAAGCTTTCGCGCCTGCGGTCACGTTCAATACCTCTCCCGAAATTACCGTCAGGCTTTGGAGTACCACCAGAGCGCGACCGAAGTTTTACTGCGCCTCGGTAACGAGCCCGACGCTGCCCGCGCCATGGTGAACCAGTTGCAACCCCTGATATACCTGGGCCGCTACTCTGAAGCATATACCCTCGCAGATCGTGCTCGCCGAATCTACAAAAAGAGTGGCGATCGCTTGCGTCTGGCGCGTCTGGACACCAATGTCGCCAACATCTTGTACCGGCTGGATCGGTTTCGGGGAGCGCTTGCTCTATACCGCCGCTCTTATGAATATTTTCTAAACCATGGAGCCGCTGAAGATATTGCTGTGGCGCTGCGCAACATGGCCGTTTGCTATATCAGCCTGAACCGCTTCGAACAGGCCCTGCGCACGTATGAGGAGGCTCGCGCCTATTGCCAGAAGCACGAGATGCCGAGGTTGGTTGCCGAGGCGGATTATAACGTGGCCTATCTGCATTACTTGCGCGGCGAATACATGCGTGCGATCGAACTCTATGACGCCACCCGCGTTTACTGCCACGAACTGAATGACCGTTATCATGCCGCTCTTTGTGACCTCGATCAGGCTGAACTATATCTTGAGCTCAACCTCAGTGAGGAAGGCAGCGACTTGGCCGGTCGCGCTCATGCGGGTTTCCAGAAACTCGGAATGGGGTACGAAGCTGCCAAGGCACTCACATTCCAAGCGCTTGCTGCTGGTCAACTGGGCAAGACTCCGCAATCTCTGAAGTTATTCGATCATGCGCGGGAGTTGTTCGTGCGCGAAACCAATCAGTTCTGGCCGGCGCTGATCGACATCTATAAAACGCTGATCCTGATCGACCTGAAAGAGGACGAAAAGGCGCGAACTCTGTGTCAATCGGCCCTGGCGTACTTTCGGCCGTCCCCTGCGATCGGCAAAGCAGCCACATGCGAACTCATGCTTGCCAAACTCGATCTGCGCGCGGGGCAGGCCGAACGCGCCAATCGACACTGCGCGGCCGCGCTCGAGTTACTCAAAAACGCCGAACTGCCATCGCTGGAATTTCAGGTCTATGCGCTTCAAGGGCAAATCCAGGAGGCGTTAGGAGAGCGTGAATCCGCTTACGAGACGTTGCTACGAGCGCAAAAAACGCTAGAGGGATTGCGAAGTCACCTGGTTGGCGAGGAATTCAAGATTGCCTTTCTCACCGACAAGGTCTCCCTCTATGAGAGTCTTGTGTGCCTGGCTCTAGCGCAGGATCGAGGCCATAGCGGCTGCCGAGACGCTTTCGATTTCATCGAGCGGGCAAAATCCCGAAGCCTCGCAGACCTCATCCGCTTTAGTGTTTACGCCCTTGAACCAAAGCAGGCGCAGGATCGCGAACGTCTAACTCGTTTACAGGAACTACGGCGTCAGCTCATCTTCACCTATCGCCAGGCCCAGCGCGAGGAGATGAGTGAGGATGGAGATAGAGCTGCAGAGATCCGGAGGCTGAGGCGAAAGTCCCGGGACTATGAGCGCAAGATCGCCAGTGCCCTCGTCGATCTTCCGGCCGCCGAACAGGATTTCGGCGCTTTGTTGAATGCTGGAACGGCCTCGCTCGAAGAAGTACGGGCTTGCCTCCCCTTCGGCAGTACTTTGCTTGAGTACTACCAGGCACGAGGGATGGTTTACGCCTGTGTGCTCGGATCGGACTGCCTTCATGTGATCCCCATCGCTTCTTTGCCTCATTTGCGGCAGAGCTTCCGGCTTTTACAGTTTCAACTTTCCAAGTTCAAGTTGGGAGCGGATTATGTGCGAAATCTTGGCTCAGCTTTGCAATTGGCAGCACATACTCACCTGCAAGAGATGTATTCCAAATTGATCCACCCCGTGCGTCGTTACCTCGAGGCAGATCATCTCGTTGTTGTGCCACATGGTTTTCTGCATCTCTTACCCTTTCATGCTTTGTTCGACGGGAAGGAATTCCTTTGCGACCAATTCGAAATCTCCTATGCGCCTAGTGCGAGCGTCTATCAACTTTGTTCGAAGCGAAAGATCGAACCGCGGAACGGTTCGTTGGTCTTTGGCATTCCGGACCAGTTGGCGCCCCATATTGCGGATGAGGCTCAGTCGGTGGCCTCCGTTCTCCCCGGTGCGCGGCTGTTTGTCGGAGAGCAGGCGACGCGAGAAGTGCTGTGGGAATACGCACCCAAGAGCCGCTTTATCCACATTGCGACGCATGGCATCTTTCGCCAGGACAATCCGATGTTTTCCTCCATCCGTCTGGGACAGTCTGACCTGAACTTATTTGATCTCTACCAACTGCGTCTGTCTTCAGAACTGGTTACCCTAAGCGGGTGTGGCACCGGCCTGAATGTGGTTGTTGGAGGCGACGAACTTCTGGGATTGGTGAGGGGAATGCTTTACGCGGGCACTCAGGCCGTGCTGGCGACTCTTTGGGAAGTAAACGACGAGAGTACGTCTCTGTTCATGACGAACTTCTATCAGGAACTGTCGTGCACAGCAAACAAGGCTGCTGCCCTGCGTGTGGCAATGAGAAACTTACGCGTAAGATATCCCCACCCATACCATTGGGCTCCCTTTGTGCTCATTGGAAGATTTGATCAAAACTGAACGCCATTTCTGCCGAAGGTTATATTTCTCAAGCCCAAGTTGCCCCAATTATTTCCAGCAGGCTGATGCCGATGTAGTGAAAACTGCCGCAAGTCATTGAAAACAATCCCTTATCTTTACAGATGTTAATTTTCTGTGATTTTTACTCGGGCCTATATTTTTTGAGGAATCCTCACCCCTTAATAGCAGATATGGTATTGCGAACACATTCGACAAGCCGTCTTCAGGCGGAGGACCACCTGTGAAGCACTTCCAATTGGAAGAATGGGTTGATTTCGTTAGAAACCTTTCGGATAAATCCAACCGAATCACTATGGAGCGGCATCTCTCAGATTGTGTCGAGTGTTCCCGCACGGTGACTACCCTGCGGAAGCTGCAAAGGTCCGCCAGCGCTGATTCCCAATACCAGGTTCCCGAGTACGCGATTCACTCGGCTCGGGCTATCTTTGCGCTGCAACGCCCTGAAAAAGTTCGGATCTTACCCAGGGTATTGGCCAAACTGGTCTTCGACAGTTTTCGTGAACCTCTGGCCGTGGGCGTCCGGTCGCAACAAAGGATCACTCGCCAAGCTCTTTACGAAGCGGGAGATTACTCAGTCGATCTTCGGATCGAGCACGATCGTGGCGCCGCCACTGTGGTGCTTGTGGGGCAGATCATCAACCGCAGGGAGCCGGAAAAAAGGATGGCGAACATTGGCGTGCAGCTGATGTCTGGAAAGGAAGTGTTGAGCCGCGCTACCAGCAATCAACTGGGCGAGTTCCAGATGGAATATCGTCCGAAACGCTCGCTTCAGTTGCATGTCCCGATCCAGCAGTCGGGGAAGCAGATTGAAGTACGTTTGGGAAACCTGTTCGATGAATCATCGCAGTAAGGCAAGGTTCAGAGTGGGTCTGTGGCACTGCCTCTTGGGCATTTGCGTAAATAGGATTTCAAATGTCGCAATTCATTGCAGGATGGAGATTTCTTAACCATACAGGACGAGATAAGAGGTGTGAGATGAGAGCCTTCCGATATCTGAGCTTGATTGCATGTCTATTCGTACTCAATGGCTTCGCGCTATCCCAAAACAACTTCATCTTGCGTCCCGCCGCTACGGCAAACGTGAACACGATCGCACAGCACTACGGTCTGACCGTGGTTGAGCCGCTCGACAGTCAGGATAGCGTTTACCTGGTAACCGCTCCTCCGTCGCAATCCGTACAGCAGATCGAAACCGAGGTGGGCTCTGATTCCGAGGTCACCGATATTGAGCCCGATCAGGACGTAGACGTGCCGGAATTGAATCAATCGACGGCGGCCATTCTCGACAGCCTTCCAGCGCCGACCTCGGTGCAATATTACGGATCCTCCGTGCTCGGAGCCTATTTGTCTCAACAAGCGGTATCGCTGGTGAACCTCACAGATACGCAGAACTCCTATCAAGCAACCGGTGACGGGATTGTCGCGATTATTGATACGGGTGTTGACCCAACTCATCCTGCCCTGCAGAACGCTTTAATGGCAGGATACGATTTCGTCCACAATCAGCCAGGTTCGGCAAGCGAGTGGGTCGATCTAACTCCAGATAATGTCACCGCTTTGCAGCAATCTTCGACGAATGTTGCCGCCAAAAATACGGTTGCCTTCGTTAATCAGTCGACCGCCGCTATCCTCGATCAGTCGACTGCGGCCATTTTAGATATGCCGAACATGCCGAAAGCATTCGGACACGGAACCATGGTGGCTGGCATCGTGCATCTGGCCGCGCCCACCGCGATCATCATGCCTTTGAAGGCGTTCAAAGGAGACGGAACTGCCAACCTCTCTGATATATTGCGGGCAATCTATTACGCAACTGACCACGGCGCAAATGTAATCAATATGAGCTTCAGCCTGACTAGTCCTTCCGACGAATTGGGCGATGCTATCCAATACGCAAATGTTAACGAAGTAATTTGTGTGGCTTCGGCAGGCAATACCGGCACGACGTCGGTTGGCACTCCCGCGTCCCTGCCCCAAGTGATGGCAGTTGCTTCGATCTCGAACTCACAGCAACGGAGCACATTCTCCAGCTACGGGCCGGCAGTGTTTATCGCGGCTCCAGGTGAGGGAGTTATCACAACCTATCCTGGTGACAATTACGCGGAAGCGACAGGGACTTCTTTCAGCGCGCCTTTCGTTTCCGGGGCAGCAGCTTTGGGCGTACAAATGGATGCTTCCAGCTACAACGATTCCAGTCAGGCTCTTTCGCATGCCAATCCTCTGACATCCGGACTAGGAAATGGCGGGCTGAACGCATATCAAGCGGTACAGTCGCTTGTAGAAGACAACTAGACTGGGTCTGGATTCAATAGCCAGGACAGTCCGTGAAGATATTGAGACTGCTTGCTCTGGCCATTGGGAACAGGAAGCGACGATTGAAAAGGGGCGCGATATCCAAACGACTGCTGCTCGAAGGCCGGGTGGTATTTCAGTATTGCTCTCTCGCATGTGCGGCTGCGGTGGCAGCGGAGGTAGCGCGGCTGTCGGAGCCGGCTTGGGAGGAGGCAGTGGAACTGGCGGAGGAGGAGGAAACACCCGGTGGAGGAACCCCTGCCAATACCCTGCTTGAGCCATCTGCCGTGATGCTCGGATTGCGGCGCAACACCGTTCTGGTCGCGGGCCAAAATCTCTCGGCAGGCGCGCAAGTGCTCGTAAACGGAGAGCCTGTTTCCACCAGCCAGATTCAGCCGGACCTGTTCCAGGCACGATTGCCCACTCGGTCGGCACGACGCCGGGCATCTACCAGTTCAGCGTCCAGGAGGGAAGCATCGTAACGAACTCCCTGCCACACACCGTGTACGTTCCCCAGCAAGGGCCTGCGGTGATGCAGGCCATTCCAAGCTTGCCAATTGGAGGAAGCGGCAGCTCCGTCCAACCCTTGCAACAATTGCTGGAACGTGGCACCCACAGTTTGGCGCGTGCAGAATGAACCGAGACTAAGAGCAAATTCGATTGCTAACAGAAGCTCCCGCTACGCGGCCTGCGGCCGATCTCGGAAGGCTTCTTCCAGCTTTTGCCCCTCATAGCTCTCAAAGACAAAATTCGCCATCGAGGCTTCTTGTTCTGAATCGGCATTTACAACCACGATCGAACGTCCTTGCGACAGCAGCTTCTGATAGCCGGGCCGTTGATTGCTTTCGCTGGCTGCTCCGACTCCGCCGCTGTTGAATGGAAGACTGGCTCGAGATATTTGACCGGACGACGCCTGCAATTTCTGTTCGATAATTTCCGGTCCCTGCGCCCGGATTGCCGCTTCCCTGGTGATCAGTGAAATTGCGCCTCCGGCTATACCATGATCCATCAACTCGTGGATGGCTTCCTCACCTGCCGCCCGTGAATGAAAAACTCCTGCCACTGTGTGCATGACCTTTTCCTCACTTCTTTTAACCGGGGGCCGATGCTTACGGCCCATCGCGAGGAAATAAGATTGCTGCCGGAAGCCGGAAGTTGCCGTGATTCATAGAATCAGCGCGCACCATTCCACAAAACAAGCGCCAAGTCCTCGTAGATACTCCAAACCCAGACAACCTCGTCGTGAGATCGCGAATCGAACAGGAAATCTTCCGAAGGACGGTCTCATGAAGGCTCCCTTTCTGATTGGTCGCATGATGTTCGGCGGGTTCTTCCTCTATAACGGAATCAATCACATCGTGAACCGCAAGCAGATGGCCCCGTATGCGCAATCGAAAGGAGTCCCACGAGCGGAGTGGGCCGTCACTCTCACTTCGATCCCTTTGCTCATCGGAGGCGCCAGCCTGGTGCTCGGCGTTAAACCAAAGATCGGAACAGCGGCGATTCTCGGCTTCCTTGCCGGCGTTACCCCTGTAATGCACGACTTCTGGGCGAACGACGACCCCAATGAGCGTCAGGCGAACATGATCAATTTCGTGAAAAACCTGGCACTCGCCGGAGGCGCACTGTCGCTGATGGGAGTGGAAGAGCCATGGGAGGCCAGCGTTCCCGTCGCTCGGCCGGGGTTTGTCAAGCGATTGAAAAATGCCGCGCAAAAGCTGGCAGCCTGAACAGCAGACTCAGATCTGCATAATTTGCGCGACCAGCTTTTCAATGCGTTCCAGCACCTGGTCTTCGCTGAGGTCGGTGGAATCAATGACGATAGCGTCTTGTGCTGGAACCAGCGGAGAAGCTGTGCGCGTGCGGTCGCGGAGATCCCGCTCGCGCAGTTCGTCAGCCACATTCGGGGCCATTTCGCCTTTTACTTTCAACTGCTGCAGGCGGCGCTTCTCTCTCACCACGGGATCCGCATCCAGAAAAACCTTCAGATCGGCGGAAGGGAAAACTTTTGTTCCAATATCGCGGCCCTCCATGACCACGTCCCGGCCCGCTCCCATCTCCCTCTGACGTTCGACCATCCATTGCCGCACGGCAGGATGCACCGACACCCGGGACGCACCTTCGGTTACATCCCGTTCGCGGATTCGCGAGGAGACATCGCGGCCATCAAGCAACGTGCGGTTGCCGCCGACCGTGGGCTCCAACCGAATCCGCGAATCCCGCGCCAGTTGAATCAGAGCCGCTTCATCATCGAATGAAATATCTTTCCCGATGGCCTTCAGCGCCAGGGCGCGATACATCGCGCCACTTTCCAAATTTACGTAGCCCAGTTTTCGCGCCAGGCGCGAAGCAATCGTGCTCTTCCCCGCTCCCGCCGGGCCATCTATCGCAATAATCATCGTGTTCCCAGTTCCAGGGTGGAATCTTCGTTCATTACGGAATTAGAGATTGTACACGGTCGAATGCCGGGTTTTAAGGCTTAAGTCCGTCCCGCACCTGTTCCGGAGTCCAACCAAGCTCGCGCAGTTTGCGGATGCTTAGCGAATCGTGCCGCTTGGCCAGGCGCACGCCATTTTCATCGCGCACGAGATCGCAGTGATAGTAGGCGGGAATGGCGAATCGCAACGCGCGGAATAAGAGAATTTGCCGGGCCGTCGATCGCAACAGGTCGGCTCCTCGAACGATTTCGGTGATGCGCATCGCGGCATCGTCCACTACGACCGCCAGTTGATACGCGGGAACATCATCGCGGCGCCAGACAATGAAGTCTCCGAAATCGTTTCCGGCAAGCATCCGCTGCGGGCCGAAATGTAAATCTTCAAAGCTCACTACCTCGCCGGCTGGAACGCGGAAGCGCCAGTTGACGCCTCGTGGTTCCGCAAACTGCCGGGCGTCGGTTCGATTGCGGCATTTTCCCGGATAGATCGGCTCGTCATCGGCATCGTTGGGAGCCGTTGCCGCTGCCGCGACATCTTTTCGCGAACACGTGCAAGGATAGATGAAACCGCCATCCCGAAGTTTTCTCCACGCATCGAGGTAGTGATTCCGCCGCTCGCTTTGAGAGTATGGCGCAAAGGGTCCGCCGCAATCCGGGCCTTCGCTCCATCGGACCCCCAGCCAAAGCAGGTCTTCAGACATGGCCTGCACAAACTCCGGACGGCAACGCTGGGCATCCAGATCCTCGTTGCGGAAGATCAACTCTCCACCGTGCTGCACTGCCCGTTGCGCCGCGATCCAGAAAGTGCGCGCATGACCAAGGTGAAGAAATCCTGTAGGGGAAGGAGCGATGCGGCCGCGATATCTTTGTGAGCTTGAAAGATCTGCGGAAACTGACTGCGTCACAGCACTTATCCGGCCGCCGGCCGCGGAGTCGCTTGAAACGGCACCTTGGCAGGCGTGATCTGCAGCATGGACTTACCACCCACATGCACGAAGCTCAACTCTCGAGCGGCGAGCAGTCCTTTAATGGCATCTTTGACTTTCGAGCGCCCAACGAAATGGCTGAAGAATGATTCGATTTCCGTTTGCTCGGCCGCGATAACACAATCGATGTACTTCGAGAGCAATCCCGAGAGGGCCTCTACGATCGATAATTCCACGCCTTCCCGCACCGCATCGGGAGACCAGCGGTAGAGCACATCCCAAAACGATCCTTGTTGCCGGTCGTAGTCCACGCGCGTGATGCGCAATTTCGACCACAACTCCGCCAGCGCCTTGTCCACGGCTGCGGTCGAGAGGCCTCCCGCCAGGCGTTCGATCAATTTTTGTTTGGAGATCGGACCTTCACGATGGATGACTGCGAATGCGTCGCAGGCCAATTGCGAATATGGAGAACGCGTGCCCGGCTTCGGTTCCTGCCGGGGATTGCGCTCCCCCACTAATGCATAAAAATAAGGGAACACCGATCCGGCCAGCAGAAACGCATTGTTCTCATCGAACAAATTTGCCTCGTACGCAGCGCGCTCGCGCAACAGGCGAACCATCAATTCCGTGGCCTCACCCGCTCTGGGATCTGAGAACGCGAGCTGCCACGTGGGGAGCCGGTCGTCGGCCCCAACGTACGCGCCTACGAACGTCGGCGCCAGCACTGGAGGCCGCACCGGATACATCGGGCAGAATCCGACATCTTCGATGAACAGGCGCGCGTCCTCAATGCGCCGAACGGAATTGCCGTTCAGCCGCCATTTTTCGTTTCGAAGTTGAATCAGTTCCTGCTCGGTCATTTTCGAAAACCGCTGCCTTCAAGGAACGTGTTGTCGAACCACAAGCTAAATCCGCTTGAACGCCTTCTGAATCTCTTTTACAGAATACCGCAGCACGACCGGCCTGCCATGCGGGCACGACATCGGATGCTCCGTCTTCGCCAGTTCTGCCAGCAGCCACTCCATCTTGTTCTGTTCCAGCGGCATGTTCACTTTGATCGCGGCATGGCACGCAATGGATGCCGCGATTCGCGTGCGAATCCTTTTCAGATTCAGAGACTGATCCTCGCGCGAGATCTGCTCCAGAACTTCGTGCAGCATGTGCTCGATCTGAGACGCCTCCACCCCGGCGGGCGCGACCTTCACGGCAACGCTGCGCGCGCCGAACGGTTCAGCCTCAAATCCGTTGTGGTGCAGCTCTTCCGAGATCTCGGCGAAGATTGCCTGCTGCGCCGGAGAAAGTTCCAGCACAATCGGCATCAATAGCCGTTGGCTTTCCACCTTGTGCGCCGCCCGCTGCTTCAGGACGCGCTCGAACAGCACGCGCTCGTGCGCCACGTGTTGATCGATAATCCACAAACCGTCTTCATTGACCGCGAGAATGAATGAATTTCGAATCTGCCCCAGAGGCTTGAGCGTACCCAGCGCCGAAAGCGTTGGCTCTGCGTCATTCACGTCGAGCATGGGCGAGCAGCTGTCGCCCCCCCCTCTGGCTGCAGGTAAATCATTGGCAATCGGCACTTGCCGCGAAAAATCAGGCATCAGCGGCATCGACTCCAGACCTCGCGCCACCGGGATCGCCGCATTCGCTTCAATCGCAATTCCGCCATCGAACTGCAGGCGCGCGGAGATCGGAGGAAGAGACGGTGCTTGCAGCGCAAATCCCCCGCCAGCCACAGAATCCTGCCATGAAGTCCCGCCACGGAGATCGTCAACGGCTCCTGTTTCTCGCACTCCGGGACTTAATCCCGGCGCCGCCGTGGCGTGAGCCCGGATCTCGGCCGTGAACTGCGGCACCGGGCGCGCCTTCATGAGTGCGGCCCGCACAGAATCGCGCACAAAGTCGTGCATGGCCGTCTGTTGTCGAAACCGGACCTCTGTTTTTGAGGGATGAACATTCACGTCCACTTCCGCGCTCGGCATTTCCAGAAAGAGCAACACCACCGGGTACACCGTTGGCGGAATAATGTTCCGGTAAGCCTCGATCAGCGCATGCTGCACCAGCCGGTCGCGGATGAGACGTCCGTTGACGAAAACGTAGATCGAATTGCGGTTCAGCTTCTGAATCTCCGGCTTCGAAATAAGACCGTGCAGGCGCATCTCACCGGGAGTGGTCGCGACGGGTTCGTCGTCCTCGAGTTCCAAGCGCCGCCAGGGTGGAGGCTGCGGCAGTCCCAGGCGCTCCAGTGGCTGCACGGCTGCCACGGGAATCAACTGATCCAAAGTTTCCTTCCCGAACACCTGATACACCCGCTCGCTGTGCCCAGCCACTGGAGGTGCCACCAGCATGGCATTGGTAGCGGAATGCAATTCGAAGTGCTTATCGGGATGCGCCAGCGCGTAGTGCGTGACCAGCGAGGCAATATGCGAAAGCTCTGTTGTTTCGGCCTTCAGAAATTTCTTGCGCGCGGGAACGTTGAAGAATAGATCGCGCACGGTAATCGAAGTTCCCAGCGGCAGCCCCGCTTCTTCTACACGCGCAATCTTGCCGCCGTTGATTTCCACGACGGTTCCGGAAGAATCCTCAGCCGCACGGGTTTCCAGGCGCAACCGAGATACGGAGGCAATGGAAGGCAACGCTTCGCCACGGAAACCGAGGGTCGCCACGCTCAGCAAGTCTTCCGCATCCTTGATCTTCGAAGTGGCGTGCCGCTCGAAGGCCAGCATAGCGTCGTCACGCACCATGCCACAGCCGTTATCCACGATTTGGATCAGTTTCTTGCCGCCCGCCTCGACGCTGACCTTAATTCGGGTCGAGCCGGCATCAAGCGAGTTTTCCAGCAACTCTTTCACGACGGATGCAGGGCGCTCCACCACCTCGCCCGCGGCGATTTTATTGGCGACATTTTCCGAGAGAACGTGGATCTTACCCATGCCGCCGTCCTATCGCGGAAGTGGGAGCCGCGCTGAGGTCTCCGGATCCGCTCCCAAGATTTCGCGACCCATGCTCTAAGGAGTGCACACGTTCGGCCTGCAGCCGCGGATGGCCCTTTGTGGAAACTCTGCTCATGGATGCTTCAGTGTCGCAGATGGAACGCGTTCAAGGCAAAAGCTCGCGATTCAGAAGAGCTCTTGCCCCAAAAAGAAAGGCGCTCCGCCACATCGACGGAGCGCCAGCAGAGCAATCGTGACTATTGCACGTTCAAGGTCAGAGTCGTGGATGCCTTGATCGGATTGGTGCCTCCGGTCGTAGCGTTGACCGTGACGGTGTACGCCTGTTTCTGTGTCCCGGGACTGGGAGTTGTCGAGTTGTTGCTGCAGGCATTGATCCCCAGACTTGCCGCTCCCAATACCGCAAGAATGCCCAATACGCGCAGGCTTCGGATCGAACGCTTGCGCGATCCGGCTGTCAGGAAGATTCCGAGCAGGCCGGGCAACAATGCGGCATAAAGGATACGGGTTCCGCGGCCGGAGGGCGGTTCTCGCTTCGCTATGCCCGAGGTCGTGGTAACGCTAACCGTGACGCTCGACTGCACCGTGGGAATAGCGGGAGTGACCGAGCAGTTCGGCCCAGCCGGCGCCACCGCACAGGTAAACGTCAGCGGGCTATTGAACCCGTTTTGTGGCGTAACGGTTACGGTGCTGGTGGCCGTGGTTCCTGCCGTCACCGACATGTTGGCCGGATTCATGGTCAAACTGAAGCTCTGATTCGACGCTGCGATTGTCAGGGAAACCGACGTAGTGGCTGTCACGGCATTCGGCCCACCTGTCGTACCCGTAAGGGTCATCGGGTAGGTACCGGGTGCCGTGAAGGGCATCGTGAGGACTGTCAGAGTGGTTTGCAGTAAAGTGGTGCCGTAGTTGGGCAAAAGGCTGCAGGTCGCGCCCGCAGGCAATCCGCCACAAGTAAATGTCAGCGGCGAACTGAAACCAGGCCCCGGAATCACTGTGATGCCTAACGTCTGCGTACTTCCCGCCGTCACATTGAGCGTCGTGGAAGCGGGCGTCAGCGTGAAACTCTGGGTATTTGCAGTGATATTCAGGTTAATCGTGGTGGTTTGCGGAGTCGCGCCACCCGAGGAAGCCTGAACGGTGACAGCCGCCGTTCCGGCAGCCATGCCCACCGAAGGCAGAATCGTCACCGTGGTCGTGCCGCTGCCTGCAACTGTGGCCGGACTGAATGAGCAAGTGACAAGCCCGCTCGGGCTCGAGCAACTGAACGTCACCGTTCCCGTGAAGCCCGTTTTGGGAGTAATCGTCAGGATCGTGCTGCTGTCACTAACCCCTGCTGTAAGGTTCAGGGTGCTATTCGAACTGGCAACGGTA
>DAIDGW010000155.1 GCA_027452245.1 Acidobacteriaceae bacterium
CGACTTTTCATGATTCATCCCTGGCACGATGTCACTCCCGGCGGCAAGCTTCCGCAGGAATTCGATTGCGTAGTTGAGATTCCCTTCGGCTCGAGCGTGAAATACGAACTCGATAAATCCAGCGGCCTGATCCGGCTGGACCGCGTACTTTATTCCGCCGTGTATTATCCGGCGAACTACGGCTTTATCCCGCAAACGCTGGCGGAAGATGACGATCCGCTCGACGTGCTCGTCCTCTGCCAGGAAACCGTGGTGCCGCTGACCATCATTCACGCCCGCGCCATCGGATTGATGACCATGATTGACGGCGGAAAGAAAGACCACAAGATCATCGCCATCGCCACCGAAGATCCCGAATTCAATTCCTATAACGAAGCTTCGGAAATGCCTCCGCACCGGCTGATCATGCTGCGGCGCTTCTTCCAGGATTACAAGCAACTGGAGGGCAAGGCGGTCGAGGTCGACGAGATTCGTCCGGCAGCCGAAGCCTTCCCCATCATTGAGGACTCTCTACACCGCTATAGCCAGCAACGCCGCAAGGGCTTCCGCACCAAACACTAGGAAAGCGCCGCCGGTCGCCAGGCGTTGGCCGGCGGAGCGCGACTGGCACGCACACACGTCCCTGCTTGCGTAGAATAGATCAGGGCAGCCCTGATTCGATTATCGCCGCGCGTTACCCCGAGGCAAGCGCTCAGGAGGACGCAACATCTTCATACGCAAGAGCTTAATGACGATTGTAGTGTCAATGATGTATGTACATCAGGCAAGGGATACTCTTAGCACGCCAAACACCTCGCCCAGAATGCCCATTGCGGAGCCTACAATGCCCGCAGGGGCGATGCCCGCACCTCGACCATCCCCAAGGTCACCCGAAGGGCCGAAATCGCCCTGCGGGGCAGCAAACCGCATCAGCGTCAATTCCGCATCTTTTCGTAGATTCAACAGTGTATGTACAATAAGGTTTAGCTATATGAAAAGGAAAGAGTTAGCCCTGACGGCCCGCAGTCCACGGAGCGCGGTTTGCGGGGCGATCCCTCCGTCCGCGGCGTGGACCGGGCATTGGGATCAACAACTTAGCGCCGACCCCGACTCGCCGGGGCTAAGGCTCCGCGTCCCTGCCATCGCGACGCAGCGCTGAAGCGCTGCTCTCCCGCGTCACCCGCCGTGCGAGCGATTAACTACCAGACGTGGCAGGCGTTCTCGGAAACCATCGGTTGCCCGGCCTTGCATCCCCATGCCTTTTCGAATTCGGGCATGTTCTGCACGGTGCCGTTAACGCGGTACTTTCCGGGAGAGTGAGGATCGGTCATGGCGCGCAGCCGGGCCACTTCCGGACGGCGCTTCTCGCACCACACCCGGGCAAAGCCGAGGAAGAAGCGCTGCTCGGGAGTAAAGCCGCCGATCGTCTCCCCTTCCTTGCCACCCTTGTCTTCGGAGATCAGCCGCTCCAAAGCAGCCAGGGCGATGCGGGCTCCGCCATTGTCGGCGGTATTTTCGCCGAGGGTGAGGCGGCCGTTGAGTTTCACGTTTTCGACGGCGGTAAATCCGGAATATTCGTTGGCCACGCAACTGACGCGCTTTTCAAATTCCTGGCCGTCCTGCGCCGTCCACCAATCGTGATAGTTGCCGTGGGCGTCGAATTTGCGTCCCTGATCGTCGAAGCCGTGAGTCAGTTCGTGTCCGATGACGAGGCCGATGCCGCCGAAGTTCACGGCGTCGTCCATCTGGGGATCGAAGAAGGGCGGTTGCAGAATTCCGGCCGGGAACACGATCTCGTTGTACGACGGACTGTAGTATGCGTTGACCGTCGGCGGAGTCATACCCCACTCGTTGCGATCGAGCGGCTTGCCGATTTTGTTGATGCGGCGCTTGACCTCGAATTCGTCGGCGCGCTGGATGTTGCCGATCAGATCGTGGGGCTTGATCACGACGGAACTGTAATCGCGCCACTTGTCGGGATATCCGATCTTGTTGCGGATGGCTTCGAGCTTGACCTTGGCTTCACGCTTGGTCTGGTCGCTCATCCAGGAAAGGTTGTGGATGTCGGTGTCGAGCGACTGCTCGAGCGCATCGACCATCTTCAGCATGCGGGCCTTGCTCTGCGGGCCGAAGGTGACGTCGACATACTTCTGCCCCAGCGCCTCTCCCAATTCGTGATCGGTGAGGTTGACGCAGCGCTTCCAGCGCGACTGAATCTCTTTCTGTCCGGTTAAATCCTGCTGCAACTTGAAATTGGCGTCGACGAATGGCTGAGAGAGCCACGGTGCTGAGGCGTTCAGCACGTGCCAACTCACGTAGGTCTTGAGATTGGCGAGCGATTCGGAGGCGATCACGCCGTTCACTTGCTTGAAGAAATCGGGATTGTTGACGTTGAGTTCGGTAAAGCCCGGGGCTCCGACGGCGGCGAAGTAGCGGTCGAGATAGAAGTTAGGCGCGAGCGCTGCGGCTTCTTCGCGGGTCATCTTGTGATCGCGATTCTTGGGATCGCGGCGCTTGGTGCGGTCCATGGAATCGACCGCGAGCATGGTCTCGATGCGCAGCACAGTCTGCGCTGAGTCGGCGGCCTGTGCGGGAGTCTGGCCGGCGAGCGTGAACAGTTTCGTTGCGTAGTCCACCATGGCCTGGCGCTTCTGCACCTGGTCGGCGTCGTCCTTGATGTAGTAGTCGCGGTCAGGGAGGGTCAATCCGCCCTGATCGATGTAGGCGATGACCTGGTCGGCATTGTGCAGGTCGGAGTTGGAGTAGAAAGCGAACAGCGCGTTGGCACCGATCAGGTGGGCGTGCCCGATTTCCGTGACCAGCTCGGCTTTGTCTTTCACGGCCGCGATGCGCGCAAGTTCCGGACGAACGGGAGATAGGCCTTTCGCATCGACCGCTTTTTCGTCCATGCAGGAGCCATAGAGATCGCCAATCTTCTGATCGAGGGGATCGCGGCCGGAGCCTCCGGTGGAAGCCTTCTCCAGGATGCCGTGGAGAACTTCCATGTTGCGTTCATGCAATTCGGTGAAGCTTCCCCAGGTGGATTGGTCCGCGGGGATCTCGGTGTGCTTGATCCAGTTGCCGCAAGCGTAATCGTAGAAGTCGACGCAGGGATCGATGGATTTATCGATCGTATCGAGGTTGAAACCGGGCGCGGTCTTGCTGTCGCTCGATGGCTGTCCCAAGCAGATGGCGCTGATCAGGCAAACAGCCGTGAGAAAAGATGCAATTCGGATGGCAGGCATGAGAGGGCTCCTAAAAAAAGAACCGGAGATTGTATGACAGAGGAGTGCGGTTCGCCAAGGCGGGTTGCCGGCCGGATGGCTGGGAGAATCTCGCTCCGCTGATAAGGCGCGGAGCTTCGAGATGACCCCGGGCCTCTTGGAACATTTACCCTGTGCGGATTCATCCGATCCCGGCTCACGCGGAGCTTGGATGGCGCGCCCGGGTTTCGACTCGAAGGTTATAATCAACGGATCAGTTCACGTGAGGACAGAGCAGTTATGACTTCGACGAACGGCAACAATGGCAACGCTGGTTACACGGTTCCCCAACCGCGCGCAGAGTGGATCGTTGAGCGCAAGCGGCACAATACTGACGGCAATTTCTCGCAGATGCACTATGCGCGGCGCGGAGAGATCACGGAAGAGATGCGCTATGTGGCGCATCGCGAGAAGCTTGCTCCGGAACTGGTACGCGATGAAGTGGGGCGCGGACGCATGATCATCCCCGCGAACATCAACCATCCGGAACTGGAGCCGATGGCCATCGGCGTGGCGTCGCTGTGCAAGATCAACGCCAACATCGGGAATTCGGCCGTCACCTCGAACATCAGCGAAGAATTGAAGAAATTGCACACCTCCGTGCACTACGGCGCCGACACCGTGATGGATCTTTCGACCGGTGGGGATATTCATGAGATCCGCGAAGCCATTCTGCGGCACTCGCCGGTGCCCATCGGGACGGTTCCGATTTATGAGGCGATTGCCCGGGTGAAGCGAGTGGAAGATTTGACTGCGAGCGTGATGCTCGAAGTGATCGAAGAGCAGGCAGCGCAGGGCGTGGATTACATGACGATCCATGCCGGGGTGCTGATTCAGTATCTGCCGCTGATTTCCAAGCGCATCACGGGAATTGTGAGCCGCGGCGGAGCCATCCTCGCGCAATGGATGGCCTATAACCACAAGCAGAACTTCCTATATGAATGCTTCGAAGAAATCTGCAAGATTTTCAGGAAATACGACGTGAGCTTCTCGCTGGGGGACGGCCTGCGTCCCGGCTGCGTGGCCGATGCCAGCGACGAGGCGCAATTCGCCGAATTGAAAACTCTGGGTGAGTTGACGAAGAAGGCCTGGGAGTACGACGTGCAGGTGATGATCGAAGGTCCCGGCCACGTTTCGATGGACAAGATCAAGGAGCAGGTCGATAAGGAAATCGAATACTGCTACGAAGCGCCGTTCTATACGCTCGGACCGCTGGTGACCGATATCGCACCGGGATACGACCACATCACATCGGCCATCGGCGCGGCAATGATCGGGTGGTATGGCGCGGCGATGCTGTGTTACGTCACGCCGAAAGAGCACCTGGGATTGCCGAACGAGAAAGACGTGAAGGACGGGATCATCGCCTACAAGATTTCGGCGCACGCGGCCGATATAGCGCGCGGACGCCCGGGAGCACGCGACCGCGACGATGCGCTGAGCTATGCCCGCTACAAGTTCGACTGGGAGAAGCAGTTCGCGCTATCGCTCGATCCGGAAACGGCACGCTCCATGCACGACGAGACGCTTCCCGACGAGTATTACAAGGAAGCGGCATTCTGCTCGATGTGCGGCCCGAAGTTCTGCTCGATGAATTACTCGTCGAAGGTGGACGAGTACAACAAGCAGGTCCACGGCATCGAGAAGAAGGACTATTCGGAACTGGTGGAAAAGCTGGTCACGATCAAGTAGCCGAAATCGCACCCTCAGGAAAGAACAATTGCGAAGGGACAGTCGACTGGCTGTCCCTTTTGCTTCAGGGGGGCGGATCCTTGCTGAGTTGTTTCCGCGGCGGTGAGTTCAGCTTCGGAAGTCAGCGACACCGTCCCACACCAACTGGACGGCAATGGCGAGGATGAGGAAGCCGAAGATGCGGTTGATCGCGCCCACGCCATTCGGGCCCAGGCGGCGAACCAACGGGCCGCCAAGCCATAGAAACAGGTAGACAGAAAGCGCGACGACCGCGATGCCAATCACCATGCCGAGGTAGGCGAGATAGCTGTCGGTATGCGCGGCCAGGGCCATGACGACGCCGATCGCGCCCGGTCCGGACAGCAGCGGCATGGCGAGCGGAGTAAGGGAGATGTCTTCTTTGCTGACCGCCTCTACGCTTTCTTCCGGGGTAATGCGCGCGGTGGAAGTCACCATGCCCCAGGCGGTGTTGGCGACGATCAGTCCGCCGGCGATATTCAGAACGGGGAGCGATATTCCGAAGAAGTGCAAAACGAAACGCCCGAAAAACAGGAAGACGACGAGGATGCCGAAGACCCAGAAGGCCGTTTTCAGGGCGGTGAGGTTGCGTTCCCGCGGGGTCCAGGCGGAGGTCAGGCTAAAGAAGATCGGGATGCCGCCAAAAGGATCAACAATCGGAAACAGAGCGAGGAATGTCGCCACCGCGGAGGCGGGCAGTGTGCGGAGGAATTGTCCCAGCGCGTGAGCGGTATTCATGTGGAAAATTTAAAGGGGTTGCAGACATCCACGTTGAAAGCCCGGAAATCGCGCTCGTTTCTGGTCGCAATGCTTAACGAGTGAACCAGCGCGATCGCGGCAATCATGGCATCTTCCATCAGTTGGGCGGATTTCCCGTCCATCAATTTAGCCCATTGGCGGAAAGATCGGGAATCCATGGGCAGAGAGTGTATCGAAGTTTCAATTTGCGCAATCCAGTGCTCAATTTCCATGGCCTTGGCCGCATCCTGACGACGCGTGAGTTCGACACCGGCCTGCAGTTCCCCTATGGTAACCGCCGAGATCAAGATCTGCTCGCGATCGAGGGACTGGACCCAGGCGACAACGGCACCATGCGGCTTGTTCTTACGCAACTCGGAAACGACATTGGTGTCGAGCAAGTAGCGGATCACTGGAAATCCGGACGGCTGAAATCGGTTGGTGGACGCCGCTTCCAGCGCCCGCGCGCGGGAACGATCATTTCGAAACGAGGGCCGGGACCGAGGAGCAGTTGTTTAATGTCGGGATGCCGGTGACGCTGCAAGCGGTGCCATTCGTCAATTGGAATCAACACAGCAGCCGCGACTCCACGACGAGTCACCACCTGAGGACCGTGCTTCAAGGCGGCATTCAGGAATTCGCTGAAGCGCGCCTTCGCGTCTTGCAGTTGCCAGGAAGCCATAGCTCGATTATATGACTAGTCAGATGACTAGTCAATTATGGAAAATAAACACTGGGACAAAACGCTGCGGAGGCGCTTCGAACATCTTCAGGGAGCGACTAGCGGTACTCTTCCAGTTGTTTGGCGGCGCGATTGAGGGCGTCTGTGAGTTGGGACAATTGCTGCTTTGCGGTCTCCAGGTCGCCCTTGTCGAGGGCTTCGTTCACGCCCGGGATCACGACCGCCGCATAGCCGGTATATTCGCCCGGAGCATAGATGACGTGCTTGTACCAGGGCCGATGCGGCAATCCCTGGTCGACAAGCAGCGCGCGCTCTGCGCTCAGTAAAGCATGGTTCAAGCGGGTGAGATCTTTGGGCGGGTTCTTCTGCCGGGAGAGAATCTTCAGGCCGGCGTCTTCGAACCGCTTCGCGGCCTTGGTCGCGGCATCGAAGTCGATGGCCTGGCCCCCGAATTTGTCCTGCGCGCGCTGCCGGGCTGCGTCAACGTAAGCGATGGCTTCCCTGCCGTATTCGTCGTAGTCGTAGGGCAGCACGTCGGCATCAGCCATGCGGAGAGCTTCGAGACCGAACACCCGGGCCATCTCCTGCTCATAGGTGAAGTCCGGGTCGGCGAACTTCTTGAACCAGGCAAAATCATCGAAGGTCGAGTGATACACGCCATAGGCACCGCTCGATCCTATATCGGCGGAAGGTACTCCGAGATGCTGCAGGAACGCGGTGTAGTCGGAACCGCTGCCCAGATCGCCGACGGGAACATCCTGATTTACTTGAGCCTTGGGCATGCGGCGATTGTCGACCTGCTCATTTGGAGATTGCGTGCCGTGCGACGGTTCTTCCCTCTTCTCCCAGGCTTCGTAGACCGTGCCCCCCTTGGGACTCGGCACGACCTTGCTGACATCGCGGATGAACTGTTTCAGACTCGGAACAGCCGACGCCCCGAACTTCGGCCCGGAAACCGCGACATCCACATTGAAATATGCCGGGGACTTGGCCAGCTGCGCCTGGTGTTGTTCGGCCCACTCGGTGGAGCCGATCAGGCCTTCTTCTTCGCCGTCCCAACTGGCGAAAATCAGGGTGCGCTTGGGCTTCCAACCGGACTTCAGCAGTTCGCCGATGCCGTGAACCGACTCCAGCATCGCCGCGGTGCCGCTATTGGGATCGACGGCGCCGTAGACCCAGGCGTCGCGATGATTGCCGGCGACCACCCATTCCTCGGGCAGTTGGGTACCAGGTATGCGCCCGATGACGTCCCACAAGGTGCGGAACTGGTAGTCCTGCTTCAAATGCATCTTCACCCGCGCGGGCCCGGGGCCGACGTGGTAGGTGAAAGGCAACGATCCCTGCCAGTCGCGGGGCGTATCGGGGCCTTGAAGATGCTGCAGAATCGGCCAGGCATCGTGATAGGAAAGCGGCGTAACGGGAATTTTCGGTAACTGCGCCGATTGCTCAGGAGGAGTGCGTTGGGAATCCGGCAGTGACGGGGTCGAGGCAATGCCGGGCGTGGTCGGGTCTCCGGCAAATTCGAACATGTACCCGACGGAACCGCGCTGCACGCCGGTGTCGGGACGCCAAGGGCCCTGCGGATATTTGTCGCCGCGGCGCCATCCGTCGTCGGCCGGATCGGAATAGATGATCACTCCGGCCGCGCCGCGCTGTTGCGCTACGAAGACCTTCACGCCACGGAAATTCTGGCCATAGCGCACCAGCACGATCTTGCCGCGGACGTCGATATTCATGCTTTTCAGCTTGTCGAAATCTTCGGGCCGGCCGTAGTTGGCATAGACGATGTCGGCTTCGACATCACCGGAGGGAGACATGCCGCTGAATGGCATGACGACGCGCGGATCGTTATCGTAAGCATCGCCATCGACATGCTCGCGCGTCGGGCCGTGCATGGTGACGCCCGGGGGAGCGGTCATATCCACGCTGATTTCTTCCGGATAATTCATCCACACCTTGTATTCCTCGATCTGGGTGTCGAGGCCGGCGTCACGGAATTTCTGGGCGACATAATCGGCGGTGGCCTTGTCCTCGGGAGTGCCCGCCATGTGCGGGACCTGGGTCAGGGTGCGCAGGTGATCTTCGGCCAGTTTGGGATCGGGCACGGCGAGAAAACGGGTCTCAAGGGCGTTCTCGGCCGCCGAGTCCCGAAAGCCGAAGATGTTGGGATTGATTGCGGCCGCGCCGGCGGGATCGTGGCCGAGGCGGGCAGACATCCCGGAGATGATGACGACCGAAGAGAGAATGGCAGCCGAGAGCAGTTTCATCAGGGTTCCGCAGTGAAAAAGAGTACGTTAACACAGCGGAATGGGCCAATGCAGGATCGACTAGCGGATCTGGCCGGTGCCAACGATCTCGTACTTGGACGATGTAAGTTCGGCGAGGGCGAAGGGGCCGCGGCAATGCAGCTTTTGCGTGCTGATGCCCATTTCGGCGCCAAAGCCAAATTCGCTGCCGTCGGTGAATCGCGTGGAAGCGTTCCAGTACACGGCGGCGGAATCGACGCCGCGGAGAAACCTGCGGGCATTGACTTCGTTGCGCGTGACGATCGAATCCGAGTGCCTGGTGGAGTAACGATTGATATGGGCGATCGCTTCGTCGACATTGGCGACGACCCGAATCGCCATGCATAAGCGCAGATACTCTTCCGGCCAGTCATGTTCGGTGGCGGGTATCATGCGTGCCAGCTTCTGCGCTTCTGCGTCGCCGCGAACTTCGACGCCGGCCGCGGCCAACTTGGCCGTGATAGAGGGAATGTATTCCGCTGCAATTGCCCGATGAACCAGCAATTTCTCGGCGGCGTTGCAGACCGAGGGCCGCTGCGTCTTGGCGTTGATGACGATGCGGTCGGCCATCTCGAAGTCGGCGCTCTCATCGACAAAGACGTGGCAGTTTCCCGCGCCGGTTTCAATCACAGGGACGACAGAATTTTCGGTGACAAAGGATATCAACCCGGCGCCGCCGCGCGGAATGATCACATCGACCAGGCCGCGAGCGCGAATGAGCTCCTGCACGGTGTCGCGAGTGCTGGAGTCGAGAAGCTCAATCGATCCTTTAGGAATTCCGGGCACCGCGTTCATCACCTCGACCAGCATCTGATTGCTGCGCCAGGCCTCTTTGCCTCCGCGAAGCACAATTGCATTGCCGGCTTTCAGCGCCAGCACAGCGGTATCGACAGTGACGTTCGGACGCGATTCGTAGATGATTCCAAGCACACCCAGAGGCACACGGATTTTGCGGATCCGCAGGCCGTTCGGACGGACCCACTGTTCCAGTGTTTCGCCCACCGGGTCGGGAAGTTTGGCCACTTCGCGAACTCCGGCGGCCATCTCGCGAATACGCGACGGAGTGAGCAAAAGACGCTCGCGCATGGCGCCTTCGAGGCCGCAGCTCTCGACGTCTTCGGTGTTGGCGTCGAGAATTCGCTGGGCATGGGTTTCGATTGCGCCGGCAATGGCAAGCAGCAGCACGTTTTTCTGATCGCTATCGAAGAGGGCAAGTTGGGTCGCAGCTTGGCGTGCGCGCAAGAGCTTGTCGCGCGTGGAAGAGTGAATGCCCGTAGCGGAGATCAAGCGTTCACCAAAGTCGGCGGAAAATAGGTTCCGATTTTGCGTTCCATGGCCAGCCTGATTCCCTGGGGATGGCGTCCGTTGATGATGGCGACGTGCACTCCGGCTTCGCTCGCGAGTTTGGCCGCGCGCATTTTCGAGATCATGCCGCCGCGTCCCAAAGCACTCTTTCCGTTGCACTGGGCTTCGATGGCGGGCGTCAGTTTGCGCACGACGCGCTGCAGGCGGGGCTTCTTGCGTCCATTTGGGACGAGGAAGCCGTCGACGTTAGTCAGCAGCAAGAGCCAGTCAGCTTTCACGGCGGTGGCCAGCAAAGAACTTAATTCGTCGTTGTCGCCGAAAGCACCCTCCAGCTCGCGGACCGAAACGCTGTCATTTTCATTGACGACGGGAACGACGCCCAGGGCAAGCAATTCGGCAAGCGCATTCTGCAGGTTGCGATAGCGCACGGGCGACGTGAAGTCGTCGCTCGAAAGCAGCAGTTGCGCCACGACTTTCTTACCGAAAAACAGACGCTCGTAGGTATGCATCAACTTGCTTTGACCGACAGCCGCGCAGGCCTGCATGCGGGGCACATCGGTCGGGCGCGCAGAAAGCCCGAGGCCGGACATTCCCGCGGCGATCGCGCCGGAGGTGACGATCAAGTATTCATTTTTCGTGAGATCGAATTGATCGACGAGGCTGCGCAGCAGGTTGGCATCGATCTGCCCGTTGGGTGCGATGAGACTGGTGCCGACTTTTATAACCACTCGCATAATTTATGCTTATCTGCGTGCCGGCGGATTTGCTTGAAATCATGCCGTCATGATCGCGGCAACAGATGCGCTCGGACGTCCGGCGGGGAGGAACAATGCTTCTATCCTGCCGTTAAAACAGGTCATCTGGCAAGCTGAAAAATTCTGCAATCGTGGGGGACCATGCCGGCTTCCAACGCAACGACTCGCTTCTCTGATCGTGTTGAAAAATATGTACGTTACCGCCCGGGGTATCCGGTGGACGCAGTGGCCTGCCTGAAGAGCGAATGCCATTTGCGCCCCGATCACGTCATGGCGGATATCGCGTCGGGCACCGGCATCTGGACCCGGCTTCTACTGGAAAATGGCAATCGCGTATTCGGGGTCGAGCCGAATGCCGAGATGCGAAAGGCCGGGGAGCAAGGGCTCGCCAAGTTTCCCAAATTCAGCAGCGTGGAGGGAACGGCGGAGGCTACCGGTCTGGCGGATGCTTCGGTGGATTTTGTGACGTCAGCGCAAGCGGCGCACTGGTTTGACCGCGTCCGGTCGCGCGCGGAATTCGTGCGGATTCTAAAGCCGGGAGGATGGCTGGTGCTGCTGTGGAATGAGCGGCAGACCGACAGCACGCCTTTTCTGCGCGCCTACGAGGAATTATTGAAGACTTATGGAACCGATTATGCCGAGATTCGCCACGAACACACGACGGCATCGGTGAACGAGTTCTTCGATCCCGCTCCGTTTCAGGAACGAGACTTCCAGGTGCAGCAGGATTTCGATTACGGCGGAATCGAAGGGCGGCTGCTTTCCTCGTCCTATGCTCCGGGGCCGGGACATCCCAGGCATGAATCGATGTTGAAGGATCTGCAGAGAATGTTTAAGGAGCATCAGCAGCACGATCGCGTGCAGGTGATGTATAGGACGCGGGTGTTCTTCGGGCAGATTGCGTAAGTACCCTTGCCGCGTTTTTCTCCGTGTCAGACCAGTTTCAAACGGTTGTGCACGGCTTCCATAATCTTGCGATGAGTTTGCGCGGGAGTGCCGTGGGCGTCGATGACGACGACGCGATCCGGTTCGCGTTTAGCGATTTCCAGATAAGCCTCGCGGACCCGCAGGAAAAACGCCTGGTTCTCGAGTTCGAAGCGGCTTTCGTCTTCGTGCTTACCACTTTTCGCAACCTGCCTGTTGCGGCGGCGGGCGCGTCCCAGGCTCATGCCGGGATGGAAGTCCAGCAACACGGTTAAATCGGGCCGCAAGCCCCGGCAAAGAATGCGGTGCAGATCGAGCACGACCTTGCTTCCCAATTTTCTGCCGCCGCCCTGATAAGCCTCCGTCGAGTCGGTGAAGCGATCGCAGAGCACAACGTAGCCTTGAACCAGCCCGGGTTCGATCACCTGCGCGATATGTTGGGCGCGCGAGGCAAACATCAACGCCATCTCGGCCAGGGAAGCAAGCCCCGCCGTCGCCGAATCGAGCAGGATCTTGCGGATCCTCTCACCGGTTTCTGTTCCACCCGGCTCGCGAGTCCGCAGTACCCGGTATCCCTCGCGCTGCAGGGCGGCAGCAAGCTTTTTCTGCTGCGTGCTCTTGCCGGAGCCGTCGAGTCCTTCAAAGGTGATGAATTTTCCGCGGCGCATTCTGCCGAATCATAGCAGCATCCCAAGATTCCGCCCCTCCCGTTTGGAGACCGATCCATCCCGCCGCAGGCGATGACTTCGGGCGGCATGGAAGGGCATCTTTGGCTTGACTATAAGAGCTCTCTTATATAAATTGTTACTTATGTATATAGATCTGGATGCGGCCTTTTCTGCCTTGGCCGATCCGACCCGCCGAGCGATTGTGGCGCGTCTGGCCAATGGGGAAGCGACGGTCACGGAACTAGCCGAGCCGTTTGAGATGACCCAACCGGCGATCTCACAGCACCTGAAAGTGCTGGAGGAGGCTGGGCTGATCGTTCGCCGCGTCGAGGGCACGAAGCGCCCGAGGAGGCTTGCGAAAAACGGCATTGAAGCTATGGACCAATGGCTGCGGATGCTGAAGAAAGCGCTAGAGAAAAACTACGACCGGCTGGATCAAGTTCTGGCGGCAATGGAATGACCAACAGGAGAAGAATAATGAGTAAGCTTACGCTCAAGAACGAAGGAGAGAGGCACATCGTGGTAACCCGGCATTTCGCGGCATCCCCCGAAGCGGTGTACCGCGCGCACACCGATCCGAAACTGATTCAGAAGTGGCTGCTCGGTCCAGAGGGATGGACGATGCCGGTCTGCATCAACGAGGCGCGGGAGGGAGGGAAAATTCGCTACGAATGGTCTCATCCGAAGAAGGGCAGCTTTTTCATTACTGGAGAAATCGTAAAACTCGAACCGTCGCGCAGGGTCGTGCACGTGGAGCGGATGCATCTGCCTGATCCCACGCCTGACAGTCATATCGAGACGCGATTTGAACCAGACGGCGGGGGCACGCTGATGACGATGCGCATGACCTTGCCCGACGCCAAGACGCGCGCAGACATGCTCGCGACCGGGATGGAGCACGGAATGGAAGAGAGCTATGCGCGACTGGACAAAATGGCGTAGCTGTTGCCTACGAGGTTCTTGCGGGAACAAGGGCAGACGCGTTGGGATTGGCATGCGCCCTTGATGCAGTGCGGGCTCCAGGGCTGCTATAGTCAAGGGTTCTGTCACGAGCGCCGACGAGCGCTGACGCGTGAATCCGTTGTTGCAGTATTCGGGAGCCCGGACCAAACATGAAGCTTGTGAAACGCCTTTCTCTGCTCTGTTCCCTTCTTCTCTCCATTTCAGCTTTTGCCGCAACCGGACCGACGGTGACACTTTCGGTGGACGCCTCCGACGCGCCGCGAAAGATTTTTCACGCCACGCTAAAGATTCCGGCAAACGCCCCGGAGTTGACGGTCTATTACCCGAAATGGATTCCCGGGGAACACGCGCCGGACGGCCCGGTCGTTGATCTCGCAGGATTGAAGTTCCATGCCAATGGGCAGACGTTGAAGTGGCGGCGCGACCTGCTCGACGGATTCACGATTCATGTAGAAGTTCCGCCTGGAGTACACGAGGTCGATGCCGAGCTTGATTTTCTGTCGCCGGCGACATTTGAGGGCGGCTTCTCTTCGGGATCGTCGGCAACGGCGAAGATGACCGTGATCAGCTGGAACCAGGTGTTGATTTATCCCAAGGGATGGAAGGCGAGCGAGATCAATTACACCGCCAGCCTGAAGCTGCCGCAAGGCTGGAAGTTCGGGACGCCAATGACCATCACGAACCAGAACGGTGAGGAACTTCATTTTGCGACCGTGTCGCTCGAGGAGCTGGTGGATTCTCCGGTGATTGCGGGCGAGTACCTGAAAGTCGTACCGCTGGCCAATAATCCGCCCACGGAGATGGATGTGGCGGCCGACAGCGAAGCGGCGTTGAATCCTCCCCAGGAAGTCTGGGACCACTACAAGAATCTGGTGCAGCAGGCCAATATACTTTTTGGCGCGCATCATTACCGCGATTATCACTTTCTGTTCAGCCTCAGCGATCACGTCGCGCACTTCGGACTGGAGCACCACGAATCCGATGACAGCCGGGTTGATGAACGCGGCCTGATCGACGACGGCGCGCGCAAGGCTGAGGCCAGCCTGCTTCCGCACGAGTATGTGCATTCGTGGAACGGAAAGTACCGGCGTCCGGCGGACCTGGCCACGCCGGATTATCAACAGCCCATGCAGGACGATCTGCTCTGGGTTTATGAAGGACTGACGAATTACCTGGGTGAAGTGCTCACCGGGCGCAGTGGCTTGCTCACGCCCGAGGAAGAGCGCGAGTCGCTGGCGATTACGGCCGCCAATATGGATCACCGTCCGGGACGCATGTGGCGCAATCTGCAGGACACGGCGGACGCTGCTCCCGAGCTGTATTTTGCCCCGCGAGCATGGGAGTCGTGGCGGCGCAGCACGGATTTCTATCCCGAAGGCGCGCTGGTGTGGATGTGGGCCGATGTGATCATCCGCCAGCAATCGCACGGGCAGAAGTCGATCGACGATTTCTGCAAGCTGTTCCACGGCGCGCCCAGCACGGGACCGATCCTCAAGACCTACACGTTTGACGACGTGGTGAATGCGCTCAACCAGGTTGTTCCCTACGACTGGCGAGGGTTCTGGAACGAGCGGCTGACCAATCACGGGCCGGGGGCGCCGCTGGGGGGAATCGATGGCAGCGGATGGAAGCTGGTGTATAGCGACACTCCGACAGAGATGGAACGCTACACGGAGGCCGACTTCCGTTTCATCGATGAGTCGAATTCCATCGGGCTCGAATTGCAGGAAGACGGGGGAATCCTCGATACGATCGAAGGCCTGCCGGCGGCGCTGGCAGGGATTGGCCCCGGCATGCGACTGGTCGCGGTCAACGGCCGCCGCTACACGCCCGAGATCCTGCATCAGGCTCTGCGTGAAGGCAAGAATTCCAGCGCGCCGCTCGAACTGCTGGTGGAAAACATGGACTATTTCAAGACCTACAAGCTCGACTATCATGGCGGCGAACGCTATCCGACGCTGGTGCGGGATGAATCGAAACCGGACCTGTTGAGCGATATTCTGAAGGCCAAATAAACCATGCCCGGAACACAGAAGTCCTCGTTGCGGCCGTCGAAGATCGTCAACATTGAGGACCTGCGCCGGATGGCGAAACGGCGATTGCCGCGGCCCGTATTCGATTATCTCGATGGCGGGGCCGAGGCGGAAATCACGTTGCGGGAAAACTGTGACGCCTTCCGGGAAATTACATTTCGCCCGCGCGGCGCGGTGGCGACGGGCGATTGCAGCCTGAAAACTACCGTCATCGGCCAGGAATTTTCTTTCCCGGCGATCCTCGCTCCGGTGGGCTACAGCCGCATGATGCATCCCGGCGGCGAGGTTGACGCTGCCCGGGCCGCCGGAAAGGCCGGCACGGGGTATACGCTTTCCACCATTTCCGGCCACAAACTGGAAGACGTCAAAGCCGCCTCGCCCGGGCCGGTGTGGTATCAGTTGTATCTTCTCGGCGGACGCGCGGCTTCCGAAGGCGCGCTGGATCGCGCGCGCCGGGCCGGATTTTCTGCTCTCGTGATCACCGTCGACACTCCGGTCGCGGGGTTGCGGGAACGCGATCCGCGAAATGGGATGAAAGAATTGCTGGGCACATCTGTGCTCGCGAAAATCCCTTTTGGATTTACCTTCCTGGCGCATCCGGGATGGCTGGCCGCGTACATCCGCGATGGCGGGCGCCCGAAGCTGGAAAACATCGTCGTGCCCGGCCAAGGTCCGATGGAACTGGTGGACGTGAGTGCGGCGCTGGCGGCGGCGACCGTGACATGGGCGGATTTGAAATGGATTCGCCAGATCTGGACGGGGCCGATCGTCGTTAAAGGGCTGCTCACGGGCGACGATGCGCGCCGCGCCATCGATGAAGGGGCGGCCGCAGTGGTGGTTTCCAATCATGGCGGGCGGCAACTGGACTCGGTTTCGGCAACGATTCGCGCGCTTCCCGAAGTTGTGGCGGCGGTGAATGGTCAGATTGACGTGCTTATGGATGGAGGCATTCGCCGCGGCAGCGACATCGTGAAAGCGCTGTGCCTGGGCGCACGCGCCGTGCTGGTTGGACGCGCCTATGCCTATGGACTGGCGGCTGCCGGGGAAGCGGGCGTGACTCGCGCTCTGGAAATCCTGCGCACCGATGTGGAACGCACGGTGCGCTTGCTGGGATGCCCGGGGCTGCGGCAGCTAGACCGCTCGTATCTGAATATTCCCCGCGTCTGGGATGTGTGAAGGCTCTAACCCGGGGGCCATGCGAGCGGGCGTCCGCCGATCAGATGTACATGCAGGTGAAAGACTGACTGGCCGGCTCCGGGGCCGACGTTGAGCACGGTTCGATATCCTTGCTCGATCTTGCGCCGGCGCGCGATTTCGGCGGCGGCAAGTTGGCAGCGCCCGATGATTTCCGCGTCTTGGGATTGCGCTTCCTTCAATCCCGCAAAATGTTTCCTGGGAATGACGAGGACATGCGTGGGCGCCTGCGGATTGATATCTTCGAAGGCAAAGACGTGGTCGTCTTCATAAACTTTTTTGGCGGGAATGTCTCCGCGAATGATGCGGCAAAACAGGCAATTGGCAGCCGGATCGGTCATCAAATCCTCACTCGTGCGTCACTCTAGCGTGGCCAGGCTGGCGCGAATTCCATCAATCCAACCGTACCAGAAACACCGCCCCTTCGGGCGTTTTGGTTTCGGCGGCTAATTTGACGGCGCGCTGGCGATCGTCGTCGAGCACGCGCGCCCGGACCCACCAGTCTCCGACGGGACTTTTGAATTTCAATACCTGCGAGGTGTGATACCGGCGGCTCAAGTGTTCGACCAGCTTTGCGGCGGTCTTTTCGTTTTTCAGGCCGCCAATCTGCACCGCCCATCGGCCTCCGGAATTCAGCGGCTCGGGCGTCTCCATGACCTCAAGTTTGACTTTGGCGATGCCGGGGCCATAAACGTCGAGCTTGCGCGCCGCCGCCATCGAAAGGTCGAGAATGCGCCCGGGGATAAACGGGCCGCGATCGGTGATGCGCACCAGCGCCGTGCTGCCCGTCTTGAGGTTAGTAACGCGCACGATGGAGCCCAGCGGCAGGGTGCGGTGCGCGGCGGTCATGGCGTGCATGTTGTAGATTTCGCCGTTCGAGCCCCGGCGATGGTTATACGGAGGTCCGTACCAACTGGCCAGGCCGACTTCGGTTTCAATCGGGTGGGCGTGGCGCGAAAGCTTTGGTTCGCCCAGTTCGGATGTCTCGGGCGCGGCTGGCGGCTGGGTTGCTTCGGGAGCGGAGGGTTGTTCTGAAGGCGGCGGCGGAGGCGGCGGCACATTGACTCGCGCCTGTCTGGGATGTCCGCAGCCAGCGAGCAACAGTATCGGTAGTAAGGCCCAGAATTTTTTCATGCGAAGCCGCTGCAGGTTCGGGCTCATTTTCCGGCGCCCTACTTGCGCGAGCGATCGACGTTGTCCATGTAGTCGGCGAATTCGGTCAGCTTTTGGGACGCTACCCGCAAAGCTTTGGTAGAGTGCGTCCGCACCGCAGGCACGACTTCATCGTTGAGGTACTTGATAAACTCCGGGATTTCTTTTTCCAGGCGATCGGCGGCGTCGGCGACGGTCTTGCTCACGCGCGCGGACGCGTCTTCGACCTTGCGATGAAAGTCGTTCATGGCACTCCTTCGCGCCCCAGGAAAAGTGTGATGCCGCGGCGCTGGTGGCGGAATTTTTATTATTCCGTGCCCCATCGCGAGGGTCAATGAGGTGAACAGAGAAGGTCATCACGGCGGGCACAATAAATCTTTGCAAGCAGGGCCGGGGACGGCGTTCTTTCCATGCAGAACGGCTGGTACGGGTCTTCTGTAAAACCAATGAATGCAGCGGGAATCGGGAATGAATTCCCCTGGCAGGGAAAGCAGATTCCTCGCCGCTATGCTCCTCGGAATGACAAAGCGGCATTCCCAGCAAGGGGCGGCGCTCCGGCAGGCATCGTACCGGCGAGTGTAATGAGGGGAATCTTCTCTGCTACAATTTTGACAAGATCATCCGGCACAAATTATGTCATCGACTAAGCAAAAACTGCGCTTAGGTGGCGCATTTGCGGCACTGGCAACATTGGCCCTAGCCGTCAGTTGCACAGGATTTTTCCAGAACCCGATCCTTTCCTCACTTGCCATTGGGCCGGCCAATCCCAGCATTGAGACCGGCAAGACCAACAACACGGTGCAGATGACCGTGGTCGGGACGAACAACGACGGCAGCCTCGCCAATAATCCTCCGGTAAGCTGGAGCATCACGCCGGAGTCGGTTGCCACGGTTTCGGTCGGAGGCTTGGTGACATCGGTCAGCACGGGAACGGCTACGGTCACGGCCACAGCTAACCAGAATCCCGCGATTACAGGTACTCAGACGGTCACAGTCACGGTCGGCTGTATCCAGTCGATCTCCGTAAAGCCAACCAACACCGTAATTTTCAGTCCCGGTGGTACACTTTCGCAGCAATATTCAGCGACCGCTTTAACCTGCAACGGTAGCACTGACATAACGCAATTTGCCACGTGGAATTCCAGTAATACTGGCATGGTTACCATAACAGCCGGTTTAGCTTCAGCAACCCAGTCGCCCGGACAAGATGGGACCGTGATCATTTCCGCTTCATCAGGGGGAATTACCAGTACGATCAACGGCATGATCAACGTAACCGGCTTCTGAACTTCGATGATCCAGACGAGGCGCGAGGGATAAGGATCTCGCGCCTTTCGTGTCAGCAGGCTCAATCGCCCGTCCGAAAATTTCCTGACTCTTTCCGCAACTCCGAGTTGTCTAACCCTCGTCGCAAACATTTCATTTGGAGGAAATGCATGTCTGAGAAAGCCACTGCCACCGACGCCCAGCTCATTCTTCAGCTCTACGATCTCCGCCGCGAACCCGAGATGCGCAAAGCCCGCAACTGGGCCCTGGCGGAATTCTGGCCGCAGAGTGCGGACGACTTCATGCAGGTCGCCATGGCCATGGGAACGCAGCAGAATGCGTGGCTGCGCCAGGTGGGCAGCTACTGGGGAATGGTGGCCTCGCTGGTGCTGCACAACACCATCAACACCGATCTGTTTCTGCAGCCGTCGGTCAGCGGAGAGATGTTCTTTCTGTTCGCCAAAGTCCAGCCGTTTTTGAAGGAGTTGCGCGAGAAAGTGGGCGACCAGGAGATGTTCGCCAATATCGAGAAAGTCATCACCAGCTCCGCCTACGGGCGCGAGCGTCTGGAATTCACCCTGAAACGCATTCAGATGCTGCACGAACGGCGTTCGGCGGCGAAGGCAAACTGACGTCGAGGGTGCGCCGGTAATTGCGGGAAAAATCCTTGCCCGTTTTTTCGCCAGATCATCTGCTATCCTAAACGGCTGTGCGGATGATCTGGTGGTTCCTGATCCTGGGTGTGAGCACGCTGGTCGTGGTGTGCGTGGCGATCGCTCTGTATCTGCGGTTGCGGCGGCACTTGCGGCATGCACCGGGCTTACCGGAAGCGGGCGGAGGAAAGAATGCCCGCCAGTCGGATGTCATTGAATCCTGATTCATCCCTCGAACATTCGGAGACTCTCATGGCGAATTCGGCAGTGCAAAGCGTCAGCAGTTCGCACGAGCGGCCCCTTTCACTTCTTCAGCAGATTGCCGTCATTGCCGGCGCAAGCGTGTTTGTGGCGGTCTGCGCTCACATCACCATTCCGCTGCCATTCACGCCGGTTCCGCTGACGGCGCAGAATTTCGCGGTGCTTCTGGTTGGACTGTTGCTGGGCAGCCGCCGGGGATTTGCGGCCCTGGCCCTGTATCTGGCCGAAGGTGCGGCGGGATTACCGGTGTTCAATCCGCTGGGACACGGCGGCATTGCGCAACTGCTCGGGCCGTCGGGCGGATACCTGATGATCTATCCGGTGGTCGCGGCGGTGGCGGGATTCATCTTCGAGCGCGGCGCCCGGAGCTTTGCGCGTGGATTCGTTGCCGCGCTGGCCGCTGAGATCGCGCTGTTCGCAGGCGGAGTGGGCTGGCTCTTCGTGTGGACGCACTCGCTGGCGCAAGCGGCGTATCTTGGACTGTACTGGTTCGTGGCCGCGGAAGTGCTGAAGATCATGTTCGCCGCCGCAATCGCCGCGCGCTGGAACCGGCACATGGCTAACCGCGCAGCCTAGCCGCGCGGCAAAGGCAACTGACTATAGCCCGGCTCCCACGCCGGGGTCGAGATTCCGAAGAAAACCGCGTCCTCAACGGACGCCTGAAAAGACTCCCATGACTGTCGCTTCTGAAAGCAAGACTGAAACATCCGCCCAGGTTCGCGAAATCAAAGTCGCGCATAGTCCCGACTCCGATGACGCCTTCATGTTTTACGGGCTCGCCACCAACAAGGTCCGGATTCCCGGGCTGCGTTTTTCGCATACGTTGTGCGATATCGAAACCTTGAACCAGAAGGCGCGCGAAGGCGTTTACGACATTACAGCGATCTCGTTCCATGCCTATCCCTACATTCAGGACAAATACGCGCTGATGGCATGCGGCGGCAGCGTGGGTGAAGGCTATGGCCCCATGATCGTGGCGCCGCGGCCGTTCGGCGAGAGCGAGATCCGGAGCAAGGTCATTGCCGTGCCCGGCAAGCTGACGACGGCCTACCTCGCGCTGCAATTATTCGCGCCGGGAATCGAGACCGCGGTCGTTCCCTTCGATCAGATCATCCCGCAAGTGCTCGAAGGCAAGTACGAGGCCGGACTCATCATTCACGAAGGGCAGCTCACCTACGATAAATCGGGATTGCATCGCGTGATCGATCTGGGCCGCTGGTGGCAGAAGGTGACCGGACTTCCCCTGCCGCTGGGAGGCAATGCCATCCGACGCGCGCTGGGACCGCAGTTGATGGCGGCCGCAACCCAGGCTTTGCGCGACAGCATTCAATACGGACTCGATCACCGCGAAGAAGCATTGGCCTATGCCATGCAGTTCGCCCGCGATCTCGACACGCCGTCGGCCGATAAATTCGTGGGTATGTATGTGAACGAGCGCACGCTCGACTACGGTCCGGATGGGCGGGAGGCGGTCAAACGACTGCTCGACATGGGCCATAAGGCGGGCGTGATCGGGCCGGAGGCGCAGGTGGAGTGGATCGGGTAAGAAGGAAGCGATCCAGGCGCGCCGTGGAGACCGGCCCGAGATTCTGAACAGAGTTGCGCATCCTCTCAAGGACTTGACCTTGCTTCCCCAAACACTGCTCATCGATGCCGACGACACGCTCTGGGAAAACAATATTTACTTCGAGCGCGCGATCGCGCGTTTCATTTCCTTCCTGAATCATCATGAGTTCACGCCGGAGCAGGTGCGCGGCGTCCTGAACGATGTGGAGCGCGACTGCATCGTCAAGCACGGGTACGGGCTGCACAGCTTCGCGCACGCGCTGGTGGATACATTCGAGCGGCTGAGCGTTGAGCCGATTACTCCGGAACTGCACGCCAGGATCAACAGCTTCTGCCACGAGATCGCGGAACATCCGGTCGAGATCCTGCCGGAGGTCCCGGAGACGCTGCAATATCTTTCCGGGCGGCATCGGCTGATTCTTGTGACCAAGGGCGCGATTGCCGAGCAGACGGGAAAAATCGAGCGCTCGGGACTGAAAGAATATTTTGTGGCGACCGAGGTCGTGGCGGAAAAGGATGTCGCGGCCTACAACTCGGTGGTGGAGAAATTTGAACTCACACACGACCTGACATGGATGGTCGGGAACAGCCCGAAGTCCGATATCAATCCCGCGCTGGCGGCCGGCCTGCACGCCGTGTTCGTGCCGCACGGCAACACCTGGATTCTCGAGCACGAGGCACTCTGCGCCGCCCCGGACAATCAGAAATGCCTGACCCTCGAACGGTTCGCCGACCTGCAGAAGCATTTCTAGGAATTTTCCGCATAGTTCCGCAGCGCGGTTGCAATCGGAGTCAGGTTCATGCCGAACTCCTGCTGGAAGCGGGTGGAATCCATGCGCCGCGGATTCCCGAGCGCGGGAGCCGTTCCCAGCTTCACGTGCACACGCGGATTGAGGGATTCCACTTCCCGCTTCAATTGCGCAACCACAATCGACTCGGAGGGCGCGTTATAGACGCCGTGCTGAAGAGCCGGCGCGGAAGCGAGTTTCACCAGCTCCATGGCCGCATCCTGCACGTGAATCAGGAGAATGCGTTCGGCGGCGGCGAAGGGCATTTCCACAGTCGACGGGCGCTCTGAGCGCAGCGCCTCGAAGATGCCGCTCCTCCAGGCAGAGGTCCTGGAGCGCGATCCGGGTCCAACGACGCGCGCGATGCGCAGGCTGGCAAACTCCAGGCCTTGGGCGCGATAGGCGGCGCCGAGGGTTTCGATGTAGAGCTTTGCCGCTCCATAAAGATCCTGCGGAGCGGAGCGATGGCCTTCGGTGACGTGCTCCTCGGCGGGCCACGACCCATAGACGCTCGCCGAACTGCCCAACACAAAGCGCCGCACTTTGAACTCGTATGCGGTTTGAAGAAGGAGCAGAGCGCCATCGACATTGACTCGCGTAGCATGCGCCGGGTCGCGCTGCGCCGCCGTGGGAAGAACCGCAGCCAGATGGATCACCGATTGGATGGTGTTCCGGGAGAAAACCTTTCGCAGAGCCCGCGCGTCGGTGATGTCGCAGGTGACGCTGTGCTCGCCGGGAAAGCTTGACGGGGCCCGGTCAAGCGCCACAAAATGTTGCCCCTGTTCGCGCAGCAAGGCGCAAACCGCGCGCCCGAGGAAGCCGGAGCTTCCGGTTACTAACACGCTCGACATGCAGATCTCCAATGGCGCTTTGGTGCCAGGAACCATGCTTGCCAATCCTGGAATCGACAACAGCATCAAGCTAACCAACATACATCCTCTCGCACCCGCGATTTGCGCATGTTACGCTCAAGATGCTCTGGGTCCGCAACCACTTCGTCTGTGGCCGTGCAGACCGACAATTTCCGGCGGCTATTGCGCACCGTCGAGGCGCTCTCAGAACTCGGGCCGGCGTTAACCGCCGAACGCGAGTTCAGCGAGACCTCGCGCCTGATGCTCTCCGCGATTATGGAGGCGGCGGGAGCGCGCGAGGGCGTGCTCTTTTTATTCAACGATAAGCCCGCCGCGTTAACCTCCGCCAGCGAACAGGGATTCGCGCTGATGCCGAATCCCGCCTTCATTCCTCTCCTTCCGAAGCACGTGCACGCGCTGGCCGCGGCGCGCCGGCCCATCGTATTGAATGCGTCCACGTATTCGCTGTTCCTGAGCTCGAACGGCAATGTCGCGCCGGAGCTTTTCAAATGCCTTGCCCCTCTCAAAGCGGCAGGCAAACTGGCGGGAGTGGTGGGTCTGGGCAGGCGTCCGGGAGATGCACTCTACGAAGACAGCGAACTGGACGCGCTGGAACTGCTGTGCAGCTATGTTGCGCTGGCGGTGCATAATCATGCGCTCACCCAGACAATTGCACAGCGTGTTTCCGAGAACCTGCGGCTGATGGCATCGCTGCACGGCTTCTACGACAATGCGTTGGAGGCGTTTGCCGCAGCCATTGACGTGAAACATGTGAACATCCACGGGCATTCGCTGCGCGTGGGCCGCTATGCCGCGGCAATCGGTGAAGCCATGGGCCTCGATCCCAGCGAGGTGGCGGCATTGCGCAGCGCCGGATACCTGCATGACATCGGCAAAGTCGCGGTGGATCGCCGATTATTTGGCAAGCCCGGGGCGCTTGATGCCGACGAGTTCCGCCAGATGGCCGATCACACCGTGGTGGGACACGAGATCGTCAGCACGGTTCAGTTTCCCTGGCCCAAAATTCCCGAGACCGTGCGCTGGCATCACGAGCGCGGCGACGGCACGGGATATCCAGACTCGCTGAAGATGGACGAACTACCGTTGCCGGTCCGCATTGTTGGCCTGGCAGATACATTCGACGCGATGATCAGCGCCCGGCCTTATCGCGAACCGCTCTCGGTAGGCAGCGCGCTGAGCGAACTGGTCAAGCTGGCTCCGCAGAAGTTCGATTCCAACGTGGTGCAGGGACTGTTGATCCAGGTGCGGCGCGATGCGGTCGGCAGCAGCCGTGTTCCGCTGCTGGCCGAGCGCAGTCCAGTCAACATTGCCGCTTCCGATATCGATCAGCTCGCCGCCGGGCTGCAACACAAAATCTCCCGCGGACGCGCCTACTCCGGCTGATCCTTCCGCTTGCTTTCTCTTTGAGTTATCGCGCGGCTTTCGCGTATTACCCAGGACGCCCGGTGTAGTGCTCTCGCGTGTGCACATCTTCGTGGTCGTCGAGAGACTCCAGGTGGGTGATCACTTCCGCGGGGACGCTCAGCTCGCGCGGCAACCGTTCTTCCAGCAGAGTGGCCAGGCGGTGCGCCTCGCCGACAGGAGTCGCGTGCGGGAATAGCAGGTGAATCTCGATGAGCTGACGGTAGCCGGTCGTGCGGAAGCGTACGCCGTGGTAATGCACTCCCAACTCGTTGCAGAGGGTGTCCAGCTTCTGCCGAATCTCTTTGCCGGCCTTCGGATCGGAATAGTCCAGAAGCCCGACGGCAGAGTGCCAGGCGAGCCTCCCTCCCGACCACAGAATGTTGAGCGCGACGGCGATCGCGATGAGTGGATCAAAGGGCTTCCATCCCGTGAGCATGACCAGTCCCAATCCCGCGACCACGCCAAAACTGGTGAGACTGTCCGTGAGAACGTGCTTGCCGTCGGCTTCGAGAATGAGGGAATGGCTGCGGCGGCCGAGGCGAATCAGATACCAGCCCAGGGCCGCATTCAAGATGCCCGCAACGGCCAGCAGCAGAGTACCGTGCCCGAGATGCTCGAGTTGGAATCCGGCAATCCATTTCTTGATGGACTCGATGACGATCCAGATCGCCGCGAGAATGATCATGGCGCCTTCGAAACCTGCCGAGAAAAACGTGATGCGCTCGTAACCGTAATGAAACTTGGGCGCGGCCGGACGCACGCTGATCTGCAAGCTGAAGGCAGCAAAAGCCACGGCCAAAACGTGAACCACAGATTCCGCAGCGTCCGACAGGATTGCGGCCGAGCCGGTGATCAGATACGCAGCCATCTTGCCCAGCAACATGAGCATGCCGATGAACAGCGACAGGCGCATGGCGATCTGCAGCTGGCGGAGTTCTTTCGCATCGCGCTGCGATACACCGGATTTGAGCCACGTTGCAGTCTGATTGGCCACGAAGATCCCTGTGGGAGTTAAATTTTCAGAATCTTGACATCGTCGCGCTGGGGGTGGCTGTGATTTAAATCACTGGAGGTGATGAGGCAGGAAAGGCAGCCCTTAGAGAGGCAGATTGCAACTTGGCGAGGGAAGAATGCGCAGATCCTTCCGCGTTCGCAATGTTTCCAATCGAAATGGTTATGCGCCGGTGGAAGCGGCCTCGGCTTGCGGAGCGGGCCGCTCGTAATCGCATTCCTTGTTAGGACACGCGATCACTGGGCCTGCTTTCAAATTCTTCTCCACCAGATACTCGCTGCCACAGCTGGGGCATTTTTCGGCCACCGGCTTGTTCGCCGAAGTGAATTTGCACTTCGGATAATTCGAGCACCCGTAGAACGTGTTGCCCTTGCGCGCGCGCTTTTCGACGAGTTCGCCGTCTTTGCAGTCGGGACACTTCACGCCGATGAAGTTCTGCTTCACGTATTTGCAGTCGGGATATCCGCTGCAGGCGGTGAATTCGCCGAAACGTCCGTGGCGAATCATCAGATTGCGTCCGCACTTCGGGCAAGGCTCGTCGAGCGGAATGTCGGGAACTTTTTTGCCTTGATCGAGACGGCGCGTCGTCTTGCAGTCGGGATATCCGGTGCAGGCCATAAATTGCCCGAAGCGACCGCGCTTCAGTACCATGACCCGCCCGCAGTTCTCGCAGTATTCTTCCTGGGTGGTTTCCTGCACGTCGGCCGTATCGAGGTCGGGCAGATTAATCGGATTTTCTTTGGTGAACGTGCACGAATTCGGATCGTCTTTGTCGTAAGTACTGCAGGCGTAGAACGAACCGTGCTTGCCCCATTTGATCACCAGCGGCGCCCCACAGCGCTCGCACTTCTCGTCTGTGGGCTTCTCCATCCGCTTGATGTTCTCCATATGCTTTTGGGCATATTTGAGATCTTTCTGGAATTTCTTATAGAAGTCGGCGAGGGCGTCGGTCCACTTCTCTTTGCCCTCTTCGATTTCGTCGAGTTCTTCTTCCAGGCGGGCGGTGTATTGCACGTCAAAAATGTCGCGGAAATTTTCCACCAGCAGGTCGGTGACGACCAGCCCGATTTCGGTGGGCGCAAATTTTCCGCCGAGCTTCTGCACGTACTGGCGTTCCTGAATCGTGGAGAGAATCGCCGAGTATGTGGATGGCCGCCCGATGCCGCGCTCTTCCAGTTCCTTCACCAGCGAGGCTTCGTTGTAGCGCGGCGGCGGCTCGGTGAAATGCTGCTCCGGCTTCAGTTCTTTCATCGTGAGCTTTTGCCCGGCTTCGAGCGCCGGGAGTTTGTGCTTGAGTTCCTCGTCCTCATCGTCCTTGGCTTCTTTCGACTCTTCGTAAACTTTGAGGAAGCCGTCGAACTTCAGCACCGATCCCGTCACGCGGAACCAGAAGGTCTCGTTGCCGGATTTCGCGTCGATATCGACTGTAGTCTGATCGAAGACCGCAGGCGTAATCTGCGAGGCGACGAATCGCTGCCAGATCAGCTTGTAGACCTTGTACTCATCTTCTTTTAAGTATTGCTTGATCTGATCGGGATGCCGCATGACCGACGACGGACGGATCGCTTCGTGCGCGCCCTGCGCTTCCTTCTTCTCTTTAAATGTGTTTGGCTGCCCAGGGAGATATTCCCGGCCGTATTCCTTGCCGATGTACTCGCGAACTTCGGTAATGGCTTCGGGGGCGACGCGCGTGGAATCGGTACGCATGTAGGTGATCAGGCCGATCGATCCCTCTTCGCCGATATCGATGCCTTCATAGAGACGCTGCGCGATCATCATGGTGCGCTTCACGCTGAAGCGCAGCTTGCGGGAAGAATCCTGTTGCAGCTTGCTGGTGGTGAAGGGCGCGGCAGCATTCCGGCGGCGCTCCTTCTTATCAACCGCGCGAACCACCCAATCGGCTTTTTCGAGAGAGGCGCGGATCTTTTCCGCTTCCTCGCCATTCGGAATTTCAATCTTCTCTTCGCCCTTGCCAAGAAAACGGGCGTCGAATGCGGGCGGCTTGTTCGCCGACAGGTGCGCGTCGATGGTCCAATATTCTTTCTTCTCGAAGGCCTTGATTTCGCGTTCGCGCTCGACGATGAGGCGCAAGGCGACAGTCTGCACGCGTCCGGCGGAAAGGCCGCGGCGAACCTTATCCCACAGCAGCGGAGAAACCTGATATCCCACCAAGCGGTCAAGCACACGGCGCGCCTGCTGCGCGTCGACAAGGTTCTTATCAATTTCTCGGGGATTTTCGAATGCGGCCTGCACAGCGCGCTTGGTGATTTCATTGAAGGTGACACGCTGGATCGAGATTCCCGATGATTTTTTCTTCTTCTTGCCGTGGCCATTGCCGCCGAGTTCATCGGCCAGATGGGCCGCGATCGCTTCGCCTTCGCGGTCCGGGTCAGGCGCGAGATAGATGGACTCCGCCGACTCCGCCAACTTCTTCAGCTTGGCGACAACTTTTTCTTTTCCGGGGATGACGATGTAATCGGTATCGAATTCGTTTTCGATATCGACACCGAGAGTGCTCTTGGGCAGGTCTTTCACGTGGCCGAAAGAAGCTTCGACCTTGTAGCCCTTCCCCAGATATTTCTCAATCGTTTTCGCCTTGGTAGGCGATTCGACAATGACTAAACCTTTTGACAATGTGACCTCAAATGTATCCGGAGCATCAGTTTTTGAAGCTAGCACGAATGCCGCGGAGCGAACAAGTTACCCGATAGAACAATGACCGTCGGTTTCGCCCTTAAGTCCTAAGCGTGGAAAAAGATACGAAGTTCCGCAATTTGACTCGTTCGGCCCCAAAAGCAACCCTCGGTTGACGGTGGACTAATCGCGAAGATTTCGGAAGTTGCCTTGGTCGCGCAGCGCAAACGACTTGCAATTATTCGATGCCGGAAGAGATCAAAACGATCTTACGGGCGTTCCCGAGTACCTAACCTTCGGACCAGAAACGCTCGGACAGGTACTTGTCGCCGGAGTCGCAAAGTATTGTAACGATTACCGATTGCTGGCCACGACCTAGAGAACTCTGGCTCGCAACCTGCAGGCTGCCCACGACCGCCGCGGCAGCGGAGACACCGACCAGCAATCCCGATTGACGGGAAAGGCGACGGGCCATCGCGTAGGCGTCTTCGGTCGTGATTTCGAGATTTTGATCGGCCAGCGCGGGATCGTAAATCTTCGGAACGATGGCGCTGGCCATGTGCTTGGCGCCCTCGATTCCGTGAAAGGCAGAATCGGGCTGCAGGGAAACGCAGCGGATGCGCGGGTTCAACTCTTTCAACCGGCGCGTGGTGCCGACGAAAGTTCCGCTGGTGCCGAGCATGGAGACGAAGTGAGTGATCTGGCCTTGTGTCTGCTGCCAGATTTCGTTCGCGGTTCCGTAGTAGTGAGCGCGCCAATTGGCATCGTTGGAATATTGGTCCGCGTAAAAATACTTCTCGGGATGCGCTGCGCTCAATTCGCGCGCAAGGCGAATCGCACCATCAGAGCCGTCGGCGGGATCGGTGTACAAAATATTTGCGCCGTAGCTCTGCAGGATTCTCTTCCGTTCTGCCGAAACATTTTCCGGCATGCACAATGTGACGGAAAATCCTTCGGCGGCCCCGAGCATGGCGTAGGCGATGCCGGTGTTGCCGCTGGTAGCATCGAGGAGGATTTTGCCCTGGCGTAATAGTCCTTGGCGGCGGGCTTGTGCGACAATGTTGGCTGCCGCCCGGTCCTTCACGGATCCGCCGGGGTTGTACCACTCGGCCTTGCCCAAAAGTGCTACGCCCGGCAGTTCGCGGGTAAGTTCCTGCAGGCGAAGCAACGGTGTGTTGCCGACCCGGTCGATGAGACTGTGGCCGAGGCTGGAAGCCGCATCCGTCGGCGGTTCTGGCGCGATCGGCATCAAGGATTCTGCGGCGTTGGTGGAGTTCTGAGACATTTTCTTAGCGAAGCTCCCGTGACCTCCGTAATGTGATACAGGAGCGAAAACGCGGTATGTAGTATTTTGTTTTAGATGATAAAAGCTGCACCACGATGCGGGAGTTGTAAAGCCACTCCTTTCTGCAGAGGCAGGCATCTAAGCGAACAATGAAAGGTTGAAGTTTCCCAATGCCCAAAACAACGGAAGCGCGCACGTACGAAGAATCGCTGGGTTGGTTGCGCGACCACGGATTTGATGTCACCGACGCCCCCGGCACGAACGGCCGCGTGTTCCTGCGCAAATATAATGTGTCGGCAGCGATCCAGAAGACGCCCGACGATCACGTCAAGATCTTCGCCTATCCCGGGTACCTGGTTGGCAGCGAGATATCCAAACTGGTGAATCGGGGATATCAGCAGTTCCTGAAGACCTCGAAGAATGAACTTCCGGCCACCGCCGAGCACCTGAAAGCCCTCCACACTTTTGCGGAAGAACTGAAGGTGGCACTGGGCCTGCCCAGCCTGTACAACGAATCGCTGGGTACGGTGAGCGAAGCCTATCAGTATGACCGCATCGTGGATCGCGACAAGCCGGCAGTGGAACGTCCCAAGCGTCCGTGGGAGACCGTAGGGCCAGAAGCAGCCAAAGCGGCACGAAAAGGAAGAGCGTAAGAATCAGCGCGCACTCCGGCCGCTTGATGGCAGCGGCGGAGATTCTTTGCATTCCAACCTGCTAAACTGGCGCACTCGCGAGGTTCACGATGCGCTCAGTTCGAACTGCGATTCTCGCCGCTGTATTTGCGTTTCTTGTAAGTTTCTGCGGCTTCGCCCAATCGAAATCTGATCGTTCCCCTTCGAGCCCATCGCGTTCGGCGATTGAGGATGTTCTTCATCAGCAGCCACGGGCGTGGAATTGCGGCGATCTGGACGCGTTCATGCCAGGGTATTGGAAATCTCCTGATACTGACATTTCTTTTCCCAGACCGACACAACCACAACCTTGCTGCCCGGAATTCTTAAATCACGATTCCGGACTCTAAACTTCGACCCCAAAAAAAACGCCCGTCCGGGGACGAGCGTTCATCTGCTGAATCGGTTCTTGCCTACCTTCGCCACATTCCCTGCCGCTGCTGGAACCGCTGCACCTGATTGAACTGGCGCTGTTGCAGGCGCTGGGTCTGCATCTGGTGCTGCTGTTCCATCTGCTGCGTTCTGAACTGGTCATTCCCCCAGCGCTGCTGCATTTGTTGGTGTTGCATCTCCTGCCGTTGTTGCAACTGCTGCCGCTGCTGCTGTTGCCGCTGGAAGAACTGGTCCTGCTGTTGCTGGAAGCGCTGGTTGTAACCCGAGTTGCCACGGTTCGGCGAATTGAAGCGCTGGAACTGCGGCAATTGGTTGGGGTGCACGTAAGGCCGGTAGCCGCCATTCCGCGCCATCTGTGCTTCCCCGGCGCGAGCCTGGTACTGCGGACGCTGATAGGCCCCGCCCGCCGCTCTGGCCTTTACCACACTGCGGCCCCGGAACTGGTTTGGCCGCGCCGTGGCTGCCACCGGAGGCCTGCCGTGATTCTGGCTGGCGCGTAGCTCCGGATCAAACCGTGCCGTCCGCATGTGCTGCGTCTGCGCCTCGACCGGGCCGATATGACGCTCGCGCGCCGCCATTTCCTGCTGGGGCGTAGCCCGTGCCTCAATTCCTCCCGGCCCTCCGTTGTAACTGACGTGGTTCACCGTAACATTTCGGTTGATCACCGTCTCGTTGTAGACGTTCCGGACATTGGTCACATTGATATTGGTGACCGAGCGGTTGTAGAAGAAGCGGTCGCCATCCCAGCGGCCTCCATAGAAACCGTCCCCCGGATAGCCAAATCCGTAATTGATCCCGCCGTAGAACCCGATGTGTGGTCCCCAGTAGCCCTCATGGAACATGTACACGCCGTTTTCCCATCCCCACCACGGCGGAGTCCAGAGAAAGCCTGGTTGTGGCGCCATTACCCATGTTCCCGGAACCCAGTAGTAATCGCCGTAATCGTCGTCCCAGGCCCAATACCCGGGCGTCCACATATAGCCCGGCTCGGGACACGGCGGCTGCGCGTAGACCGGCAGTGCCGGCGGCCCGAACGACACCGAAATTCCGATTTGCCCAAATGCCTTGGCCGAAAAACTTGCCAATAAGATGAACAGCCCCAATCCAAGACTGCAGTTGCGAATCCTTCGCATGACACCTCCGGCTAGTCGCCGATAATACTATTCAACTCTCGTGGGTACTATTAACTAACGCGCCGCAACTGGAAAAGTTACGGTCGTACATCCTGGTTTTCCCAGGTCCTTCAAAATTACCGCCCCGCCACCTTGCAGATTGCCTCCGTCCGCCCGTCAGGTTCTAATCCCGCCCGCGAGCCGCTGCTTCCGCTTAAGGCCAAACCTTTCGCAACCTTCAAATCCCTTCGCAATCAAACGAAATCGAGCGTAAGATTGTGCAAATTCGCTCAGGATTTCAGGAGGGTTTCGCCTTGCGGTCTCACCTCGCCTCCATTCTCATCCTCGCCGTTGCGCTGATCCTTATTATGGCGGCCTTTCTGCCTTGGGCACACCCCGCTGCCGCGGGCGACGATCCCGCACTGGCGGCATTTGCCGCCATTCACCCCATCGATGCTCACGTCCACTTGTTTAAAAGCGATGCCGGATTTCAGAACATGCTGGAGAACCTGAATCTGAAAGTCCTGAATATCCTTGTGGTCGATGACACTTCGCCCAACCGAGGGGATCTGCAGACGCAAGTCACCGTTGCTCTCGCGCTCATGAGTTCCAGCCACGGACACATCGCCTTCTGCACCACCTTTGATCCGTACAAATTCAACGACCCGAACTTTTCAAACGATGCTGTGGCGCAGATCAATCGCGATTTCAGCAACGGCGCAATCGCCGTGAAAATCTGGAAAAACGTGGGTATGGAAATCAAGGATCGCAGTGGCCACTACATCCTGGCGGATAATCCCAAATTCGCGCCGATCTATAAGGACATCGCTGCCCATGGCAAGACGCTGCTCACACACCAGGCAGAACCCGACGTGGCCTGGGGGCCTCCCGATCCCAACGATCCCTCATGGTCGTACTATCAGGAAAATCCGCAGTGGTATCTTGGCGGCAAAAAAGGCTTCCCCTCTAAGAAAACGATTCTCGCGGCCCGCGATCATGTCCTGCAGGAAAATCCCAGGCTGCGCGTGGTCGGTGTCCATCTCGGCAGCATGGAAAAAAGCCTCTCCGACATCTCAGCCCGGCTTGACCGCTATCCGAACTTCGCCATCGACATGGCTGCTCGCATGGAATACCTCATGCTCATGCCACGCGACCAGGTGCGCCGCTTCATCCTGAAATACCAGGACCGCATTCTTTACGGCACCGATATCGAATTGATGAAGGATGCCAATGCGTCCGACGAACTGAACGAATGGCGATCGACCTACGCGCGCGACTGGAAGTATCTCGCCACCGGCGAAATGGTACCGGTCTTGAAAAAGCAGGCGCAGGGATTGAAACTGCCGGAACCGGTCCTGCGCAAAATCTTCCACGACAATGCCGTGCATTGGATTCCCGGACTCTAAGCACGCAGCGTCACCTCTCCGGAATATTTCCGGATACCGTGCAAATTAAAAAAGATCATCCTCGGCTCAACTCGCAGAATCAATAAACGCGGTCAACTTCTCTCTCGAGGTGCTCGCATGCAACTCAAGCCCTTCCTGCTCGATGCCTGGCTCGACCAGTATGAACACACCACCGAGTTCAACCTCGCCGCGAGCACTGGCCCGGTCTGGAGCGTGCCCGAAATTCTTGCCCTCGCCGACGACGCAACACGCCATCGCTTTCTGAACCATAACCTCGTCTACAGCCGTCCGGCCGGGGCCGACAGTCTGCGCGAAGCCATTGCCGCCATGCAGCAGGTCCCCGTCGAGTCCGTGCAAGTCATGACCGGTGCGTCCGAAGCCCTGCTTGCCCTGATGTGGCTGGCCGCCGAACCCGGCGCGAACGTCATCATCCCGGTGCCTGGATTCACGACCTTTTCGGCGCTCCCGCAATCTCTGGGCATTGAGACCCGCTTCTATCGTGTACGCCGCGAGAACGGATTCCGCATCGATCCCGATGAGATCCAACGACTCGCCGATTCCAAAACCAGGCTGATCCTGGTCAACAACCCGCACAATCCCACCGGCGCTACTATGGGTGACGAAGAGATGGAGGCCCTGCACCACTTCACCGCCGAGCGCGGCATTCAGCTGGTCAGTGATGAGGTTTACCATCCCATCTATCACGGGAAACCGACGAGATCGGCGGCGCGCCTGCCGTATGCCACCGCAATCGCCGACATGTCCAAGGCATTTTCGATTGCCGGTGTGCGTACCGGATGGATGATCGAGCACAATGCCCAGAAACGCCAGCAATTCTGGACGGCGCGCTCCTATTTCTCTATCTGCAACACGACCACTGGAGAAATTCTCGCCGAGATTGCCATTCGAAAGCATGACGCTGTGCTCGGCAAGGCCCAGCAAGTCGCCAGCCGTAACCTGAAGATTCTCGAGAGCTTCATGGCTGAGCAGCGTGACGTGCTCGGCTGGATTCGGCCGCAAGGCGGCATGACCGCCTTCCCTTGGCTCGTTAGCGGAGAAAACGCCCGCCCGTTCTGCCAAGCCGCCGCTGAACGTGGCATTCTCCTGGCGCCCGGCGATTGCTTCGACACTCCGTCGCATTTCCGCTTGGGCTTCGCCGCCGCTGGTGACAACTTCTCCAAAGCCCTCGACCGCTTCGGCTCCTTCGTAAAAAGCTGGTCGGCGAAGATGGTGCCGGCGTAAAGCTTGCGGCGGGAGTATCTGTAGCTGACCAGAAAGGTCATCCTGTCGATACTTCCGCCAGAGGCGCTCGCCCACCAAAGTTACACTTAGAGTCCCGGTCCCGGCGGATAGGCTGGGAGGTCCGGCGGACGGTGCGGCAACTGCTTCGGATTCTGCTGAATTTCCTTCATCACGAGTTCGATCGCCTTTTCCAGCTGTGGGTCATGTCCCTCCCGCACCAGGTCCGGACGATTATCGACCTCAATGTCCGGCGCTACACCGTGATTCTCGATCAGCCACTTGCTGTCCAACCCATACAACGAGAATTCCGGACGCGTGATGTATCCGCCATCCATCAGAGGAATCTCTCCGCGTATTCCGCGCACGCCACCCCATGTGCGCTCGCCAATAAGCGGACCCAGCTTGTACTCCTTGAAGAAGTAGCTAAAAAAGTCGCCATCGGAGGCGGCGTAGTGATTCGTCACGCAGGCCATCGCGCCATGGAAAACGTTGCCGGGAAGCGTGTCCGATTTCCAATTGCGCGCTGATTCCATGCCCGCCAGCACGCGCCGTAGCCGCTCAAAGATGATCTGATCCACAAAACCCCCGCCGTTGTAGCGGACGTCGAAGATCATCCCCTCTTTCCGGATCTGCGGGAAATACTGCTTCACGAACTCATTCAGTCCCGCGGCGCCCATGTCGGGCAGATACACGTAACCAATTCGCCCGCCGCTCGCCTGTTCCACCTTGCGGCGATTGCTCTCGATCCAGTTCAATTCATGCAAGCCGAATTCATCAGGAATTGGACGCACAATCACATTGCGCGCGCCTTCTTCGCTGGGCTTGCTGTTGATGGAAAGAGTCGTGGTCTGGTTTACCGTGTTGACGAACAACTCGTACGGATTCTGCGGAACCCGCAATGCACGGCCATTCACCGCGAGCAGGTAATCCCCTTCTTTCACCTGCACGCCCGGCTCCGTAAGCGGCGAGCGCAAATCATTATTCCAGTTCTCTCCAGGATAGATCTTCGCGAAACGGTACATGCCTGTCTTCGCATCCGGCTCGATATCCGCTCCGAGCAGCCCGACATTCACCTTCTTGATCTCGGGATAATCGCCTCCGCCCACGTACGTGTGTGAGTTCGAAAGTTCGCCAATCAGCTCACCCATGATGTAAGTGAGGCTCAGCCGGTCGGCCACGTAGGGTAGCAGTTGGGCATACTTGTCGTGCTCGGCCTTCCAATCAACTCCGTTCATCGAAGGCTCGTAGAAGTAATCGCGCTCCTGCCGCCACACCTCGTTGAAAATCTGCTTCCACTCCGCCGGAGGGTCGACTTCCATCTGCATGTTTGCCAGTTTCAGCGCGCCCTCTCCGGGATGCATCAGAGGCTTGGAATCATCTTTGGAGTCCGTGTCTCCCTGCGGAACCTTCGCATCCACAATGCCGAAACTGTGTTCACCCGGCCCGCCTTCCTCGCCGCCGCCACCACCTTCTTTTGGCGTTCCGTACAGAATCTTTCTTCCGTCGAATGAAATGGCAAACTCATCGGCTCCCTCCATGAAGACGTGATCTTTGCGATCCTTCAGATCGTACGCATGAATGGCTGGCTCCTCGCCCGGCAGCGGTCCCGAAAGGCCTTGCACGGGAGTTGTAACGTAGAAAATTATGCCCTTCGACGCCGCCAGATTCTGCAGGTTCCCCGGAGGCATGGGTAACGCCACGATCCGGTTCTGAATACCATCCAGATCAATGCGGAAATTTTTTAATGGCGTGCGCGTGCCCGGCTTTGCTTCTTTTTCTTCTTCGCCCGTTGTCTTCGCTTCTGGGGCTGGGGTTTCCGCCTTGGAAGTCGCCGATGGCTTCTTTGCGGGGGTCTCGAACGGCTTTGGCGCTTGCGCACCCGGTGTAGGATTCAGCAGCACGTCCGGTGGCTGCGTGATGCTCACTTCGTCGCTGAGCACAGGAAATGGCGACGGTTCGTCGGCCCGCAAGGTGGCGATGTACACGCGTCCCGCTTTTGGATTGGCAAACTCCGTGTCGTAAACGCCCAGCACTTCATTGAAATCGCGGTTTGAAAGGAAATAGAGATACTTCCCTTCCGGATCGAAATACGGGTTCGTGCTGTTGCTGGCGTCGGTCGTCACCGGAGTGATTTTCCGGTCCGCCAGCGAATACAGATAAATCACGCCATTGTGATTCTCCAATTGCTTCGAGTAGGCAACCCAGTTGCTGTCCGGAGACCAGTTGTAATCCGTCAGGTCTCCGTATTTGCACTGATCAATTTGCACTGGCTTCTTGTCGTGGATGTCGACATAAAACAACCGCGCGTCCTTATCCGCGAAAAGCAACTTCTTGCTGTCCGCCGCCCAAGTCGGCGGCAGGCGGAACATCTTTCCGTCGAACGTAATCCTCTGCTCCGGACCCAGCCCATCCTGCGGAGACACATACAATTCGTCCTCGCCCGTCCGATCCGACATGTACGCAACCCAGCGTCCGTCCGGAGACCATGCCGCATATTTCTCGTGAATTCCCGGAGTCCGCGTCAGGTTCCGAATGCTCCCCTCTTTTGCCGGAACCGTGTAGATGTCGCCTCGCGCCGTAAATGCAGCGCGCTTTCCGTCCGGCGAAATGTCGAAATCCGTGATCAGATTGCTGACGTTTTCCCAATGTTTCCGCGCCAGTTCCCGATCTCCCGGCAAGTAAATCGTCAGCTTGTGTTCTTTCTGCGTATTCAGATCGAACAGGTACAAGTACCCGCCGTTTTCGAACACGATGCTATCCGGTCCCAGGCTGGGCCAGTTCACATCGAAATCCTTGAAATGAGTCAACTGCTTTATTTCGTGCGAAGTCAGGCTGTAGCTGTAAAGATTCAGGCGATGTTCGGGGCCGCGGTCCGAATCGAAATAGATCGTATCGCCATGCCACATTGGAAACGTATCCGTCCATTCCGTATGCGGCATTTGCTCAATGTGATTCGCCTTCAGATCGTAAATCCAGATATCCTGCGCCATGCCACCGGTATAGCGCTTCCATGTGCGGAAGTTTCGAAAAATCCGGTTATACGCGATGCTGTTCCCATCCGGCGAATAAGACGTGAGCCCACCCTTGTCGAGCGGCAACGCCTCTGGTTCTCCGCCATCGATGCTGACGCTGTAAAGCCGCCCAAACCACGTGTTGAAGGTGTCGCGGCGGCTTAGAAAGACGATGCGCTTGCTGTCCGGCGTCCACGTAATGACCTCGTTGTGGATGCCCATGCGTTCACTCAAATGTCCTCCGCCCGGATGAAACGTCAACTGCTTCGGTTCGCCGCCTTCGGCCGGCATGATGTAGACGTTGTAGTTCCCGTCATACTGCCCGGTAAACGCAATCCATTTCCCGTCGGGAGAGAACTTTGCGAACAACTCCTGCCCCGGAAAACTGGTAATCCTTCGCGCCGTCCCTCCTTCGCGCGAAACCAGCCAGATGTCTCCCCCGTAGCTGAACGCAATTTCATTTTTCGAAATATCGGGAAATCTGAGCAATCGCCCTTCAGGCATATTTTGAGCGAGTGCAACTCCAGAAAAGGCCAGCAGCAAAATGGCAGGAAGCGAACGCAATGACATGAATTTACCTCTCGAGTCCCCAAAGAAATCTGTGACGAGGTACTTCGAGTCACAAATTCGAACGTCCGATTGGGGCATTTGCGAAACAGGCTATTGTACTCGCGCTCTCCCGCTCTTGCAGTTCGTCTGGACAACCCCAACGGGCTCTCTCGCCGCCTCTATCCAGGTTGCTCCACCTTGTCTCCGTGCCCAGAGACAGAGACTAGGTGTGGCCCCTCGCTGCGACCGTCATACTTGCCTAACCACGTTCACTCTTCGACAATGGAAGCCTGCAACCCATACAGGGCCTGCCAACGAATGAACCGTAAAAGCCGGATAGAGTGGCGCAAGCAGTTCGACAAAAGCAACAACGTAACCTGCGTGCTGGATCAGGATTCGCGAATCGTGTACTGCAACCCGGCCTGGGACCGCTTCGCCCTGTCAAATGCTGGGGACGGTGCGGTCGCCTCAAAAGTCTCCGGCGTCTCGCTTTTCGATTGCATTCCGCCCGTTCTCCACGATCATTACCGGACACTACTGGACCGAGCGCGCGCTGACCGAAAGATCTTGCACGCCGAGTACGAATGCAACTCTCCTGATGTCTACCGCGAATTCCAGATGAATATCACTCCGATTCCCGGCACTGAGTGGCTCGCGCTCGTTCATTCCTTGCGGGTTGAAGCTCCGATTCCCTACGAATCGCTCCCCCTCACCAATGACGATTACCGGGTCGATGAACTGATAGTTATGTGCGCTCAATGCCGCCGAACCAGGCATCCCACTCAGCTCCGTTGGGATTGGATTCCGGACTTTGTGCGCTCTATGCCTCGACGCGTAAGTCATGGGGTGTGCGACGCCTGTATGGTCTACCTTTATGGCCATCCCAGAGGAGATCCCCCTGACAACTCCCGTAAGAGGGAGTGGTAAGTGGGAATGGCCGCGCCCGGAAGCTATCGCCTTGCGGTGGCGTTGGGCGTGGAAGCCCGTTTCGCCGGAGCGGGCTCCACATACACATACTCCCCCGGCTTGGCGTAGCCTAACTGCTCGCGCGCTTCCTTTTCGATAGCGCTCTGATCCGTTTTCAGGGCCTGGATTCGCTGCGTGTACTGTTGATTCTCGTGCTTAACATCGGCAACTCGCTTCTGCAGCATTTCGTACTCGGCCTTCTTCCTTCTGTAAACGACCATTCCATTGGCGCCGAATACGACATGAATGAACAGCATTGCCGTAAGAAGAGTCACCGCAGCGGTAGCGATCCGCCGGCGTACGCCATACACCGCTAGTCCCGCCGGGCGCAGCTTTTCCACCCACGACACGGCAATGGCCTCCGCCTGGGGCGCATGCTGCGCCATCACGCGCAATCCATCCTCCGGCCGCGGAAGTTCCGCCAGTCTCTTTTTAAACTTCGAAAGCAAAACTCTTTACCTCGACTATTCAAAAATCCATTGTTTGGCCGCGGAATTCAGCTTTTCCAGACCGGCCTCATCCCGCGCCTCGGTGTAGACCCGTACCACCGGTTCCGTTCCCGATAACCGGTAGCAAACCCAGGCTCCGTCTTCGAAAAGCAGCTTGAGACCGTCGGTTCGCACAACTTCACGGACCTTGCGGCCCGAAAATTCTTTCGGATCAACCCCCAACTTTTCAGTGAACTTCTGCTTCACCTCAGGTGTCAATCGGAAGTTGTCCCGCCTCGGATAGTAGGAACCAACCTGGTTACGCAGATCGCTCAGAATCTCGCCCATGGACTTCTTCTTGCAGGCGATCATCTCGCAGCACAGCAGACCCGCCAGCACGCCGTCCTTTTCCGGCACATGGTGGCGAATCGACAGGCCCGCGCTCTCCTCGCCGCCAATTGCGATCTTGTCCTGCATGATCAACTCGCCAATGTACTTAAAGCCAACCGGCGTTTCGTACAGCGAAACTCCGTGTTTCTTGGCCAATGCGTTGATGAAATTCGTGGTCGCGACCGACTTCGCCACTCCATTCTTCCATCCCCGGCTCTCGACCAGGTAATCGAACAACAGCGCGATGACCAGGTTCGGCTGAAGGAAAGTTCCGTCCCGGTCCACAATCCCGAAGCGGTCCGCATCGCCATCGGTGGCAATTCCGATGTGCGCCCCCATCTCCCGCATCTTGTGGCGCAAGTCTTCCAGCAGATGATCGTCTGGTTCGGGCGCATGCCCGCCAAACAAGACGTCGCGAAAATTGTGAACACTGGCGACCGAAATCTCCGCATCGCGCAGCAGTTCGTCGGAATAACCACGCGCTGCGCCCCACATCGGATCGAAGACTACCTTCAATCCCGCTTTCTTAATTGCGGAGAGATCAATAATCTCCTTCAGCCGTTTCACATAGATCGGCTTGGGATCGAGTTTCTCTGGAGTTGCGCCCGAGCCTTGCGGAGTCCTGCTTTTCGCCTCATCGGCCGCCAGAATCTCCGCCTCAATCTTCCTGGTCACCTCCGGCAACGCCGGGCATCCATCCGGCGTTGAAAACTTGATTCCGTTGTATTCCGGTGGATTGTGCGAGGCCGTAAAGTTGATCGCGCCGTCGGCCTTGGTTTGAATCACTGCGTACGCAATCGCCGGCGTCGGCGCAGCTTCAGCAATCAGCAGCGGATTGATTCCGTGGGCCGATAAAACCTCTGCCGCCATCGAACAGAACGTTTCCCCCAGGAACCGCGGGTCGCGCCCCACAATCACTCGTGCCCCCGCCGGTTTCTGTGAGAGCACATAACGCGCAATTCCCGTAACCGCCCGCCGCACATTGGCAAAAGTGAATTCTTCCGCCATTACCGCGCGCCAACCTGATGTCCCAAATTTGATTTGCGTTAGCATGAGATCATTCCTTGACGGACCCGAACCCGGCCGATGTGGTACCGGATTAATACTCGAAGGCCGACGGGTGATTTTAAATGACCGATAAACGAATCGTCCTCACGACCTGCGGCTCCGAGGCAGAGGCCTCGAAGATTGCGAATTTTCTGGTTGAAAATCGGTTGGCAGCTTGTGCGAATCTCATTCCACACATCAAATCAATCTATCGTTGGCAGGGTAAGGTGGAATCCGGAGAAGAATGGTTGCTGCTCATCAAAACCAGTGTGCACCAACTGGAGTCCGTTCGCGATGCCATACTCGAGCTGCACTCTTACGACCTGCCGGAATTTCTGGTGCTGTCGATCGAAGCTGGCTCGGCGGAGTACTTGAACTGGCTGGAAGAGTCCATTGGAAAAACTGGCTCGTAGCGGTCCGTCGCCCTTACAGCTTGCTCAAAAACTGCGTGATCTCCGGGGAATCCCAATCGACGGCGCCCACGAATTTTCGGCGCAGCACTCCTTGCCGGTCGATGATGTAAGTTTCCGGCCACCCCGTCGTCCCGTAAATGGTGCTGATCTTTTGCTTGGGATCGCGTACCGTTAATAAATTCACGTCGTGCTCCTTGAGAAAGCGGTGGTACGCATCCCCATCCTCGTCAATGCTGATGGCCAGTACGACTACACCGGAATTCTTTGTCCGGTCCTGCATCCGAATCAATGACGGCAACTCCTCCAGGCACGGCGGGCACCACGTGGCCCAGAAATTCAGGACCACAACCTTACCCCGAAACTGATCCAGGGTCACTTTCCGGTCGGAATCCTGCACCGTGAAATCGGCGGCCTTATCGCCAATGTGCCGCGGGTGCGTACCCGAATAACATCCCGCCGTCAGCATCAGAGCCAGCGTGCTGGTCAGCGCTACTGCGCAAAAGAATGGACAACGCAAGATCTAAAATCCCTCTAGAATGTCAGAAACTAACGTTCGTGCAAAATCCACTGAAAGCCGCCGGAATGCCGGCGAGTCTTCCTCGAAGAAGCTTGGGATGTCCTGCGAAACCTCGTATTGCTCGCGAAAAACATATTGCGGATTTTGATACAGGACTTTTCCCTTCTGATCTCGCAGTGAGACCCGCATACTCACCACGACAAGAACGCTGGCCACGCGGCCTGTTGCCGTGTCGTAGGTCAGCGGCGTTTCCACGGTAGAAAGCACTGTGCCGCGCAGCGTCGCATCGGGTTTCTCCGCCGACCCATTCAGTATCTGATAATGCGTTCGGGTTGTGAATTCGCGGGTAACAGCGGTTGTCAGCATCTGCTCGATCTTGTAGGTCGTGGTCTCGTTGGCAAATTCCGGGATTGCAATGGTCTTGACGTTCTCCGGAACCTGGGTAACGTGGTCCGCCGTATGATATCCGCATCCTGTAGTGAAGACGGCGAGCAAGGCCACCGCTCCCCACAGCCTCACTGAATTTTCCCCATGGGCCGTGCCGCCGCCATGCTTTCGGCGCACTCCACGGCGGTCAAGGCGGAAATCCGAAGGTTGTCAGCCGCCGCCCACAACCAAATTCCGTTGGGATGCGTAACATCGTTGCGGATGGCCAACTGGATATCCCCCTGCCCGGCTGAACTCACGTTGCTGGGCGAATCTTCTTCGGCCGACGGCATGATCACATGATCTCCCGCCAGAACCTTCGCCAGATTAGCAAGTTCGATTCTCTCTTCCGTTTCCAGGAAAATTGCCAGCGCGTGCCCGTGGAAGATCGGAGCCTGCACCAGCATCATGGCCGGAGTGGGTGCGGCCTCTCCCGCAATCTGCCCGTAGTGACGCAGGATCCGTGTTTCCTCAGAATCCAGCGGAGTTCGCGACTTTTGTCCGTACCGCGCAATCATGTTGAATGCGACCTGTGCATCGAACACGTCCTTGGGCAATGACTGAAATGACAGCAGGTTCACCGTCTGCTGATGAAGTTCGTCCATGCCCTTTTGTCCCCGCTCCGAAGCCGGCTGGAAGACTGTGGCCACCACTTGCGTCAGCGCGCCCGCCCGTTGCGCCCGAAGCAATAAGAGGGCCAACGTGACGGCCGCTGGATGAGCCGTCACGCACGGTCCCGGCTGCAATTCCGGAGCCATGACTTGTCCGCGCTCCCGCTCCACCCACAGCGAACGCACCTGTGCGCCAGGCTCGTTTTCCAGAGCTGAGGAAAGATCGATAATCGTGCTGCCCGCGTCTCGCGCCTTCTTCCACGTCTTCTTAGTGCAGTCCGGATCGGCAGCAAAGAAAGTGAAATCGACATGTTCGAACTGCTCGGACCTCAGGCTCTGGATGAAGCTGATTTCATCTCCCATGGCCTCCAGTTGTCCCAGCGATTCATCGTCATCCAGCAGGCGCACGTCCACCGCGGGAAAGTTTTTCTCGCTCAACATCTCGGCGAGTTCTTTCCCTTTCAGCGAAGCGGCTCCCACAATCGCAGCGCGATAAAGATTCCGCGTCGTTGTGCTGGGGCTACTTTGGGTTTTCGAAGGCGAGGTCATGAAAGCTGCGACAGCTCCTTGTATGCCGGTGGAGGAGGTTGGTTGCGGCGGCGAAAAATCCATTGCAGCCGCCACAGGATTCCAGAAAACATGTAGAGCAGAGCGATCGCAAACAGTACTTGCCGCGAAAAAAACCAGATCAGTGCGAATAATCCTGCCATCAGCACGATCAGCCGGAATGGGCGGCGCGTTCCGAAATCAATGTCCTTGAAACTGTAAAACCGCCATGTGCTGACCATCAGATAACCCACTGCAGCCACCATGGCCACCCACGTCAATGCCGTATACCACAAGGCAATCGGCTCTCCGGCTTCGAAGTGAACCACCGCCGCGATCACTCCCGCACCCGCGGGAATCGGCATGCCCACGAAATACTTCTTCCCCGGTCTGCCCGGATTCGAGGGTTGCGGATTGCTCGTGATGTTGAACCGCGCCAGCCGGCTGGCCCCCGCCATCAGGAACAGAAAACACGCGATCGCTCCCACCTGCGTCAGCTTGAGATGCCACTCATGCCACTCCGTCAGCAACACCGGTGGCATCAGATGAAATCCCCATGTCCACGCCAGCATTGCTGGTGCGACGCCGAACGTGATCACGTCGGCCAGCGAATCCAGTTCCCGGCCGAAGTCGCTGGTCGTGCCCGTCATGCGCGCAATTCGGCCGTCCAGGCCATCAAACAGAACCGCAAATCCTATCGCCTTCGCGGCATCGTCCAGATGCCAATATTCGGCCGTGCTGGCGTACATCACCTGCAGAATCGCGTAAAACCCGAATGCCATATTGGCCGTGGTAAAAAGCGAGGGCAGAATGTACATGCCCTTCGTCATTCGCCGCCGTTTCGGTGCCGGATCCGCCATCAGTTCCCTCTCTCGGCGCTCACCGCCTGCGCTCCCGCAAGCTCTCGCTTCTCTTGAAGATACGCCAATACCGACGCTCCGCCGCGTACCCGGTCCCCAACTTTTACTTTCACGCTGGCCCCCGAATCAAAAAGAACATCTACCCTGGATCCGAATTTGATCAGCCCGACCCGCTCTCCGCGCTCCACCCGATCGCCAATCTTTCGATTAAATACAATCCGCCGCGCCAGCAACCCCGCAATCTGCTTGAATACCACCATCTGGCCGCCGCCTTCCACCGTGACGATATTCTGCTCGTTCAGGTCGGCACACGTCCGGTTCATCGCATTCAGGAATTGCCCCGGCTGATACCGGACTTCCCGGATGACTCCAGCGATTGGAGAACGATTTACGTGGACATCAAAGACGCTCAGAAAGATGCTGATCCGGGTTCTTGGCTCCCCGCCCACGATGACTGGCGACACGTCCGTGATCTTTCCGTCTCCGGGCGAAACCACAGCACCAGGTTCCTGCGGAATGGCGCGCTCTGGGTCGCGGAAAAACCACAGAAAGAAAGCTGCCAGGAGGATTGGGATCACCGCCCAACCGGGCCGGGTCAGCCAGCCGATCAGAACAGCGACTGCGAGCAGCGGAAGTCCATAGTAATATCCGTCACGCACCATAGGGGAGATCTTAATTATAGTGCAGGCCTACCGAAGGCACTCCTAAAACCCGCGGCAATTTCGCAGGAAATAGAAAAAGGCGCTCGTCGCGCCTTCGGAACATACAAGATACCCTTTGACGGCCACAGCCGCCCGGAGTTCGTGAACTAGATCAACCTACGCTACGTGCGCGCCAAACTGCGCCCGATATTGCCGCTCAATCGATTCCATCTGGTCCTTGAGCCGCAGCTTGAGCTTTTTCAGGCGAACTTCTTCCAACTTTTCGTCTTCGCTGAGATAACGTTTTTGGGTGAGTAAATCGAGGCGCTTCGAATACTGCGAGTGCTCCTGGGCCAATCTGCGGAATTCCTCGTGATTGGTCAGGAGTTGGTCTCTCGGAGTTAGCATCCAGCCGACCTCCAAAACCGGGATTTATGCCGTCAGGCTAGCACAGCCCCAATGCCTGTTCAATGCCAAAAAAGTGGTGCAAAATGGGGTCTTAAGCCCGGGGTTGTCCGGAAGGAACTGCGCCTTCTATGGCAGTTTTCGCTGGTACGTTATGGCATCTTCCGGAGGACTCGAATAATACCCGCGCCGGCGCCCGGTCTCGACGAAACCAGACTTCTCATAGAACCGGCGCGGTGCAGCGCTCGATTCCCGGACCTCCAGAAATACGACCTGTCCATTTTCCTGCCGGGCACGTTCCAGCAGCGCCTTGAGGAGAATCGCGCCGATGCCTCTTCTGCGCACCTCTGGCGAGACGACAATGTTTTCCAGTTCCCACTCCTCGTCCACTTGTGTCGCCGCCAGGAAACCCTGCACGCCATCTTCTTCTGCGACCAGCAGCAACCGGAACGGAACTTGGCCCTCCTCGAACACTGCGTGATACGCCTGCTCCCGCCAGTGCCCCGCAGTCGGAGAATCGCGCTCAATCTGCAGAATCGCGGGAATATCGTCGGCCACCGCATTGCGCACCCGCAAAGTCATCTTTCACAATTTTAAAAACGCCACAAACTCGACTTGAAAGCATCGTCTCCCGAAAACACTCTCATCTCGACCGCAACAGAATTTCCGGATATCGGAAATTCTGTGGAGTGGAGAGACCTGCTGTCCGCTACGCCCGCGGCTTCGCAAATATCTCCGCGTCCGACCGCCGGATGTAATTCGCTTCCAGTTCCTCGGGCGCAACCGTTTCCCCCGCCGCGATCTTTTTGTATCCCATGGGAGCAATGGTCCCGGCGTTCACCGGAGCGATAAGCATCACACCGGCACTTGACCCCGCCATAAAATCGCTGATGCTCTTGTCTGGTGTCACCATCATGCCATCCGCCACACTCTCGCGGAAAGATTCCCGCACCGTAATCCGTTCCCCGATCCGCCGCGCCTGAGCCCCGCCAATTTCGTAATCGCCGACGTAAAGCTCGCCTCGGCCCGCATCCAGCAAAGTCGTGATCCGTCCAGTCTTTCCCGACGCAACCGCCACCGCCTCCAGCAGAGATACAGCCGCGATTGGCCTCTGCAGAATCTCCGCCAATCCCTTGATCGCCGCCAGTCCCACGCGCAGCCCGGTAAACGATCCCGGCCCCGACGCTACCACAAAGCCTCCGAGATCATTCTTGCCGAACCCATGCTGAGTTAGCAGCGCAGCGATCTGTGGAACCAGTTGTGCCGAAAACGTTCCTCCCGCGAGCGGAACTACATCCAGGACCCGAACCTCGCCCGCACCTTCCGCGCGCGCCAGCGCGATACTGCCATGCCTTCCCGAAGTGTCAGCAGAAAGGAGAAGCATTGTCATTCGGAGGAATGCCCGGTTAGTGCCCTTCCACCAGTTCCAGCAGCACTCCGCCCGCGCTTGCAGGATGAACAAAGATGTAGCGGTGCCCGCCCGCTCCCCGCTTGATCTCTTCCGATACCAGCCGCACGCCGTCTTTCTTTAATTTCTCCACCGCGGCTTCCAGATTGGGTACGCGCAGGCAGACGTGATGCAGTCCCTCACCGCGCTTGGCGATGAACTTGGCAATCGTCGAGTCGTCCGACGTGGCTTCGAGCAGTTCAATCCGGCTCTCGCCCACCGGAACCATCACTAGCTTCACCCGCTCATGCTCGACTGTCTCTTCTGCCGACACTGCCAGTCCCAGCTTCTCGTAAATGCCTTTCGCCGCCGCCAGCGACTTCACCGCAACCCCGAGATGATCGATCTTCACGGTCATAATCCCCTGTCATTCCGAGGAGCGTAGCGATGAGGAATCTGCTTGCCCCGCCAATTCCTCCACCACCGTATACGGATCGCGCTTGTGCGCCGCTACGTCGGCTGCGAGCCCGGCTGCCTTTCCATCCCCCAGTTGCTTCCGCGCCTTTTCCAGCATGGCATCGCGCAGCATTTCAATCAGCCGCTCCTGCCAGTTTTCCACCCGCTTTTTCTGCGCGAGATTCTCCTTCTTCAGATACTCCTCATAACTGCTAATCGCCGCCGCCAACTCCACCACACCCGTTCCTTCGCTGGCCACGGTCTTCACGATCGGCGGAGTCCATCCGTCCCGCCGGACCGCCAGCGATTGCAGCGCACGAATCTCGCGCTCCACGCGCTCGGCTCCCTCGCGATCGCTCTTATTGATGACGAAGATGTCGGCGATTTCCATGATGCCGGC
>DAIDGW010000156.1 GCA_027452245.1 Acidobacteriaceae bacterium
TCCATCTCACGCTGAGCCAAGAGAGACAGCAGCCAATCTTCACTGCACTATGCGTCGGTGCTGGCCATCCCGGTATTTGAGAGTTCGATAAGATCCTACAGTCGAATCATCGGTGAGAAAATCCCAGTTGCCGCTTTTTTCGTTTGATTCTCCAGCCACCTGATCTCCAATTACCTTTCGATACACGTCTTCGATTTCCGACGCGACTCGGCTCCACTGATATTTATCTTCAATAACCTGCCTGCCAGCCCCTGCTGCGGCTTTTCGCACCGAGGGGTTCGCGATTAGAAACATCAGGCGTTTTGCCAGGTCCGCAGCATTTCCTCGTTCAAAAGTAAATCCCGCGCCACTGATAACTTCGCGGTTTTCCGGAATATCGCTTGCCACCACGCAGACGCCCGCCCCCATGGCGTCGAGCAAAGCCAAAGAGAGTCCTTCCAGATCAGACGGCAGAACAAAAATCATCGCGTTGGTCAGGAGTTCGTCGAGCGCATCTCCTGAAACCCAATTAAGAATTTTGATCTTGTCGGACGCATGCGAACGTAGTTGCCGGCTATAGCTGTCGCAATAGCTTCCCGCTCCGGCAAGAACCAGCTTTGCGTCAGTCTTGATCTGCTCATAAGCGTCGATCAGAATATGGCATCCTTTTTCAGGAGAGAGCCGGCCGAGGAACAAGATGTAACGGTCGGGATCGAGTTTCCAATCGTGAAGTTTCTTGGGAGCCCTCTTCTCCCGCAGCAATCCGCCGTTCGGAACATAAAAAGTGTGCTCACTGTGCTGGTCCAGATAGTGCCGCTGCAACGTCTGCGAGACGACCATGGTTGCATTCGGCAATCGTACAGCGGCGCGCTCTCCAAGTCTTAGGACGGCTGATGCGGCTGCTCCCCACTTCTTCCTCTGCCAGTCGAGCCCTTGCACTGTGACAATCGTTTTCCTGCCGAACATTCGAGGGATCGACGAGAACAACGCCGATCCGAGCGCATGGTAGTGGACGATGTCAAAGTCTCGTGTTAGAACGTGAAGCGTGCTCAGGAAAGTGTGGATGACAGTCTCAAAGTGCTTAGAACGCACGGTGGGCAGACGGACGATGCGGATCCCGCGGTGCTCCGGCACCTCGGGCGTGAAGTAGTTACGGCAGTACACTGTGACCTCATGGCCCCGGTGTGCCAGTTCGGAGCCCACTTCCTCGTAATAGCTCTCGATGCCGCTATATTTCGAGATGACCCCCCGGCCCCCGATAAACGCAACTTTAATTCGTTTGGAAAGCGTCCCAGACGGCGAAATCTTGTATGACGGGGCATCTGCCTGCGACTTTTCCCATGGAGGAGCGGCCTTGGTCGAAATGAGTACACTTTTAAGGGGCTTCCGTTTTGCCGCAAGTGCTCGCCCGTAAATGTGCAGGAGCTTCTGGTAATGCGATTGTGGCGTGTAGTGATTTCGCACAAGTTCCCAACCTCGTCGCCCCATATCGCTCGCCAGTTCTGGGTTGGAGGCGAGCTTGTCGATTGCGGCGGCGAGTTTTTCTATCTTTCCGGTGGAATATAAAACGCCCGTCTTGCCCTCGTGCACGACTTCGCGGCGAGATCCAGCGTCGGAGGCAATGACCGCTCGTCCGTAGGCATAAGACTCCAGAATGCTCTTGCCCAGAGTTTCGTACGCGTGTGAGGGGAAGATCGTGAACCGTGATCGCGCAATCAGCGAAGACAACGCTTCTCGCTGAACATGGCCGACGAACTCTACATTCGTCAGTCCAAGAGAGAGCGCCAACCCGTGAAGATCGTCCCGCATTGGGCCATCGCCGGCAATGATCAATCGAAGCTGCGGGAACCCGAGCATCGCATAGAGCAATTCCGTAAGGCCCTTCTCGGCAGATAGCCGCCCAAAATAGAGCAATGGGGCGTTTTCCGCTATTTCCGACGGGGGATCGTCCGACGCACTTTGAAAATGTGGAAGAAGGTCGAATTTGCCGGCATCCCACCCGTGCTCGACGAACTTGTCGCGCACAAAACGGCTGGGAGCCAAAAAGCGATCGACACAGCGGCGGTAGCTTCCGAGATAGTGATGAACATAAGCCTCGACCGCCAGCGCGAAACGAGCGCCGACTCCCGGATAGCAAGCGGAGCCGATTACATTCCGGAATCTCGCTCCACTGCACTTCTCGCACGCCTCACCGTTGGCGACGAGGTTGTAGGAAGGGCATAGCAGTTTGAAGTCATTGATGTGATAAATGACGGGAACGTTCTGTGCTTTGAGTTCCCAAAGGATCGATGGCGTCAGGTGGTGATAAATGTTCCGGACATGAGCTACATCGGGACGAAACTCTTGGATCATCTTACGAATTCGCGTGCGAGACTCCCGTGAATAAATCGCTCGCACACCATTCCGCAGTCGCTGCCATGACGAGGCCTGACATTTGAAATCAATCGCGGGAACAAAATGTTGATCGTAAGGTGTCGAATCGCCTCGCGAGTCTGCCATGGAAAACAGAGCAACGTCATGGCCTCGCTGCTTCATGAGATCCATGACTTCGAACAGATACACTTCTGTGCCACTAAAGGGATAGTTGTACTTGTTGCAGTACAGAACCCGCATGAGAGCTCCTGGAATGAAGAAGATGTAGAAACAAATCGCCGAAGGACTGCAGATTTTCAGTAAGGCTGAAGTTTTCGCGAACGTGCGCAATGGCATTGCGGCGCAATCGACGAATCTCCTCCGCCTCCAGACCTGCCGTGTTTTCTTCGGCGCGCCGGAGGACCGAGCGGATCGTCCGCACCTGCTGCATGAAATCTTCTTGTGATCCTGGCTGATACAGAAATCCTGTTTCGCGGGGAATCACGAGTTCGGGAATGCCGGTGATGGCCGGGGCTAGCACAATCGCTCCGCGAGCCATGGCCTCCATTAAGACGAGCGGGATACCTTCGCTTCGGCTGGTGAGAACAACCAGGTCGGCTCTGTCGTACAGTTCATACAACGCGTCGTGCTTGATGTGGCCGAGCAAAGTAACGCAGTCCTCCAAAGCGAGTGAACCTATCAATCTCTGCAGATTCTGCCGTTCGGGACCGTCGCCCGCGATTGAGCAATGAACGGGTATGCCCAAACGACGCAGTTCGGCACAGGCCCGGACCAGAAAATCGTGATCTTTCACTCGATGAAGGCGTCCGACACAAAGCAATCTGATTTGCCGGCTTACATTCCGATCGTCGTCATTGTGCGCGAGCGGTGGTACGTCTGGGATAAGGACCCCGAGGTGTATCGCGCAAACCTTGTTTTCAGAGATCTCAGGATAGTGCTCGAAGATGTAACGCCTGTTGTAGTCGGAGACCGTGAAGCAAAGAGCACAGTTTTGCAGTTTGACGTCGAGATAACATCCCCGCACTAGGAGATCCGAACCGTGAAGAGTGAGGCTGTAATCCACCCGAAGAAAACGCGCCGCGACCAGGGCAACCCACGCGCCAAAATATCCGTGATGAACGTGGATGTGATTGATGCGATATTTCTGCAGGCGGATGGCATAAACTGCTCCCAGCCATGTATGGACGAGTGCCTTTGCCCGCTGCATCCACCTCTCATCGCCTTCCAGAAGAACTCTCTTGAGCAGGTCAGCGATACATCTCCAATGCCAAAGGCACAAGAGCAGTGCCCGCAATGCATCGAGACCGCAGACATTCCGCAGCACGACTACATCGGCCGGCGTGCCCTTGGTAGTTGATTGCCGCACACTTCCCGTGACGACATGCAGGCCGCGTCGCCGCAATTCAGCGATCTCATTCGTGACGTACGGTTCGACGTGGCTCGGAAACTCATTCGCCAGGTAGGCAATCACAGGGGTTGAACCCACAGCATGTGGAGTGAGGCTCAAAGCTGCAGAACTCCCCCTCCTGGCACGTCGCACGCAAGTTCACGATCTGCGTGTTGTTGCCCCGCAAGGATCCCGGCAATCGTGAATAACAATCCATTTACGAATTGGTAATTCATCACCACAAAGGATGCATTAACCGCGTACACTCCGAGCAGCACAGGCCATAGCGAATAGAAGGCTCTGCTCAGAAACCCTTCATTTCTGGAGCTGAAGGTTCGACCCAGCCGTAGCTTCCAGAGTTCCCAAATCAGCCATGCGTAAAGGAGCAGTCCCAGAATTCCATGTTCGACAAGAAGTTCCAGATATGTGTTGTGTGGGTACAGAATTCTTTCCTTGTAGCCGCTGACATGCCGTGCCAGTTCTGCCGGCATCTGGTTCACGCCCCACCCAGTGAACGGCCGCTCCAAAAACATCTGCCACGCCCCCGAGTAGACGGCGCTTCGGAACTCCACTGGCCCGCGTTCTTGGAGACGGTCTTGGAGCGCCTCTCTCCACCCCGGATAACTCAGAACCACTGCAAGAGCAGCCAATCCGGCACAGATTAGAGTCAGGCACGTGCGCCGCAGAGTTCTATTTGACGATTGCATTGCGAGCACAAGAACCGCCCCGGCAAACGTGAGCCAGACAGCCCGAGTCATTGTGGCCAGCACCGCGATTGGAACCGATCCCATCAATATCGCTGCCTTAATGCCTTTCAGGCGCCCTCGGCAGTACGCGTGCACCGCGAGCAGACCGAGCATGATCAGGGACACGCCATTGGCAACAGCCTGTAACAGAGGGCCCCGTGCACGATCCACGTGATAACCCAGGCCGGGGTCCAGGATGAAGTGCGGAAAAATCAAAGATTTTGCGCCAGCAAGAAATGCGATTGAGGTAAAGCTCAAATAGGCCAGAACGACGAGTGCAAAGCTCTCAAATTGGTTCTGGGATCTCTGGCTCGTGAAAACAATCGTCGCTAGGTGGAACAACGTGAACGGTACGATAAATTTGGCGGCGATGAGGGACCACGCCTCAGGGTCGAACGGTTGCTGGATCATACTTGCAACCGCGAGCGTGGTCAGAGCGAGCATCGGCAGACTTGCTCTCTGCAACCGGCAGATTGGTTCGCGCAAGACCAGCTTCCGCAAAGTAACCCCGGCCACGAGCAGTCCGAAGGCAAGCCGGTCAATTTCATAAAATGAAACATCCGGGTGACGCAACAACATGGCCGCAAGCGTTAGAAGAAACAGGAAAGTCGGCCACGCCATCAGCAACTGCAAAGGTTTCAGAAAGACCGAGACCGTACGAGTAAGAAGGTCCCCTGGGATTGCAGGGGCATATGCACTCTGGCGGAGAATCACTTGCGTCATTCTCCACTCCCCCGGACCACGGCAACCACTGTGCGGAGCAAGATGTGAAGATCGAATCCCAGACTCCATCCCTGGATGTATTCGCGATCGAGTTCGATGCTGTGCTCGAATGATGGATCGCGACGCGCGCTTACTTGCCACAGTCCAGTTATCCCTGGGGTGACGTCGAGTCTGGAGAAATGTTCGAGATCGTAAGCGGCAACGTCGTCAAGTGGATGAGGTCGTGGACCCACCAGGCTCATGTCGCCTTTCAGAACGTTCCACAACTGTGGAAGTTCGTCCAGGCTGTATCGCCTTAGCCATGTTCCCACCCGCGTGATGCGGGGATCTTTGGCTATTTTGAACAGCACGCCGGAACGCTCGTTCTGGCCGCGCAACTCAGCCTTCAGTTTGTCGGCGTCTGAGACCATCGTCCGAAACTTGTAACAGCGGAAGATGCGACCTTTCAGCCCTGCTCTGGGAGCGGCATAGATGATGGGCCCTCGGGAATCCAGCCTGATCATGAGAGCGATCACGACAAATAAAGGAGACAGGACTGCGAACGCAAAGCCGGCACTAATTAAGTCAAATGCCCGCTTAATACGCAGACCTGTTTTGGGTACCGATTCTTTGTGCAGGGAAATCAGAGGATATCCCGCAAGTGTGTCGCCCCGGTTCTGCGCCACTGGCATTGCCTCGAAATCAGGCGCAAGTTCGAGATCTAGTCGTAGACGGCGTACCTCGGAGACGAGTGTGGTGAGTACTTCTCGGTCAGGAATGCCGGCAATGATGACTTCATCTACAAAACCTCTTCGGGAGAGAATCGCAATGTCTGCTCGCGGCCCCGTGGCTCCATTCGTTGGCGAATGCGGTTTATCAATAACGCCGATAATGCATCGCCCCTCTTCGGGATGCTTCTGGACGTATTGCGCAATCCGGCGAGCAGTCTCGCCCGCTCCGATCAGAAGCACGTTTTTCGTCGAACGCTCGCCGGCATTTTGACGAATGCGCCGTTCACTCAACCCTCTCCATCCTGAAAGCACTGCCATGTGCAGCAGTGCTGCCGTCATTATGCTATCGATGCCAACAGGGAGCGCCCTCAGTCGGCTCGCAATCGCGAGGACCAGCATTGCCAAAAAAACAGATTTCGCTAGTAATCGGCGTCGCTCGACCGCACTGGCGGGCGAACGGTATAGTCCTTCAGCTTGCGCAATGAGCGTGATCAAGGCGGCATTGATCACTCCAATAGCGAGTAAGCTGGATGGCCACTGCGGTGGATGTTGTAATTGGAGCAGGCCGGCGTTCCGCAGCGTGAGTCGCAGAACCACACCGCAAGCACCCAACAACAACCAGTTCACTGTGATCAGGGCAAAGTCGGGGGCGATCCAACGCGCTTGTGGCTCTTGCACGGCAAACAGGCTGGGCATTAGGAAGCGCACGACCTTCTCTGAAAGTCGCTGCTCCTGATTCGGTGCCTCGCATATTGCAGCCCTTTCGCTCAGACGAAGCCGGGTGTGCGAGGATCGAGGGTGTTTCAACTTGCCGCTGGTGAAAGCTGTTCCGGCGCCCGGGATCAGCCGCGCCGCCCACTCTATTGCGGGGCCACCCTTAGCTTGCGAATTCGTTACCGAACTGGACACCCTGTTCGTCCCTCTTCCATCGCTTGCTCGTTGCGCTGAGATACCCGCAAGGACTGTGCCGTGTACTACAAGCGGCGGTAGATCCCCTCCGGTATAGGAAATCTTCTTCCGCTAAGAACGGTTCCTAAAATGCGCGTGTGAGAGGCTTCCAGACTTTCCTTGATCTGTCGCGCAATAACCCGGCGGGTGCTGTGTGCCGCAAGCACCAAAATCAATCCGTCCGCCACTCGACCCAATGCGGCAGCTTCGCTGGAGGCGCTTGCCGCAGGCGCCTCCACGATCGAATATTGAAAGTCCCGCCTGAGCTCCCAAAGGTGAGAATGCAAACTTGGCATAATCCCCGACTGATTGGTCTCTGCCTGCCGTCTGAATTCACTTGTGGATACTCTCCAGAGATTGTTCCGGACTTGGTGGGCAAAACTGCGGATCCTCGATTGGTTGTTTCTTGTAGCCGTATTCTCTGCGATCTCCGACGCGCTTCTTTCTCCGCATGCAACTACCACGCTCGCGGGAGTCTCTTGCGCCAGGATGAGTCCTAATTGATGGCAGAGTTCGCTGATTGCCATCTGCGGTTCACTCGGGCTGAAAACGACCTGCCGTATTGGGTGCGCCGTTTCCGAGAAGAAGACCCTGCGAACCAGTCCGCGCAGTTGCTCCCGCGCGAAACCATTCAAGTCCGGTTTGCCCTCTCGGCTGTCAATTCGAATCTCACGCTCAACTTCTTCCGCGCCCGAATGGAGCCAGTCGAGTCTCTGCAATACACCAATATTCATGAGAAGTCCCCCGGGTCAGAAAGCTGCTGCAGGTCCGCGCGACAGGGCAGGGAAGCCAGCACGGGCGCATTCAGGTACAACGTTACTTCGCTCGGCGTTCGGAACGCTGGATCCAGGTAGTCGACCGTGAACGCCGCTCCAGCTCCTCCGGCACCCGCTGCGAATATCCCGAGGATAAGAACCGCCGCGGCTGAGCTCGTCGGCAACGCCGGGACCACTGGCCGCTCCGCCATTGCGACATTCACGATTCCGCGTTGGTCCATCGCATCGTCAATGCGAGCCTCTTGCAGCTTCTTCAGATAGAGCAAGTAGCCTTCCTGTGCGGCTTTCCGTGCCTCAACGAGGTCGTCTTGACCTATGGCCTCTTCTCCTAGTGTCTGTGACAATCGTTTGTACTCTGCGACTTGCCGCTCGCCTGATGCTGCTCTCTCTTCCAGTTCCCGCAGATGCACCCTGGCTTGTTGCAATTCCAAATTTGCCCATTCGTAATTTGGATTCTTATCGGTCGTTTCGTCGCGGACCGGTGCGGCAGCCTGGCTGTCGATCGCAAAGTTTGTCTCGGCAATCTGCTGTTCGATTTCCTGCACCAGTCGATGACTGGGTTCGTACTTGTCGAGCAGTTGGGTGCGTTTCAGCTCCAGCTCAAGTAACGTGGACTTCAGTTCCTTCAACAATTCCGGATTATCGGCAGTGCGGATCTGCGTCGTGGTGCGCAGTGGAAGTGCAGATGTTTGGAGCTCAAGTTCCTGGATTCGTCGCTTTGTTGCTGCGATCTCGATCTTTATCTGACGGTTGCTCGCATCCATCGCGCTGAACTTTTCAATAGCGAGATCCCGCTCGCGCTCGGCGACCACAACCCGATGGAGTTGATCGAAGTCGTCCAATTTCTGGCTGGCCTGTTCCAACGCTGCGTGCGCTTCATTGATCTGCTGAAGAAAGAAGGGAACCTGCCCCACGGGTCGTTGGACTTCAAGGTGTTTCTGCAAGTAAGTCTCTGCCAGAATCCGGAGCACTTTCGCAGCCATCGCCGGATCAGTAGAGGAATAGCTCACCGCGATGAGATTCGTCTTCTTGATTGGTTCCACCTTCAGTTTCCCGGCCAGCCGCCTGGCCGCCCGCTCCGTGCGAGCCGAAGGGGCCTCGCCTCTATGCAAAAAGGTCAGCCAATCATGCTGCGCCAGGCCGGCATCCTCCGCGACTGTGCGCAAAACCTCGTCGTCTTTCAGCAATTCGACCTCGGAGTTCAGATCTTCTTCGGTAACTGCTAGCCTCGATAAGTCAATGGGTGCGCTGTCTTGCCCAGTCACCGGAGCGTCCACGCGTCCTCGGCGCACAAGAATTTTCATGTGGGCCTGGTAGCGATTCCCCGCCGCGATATACAGAACGGTTGCCGCGAGAACCACCCCAGACACGGCAACAAAGACAATCCATTGTCGAAAGAGAATCGTCGCGAGTTCCCGTGCCGTTGGTGTTGCCATTTCCCCCGGCCGCTGAATCAGGTGTTGGTCAGACATGCGTTCTAGCCGTCAAAATTGCGTGGAACTGATGTACATGCTCATGGAAGGCCGGGTCAGATACTGTGCGATTTTCGAGATCGCGTTTCGTGGTACAAAAACAAAATCTCCCGGCTGAAGATGGGAGTCCTCTCGCAAGCCATTCGCTTTGAGCATCTTCTTGAGGTTGATCAGGCGCGTTTCTACCAGCTCGTCATTTACCCGTCGGAATAGCACCACCTGCGAATGTTTCGCCTGCGAAGTAAACCCACCGGCGATCTCTATCGCTTCCGCTACGGTTGTATCGCTGCGTAAATCGTATTTGCCGGGACGCCCGACTTCACCGCCAACCGTGATATGGGGCCGCTCGAATTCCTTGAGTGCCACGGCGACGTCGGGATCGTGCAGGTATCCGCGGTACGCAGTATTAACCGCTGCACGAAATTGCTCGAGAGTCAGTCCTTCGGCCCGCAGCGTACCGCGATCTTTCAGTGACACATATCCATCGGGCTGGACCGTTAAAGTCTGGTTGAACTCGGGAGAGATGGTGAAGCTGAGTTCGACTACATCGCTGGCTTGCAGCCGGTAAAGCGGACGGTGATCCCCTCCGAGTATAGGGTTTCCGATACCGTCCGCTTTTCCGGGCTTCTCAGCCGCTAATTTGCTTCCCAGCCCAGCCCCGGTTAAGCCGGGAAGGGAAGGCTCCTGGTTCTCGCTCGAGACATTTCTGTCTTGAGCGCAAGCGGCCGTACAAAAAAGCAAAGTAAGCGCGACTGCAAAGAATCCGACGAATTTTCCGGCAACGGACATTTGCGATGCCGAGCAACGGTTAAAGAATCAACCTTGAAGCTCGTGACTCGAAAACACTAACCCGGTTCGCAAAGCTCTCAAAGACATGGAAAGTAGTGGCTACGAAAGTGGAATGCGTTCGCAATCGGGAACAATCCGAGGCCGCAATAAAGCCCTCGCGGATCATCACATTAGCGAAGCCCGCGAACGCAGAAGCAAACCCTGTGATTCTGGTTTCACTACCGGTGTAGAGTCCACGAAAGTGGACTTGTATGTTCACCACATCACATGATTGGGTCTGTGATCGCCGCCTCATGTTCGGGAACGGCCGTTCGGATCACTGGAAACAGGCCGATTTGCTTCGATACTCAGCGCAGATGCCCAAACGCTGACACAAGAGTTTTCCACATCCCGCAGAAATCAAACGTTGCAATCTAGAACCGAGAAACCTCATTCCCAAATTGAAAGCAGTAACTCAAATTTCTTTCGAGTTTCCTTGTGAAGCTCTTCTGTACTTTCTACAATCACACCTTGCTTAGGAAAGATACCCTGTTCATGTCTTACTTCGCTGCACCCAGTTCGGAGATCACCGGTGTTCTCATCGCCGACTCTAATCGCATGCAGTCTCAGTTGTTGATGAGTGCCCTGCGGCGGTACGGCAACTTCAAGATAAGCTTGTGCCGCATGGAGATTTCCGCGGTAATTCATGCTGCGGACGCTAGGAGTCCAAAGCTGGCATTGCTTGCGCCCAGTCCTTTTTTAAGTGTTGCCGACAATATGGCAACCGTGCGCCAGTTCCACGCAGCTCACCCGGAAATCGCCAAGATCATCCTGTTGGAATATGCCAATCGCGAGGCTACGGTCAGTGCGTTCCGTGCGGGCGTCCGGGGAGTGTTTGTTATCGGGGACGGCAACCTTCGGCTTCTCCACAAATGTATAGCCCGAGTTGCTGCCGGCCAGGCTTGGATCAACACCGAGCAGATGAACTACCTTCTGGAGGCCATCGCCGAAACCCCATCCGTCCGAGTAGTGAATGCCAAAGGGGACCAGTTGCTGACACGCCGGGAGGAGCAAGTCGTGGCCCTGGTAGCCGAAGGATTGGCGAATCGCGATATTGCTCGCGAACTCAATCTTAGCGAGCACACTGTAAAAAAATATCTCTTTCGAATTTTTGAAAAGATCGGTGTCTCAAGCCGGGTGGAACTGGTGCTGTACGCCATCAATCACGGCATGCAGCGCGCAGCCGAGTGGCTGCCTTTCTCTCCTCCGCCCATGAACCTTCCCGGGATCTGATTCCGTTTGAAAAGCCGCCTCTCGGCCTGTATAACTGCCTTCTTGGTTCAACCGGATTCCAATACGGGCCCCAAGCCGCGGCGCTGGACTGTCTTATCCGCAGGCCTTTTGTTGCTGGCGTTGGCCTTGGTCGTCATCTATACCAGCCGGGCTGCGTTCTTCAGCCCAATTGCATTGGTCGTGGTCGCCGCCATCGGATTGGCCGCATTACTGTTGCAGGTGCAGATCCGCAGAATTCCGAACGCAGTTGTTCGCCCTCCCTTGTGGCTCAACGTGCTCGGGGTCGCCTTCGCGATAACCGCTCTCCTTTCGGATATCCTGCGGCTTCGTGCCAGCCTGCTCCTGGGCGCATCCTTATGCGCTGTATTCTGTTTCGGAGTGAGTGGGATGCTGGTTCTGCGTGCTTTGCGCCGCGTTCGTCTGTAGGGCGATCCAGTCAGTTTTCTGCGGAACTATGGTTTGAATTCCATGGCGACCGTCGTTTCGACGATTGCAGACTTTCCATGCACGCGATAAGGCTGGAACTTCCACCAGCGCATTGCATCGGCTGCCGATTGCGCCAGCAATTCCGGGCCGTTGAGCGGAGCCACCTGCAGCACAGACCCATCCCGCCCAACTATCACATTGAGAACGATCACCGCTTGCAATCCGGCTGAGCGGGCTTCATCCGGATACTCCGGTTCAACCCGATGGACCACAAGTTTCTGCATCACTTCGCCAGGCACTTGTAGTTCAGGCCGCGCAGAGACCGAATTCGGCAATCCGGTCAGGCCTGCTTCCAGCCTCTTCCAGTCATCATTCCATCGCGTCCATGCCAGCAGAATTACGAAAAGGGCGAAAATTGCCACCAGCCATGCGGCGCCTGAGCCTCGCTTCCGAAGCACCGGGGGGATGTTCTCCGGCAGACCTCTCAGCTCCTCCCTACGAAGACCAGATCCCAACTCTTTGCCGAGAGTCGCTTCTTCTTCGGAGCCTGACACCTTGGCGGTATCCATCGTTCTCATCCACTTCGCAACTGCTGACTGGCTTGCAGGAGTAAGTCCGACGAACTCCATCCCATATCGAAGCCTGTTCGCATAACGTATCCGAGCTCGGATGCGAACCGCCTGGCTCTCCTGCGGCACTCCCAACCGCAATGCCACGATTTCACCCGCGTCTACCTCAAGCGGCAACACCACACATATGCCAGATTTGGAAATATTGATCGTTCGTCCGGGAACAGTCGCAGGAATGCCGAATCCGAAAACGGTTACCTCCAGCGGGATCTGTATTGACAAGCGCGAACTCCGCCGCCGGGACGGCCTCGCTGAAGCTCGCATTTGTGGTCCCGCTGCCATTTTTTGTCCCTAGGGGTTCAATTCGATGATCTCGGTACCTCTGGCGATCAAGACCGTCGTTGCCATCCCAATGAATAATCCGTGTTCGACCACGCCCGGCATATCACTTAACACCCGTGCCAAATGGCTGGGATCACCGATCTTTCCAAAGTTACAGTCCAAAATATGATTCCCCTCGTCGGTCACGAACGGGGCGCCGCTTTTGATCCGCAACTGAGGTTTTCCGCCCAGAGTTTCTATCTTGCTGGCCACTAATGCCTGGGCAAAGCGAATGACTTCTATCGGCAGTGGGAACTTGCCCAGATGCGGAACGCGCTTGCTTTCATCGGCGACGATCACCAGCTTCCTTGACGCCGAGGCGATAATTTTTTCCCGCAGCAGTGCCCCCCCGCCCCCCTTGATTAGCCTCAACTGCGGATCAACCTCGTCCGCCCCGTCAACCGTAACGTCGATCTGCTGGTATTCGTCAAGCGATGTGAGCGGGATCGACAGACTTTCTGCCAATCTCCGCGAATCTTCCGATGTCGGGATTCCGCGAACCCGCAATCCGCCGCGAACCTTTTCTCCCAACAATCGAATGAAATGGGCTGCGGTCGATCCGGTCCCCAGGCCCACGATTTGGCCGTCCTTGATGAATTGCAGGCTCGCCCGGGCCGCCGCTTCCTTTTCTTGATCGTTTCCCATATCCCGAAAATTGAATATCGCAAACCCGGCCTATCGCGATCCCGCACAGAACCAGAGGATTAGCGATCCAAAGAGGATGCCAGCCAGTCGGTCAACGTCCCCGCCCACATAATGGCCGGTTAGTGCCTCGGCTGAAGCCAGCATTATTCCATGGCACCCGACCGCCGGCCAGCACCTTTTTCGTGCCCACAGCTAATCCAATTAAGTTCGGAACAGCGCTTTGCGATCCTGCGATCACGATTTACAATGCAACAGGTTTAGCACGGTGGGCACCTATTCCAGGGTGATCAAGGCTTTATGCTAAGGCCTTGAGGAACCAAGGCTTGCGTGAAACGGAATTGGCTCTCCGGGAATCTAATCGGGCATAGGAGTCGGATGGCGACCACAAAAACAGATCCTAAGCTGAGCCTGGTTACCGGCGGCGCAAAGAAAGCTGGCACCTACGAAGGTCTTACCCGAGAACAACTTATCCGGGCCTATCGGCACATGTACACGGCCCGGCGCATCGACGACCGCGAGATTCTGCTCAAGCGCCAGCAGAAAATATTCTTCCAGATGTCTGGAGCCGGCCACGAGGCTGTAGGCGCCGCTGCCGGACTCGCTCTGAAGCCCTCATACGATTGGTTTTATCCCTATTACCGCGATCGCGCCCTCTGTCTGACCCTCGGTGTTCAGCCCCACGAAATGTTCCTGCAGGCTGTCGGTGCGGCCGACGATCCCAGCTCTGGCGGGCGCCAGATGCCTTCCCATTGGAGCTATCCCCGGCTGAACATTGTTACCCAGTCGTCTCCCACGGGATCGCAGATCTTGCAGGCCGTCGGATGTGCCGAAGGCGGCCGCTATTACGCCGAGCACCCAAAAGCGATCGCCGCGCCGGAATCCAATACCACCCCCGATTACCGCAAGTTCAAAGAAGTGAAGTTCCACGGGGACGAAGTTACCTACGTCTCGCTCGGTGACGGCACCAGCAGTGAAGGCGAGTTCTGGGAGGCCATGAACGCCGCTGCCTTGCGTAAATTGCCGGTTCTTTTCTGTGTTGAAGACAACGGCTATGCAATTTCCGTCCCGGTCGAGGTGCAAACTGCCGGTGGAAGCATTTCTCGCCTGGTCTCAGGATTTCCGAATTTCCATTTTGAAGAGGTTGACGGTACCGATCCCGTTGCCAGTTACGCCGCCTTCGCCCGCGCCGCCAACTACTGCCGCGAAGGGAACGGGCCATCCTTCGTTCATGCCCATGTCATTCGCCCGTATTCCCACTCCCTCTCCGATGACGAGCGCCTCTATCGCCCCGACAGCGAACGCGAGCGGGATGCTGCCCGCGACCCGGTAACTCGTACCCAGATGTTCCTCCTGCGCGAAGGGATATTGGACGACAAAGGAATCAACCAGCTTGAAAAAGAAGTAGAAGAAGAGTTGCAGGCTGCCGTCGATATGGCGCTGGCTGCCTTGCCGGCCGCCCCGGATACGATCAGGCAGTATTTGTATTCTCCAAATCTTGATCCCGCTTCGCAGGATTTTGAAGCCCCTGCGGCCTCTTCGCCGGACCCTGCCGATGGCAAGAAGCCTGCGCCCAAGACCATGGCGGATCTGATCAATGCCACGCTGCGCGATGAGATGGCGCGCGATGAGCGTATCGTGATTTTCGGTGAGGATGTTGCCGATTGCAGCCGCGAAGAGTATCTCAAACGCAAGCTGGTCAAGGGAAAAGGCGGCGTATTCAAGCTGACATTCGGCTTGCAGTATGAATTCGGTCCAAACCGCGTCTTCAACTCTCCGCTGGCGGAAGCCGCTATTATCGGTCGCGCCACCGGCATGGCAACTCGCGGGCTCAAGCCTGTCGTCGAAATTCAGTTCTTCGATTACATCTGGCCGGCGATGATGCAGCTTCGCGACGAACTACCCACGATTCGCTGGCGCTCGAACAACGGCTACTCTGCGCCCTGTGTAATCCGAGTTGCCATTGGCGGCTATTTAACCGGCGGCGCCATCTATCACTCGCAGTGCGGTGAGAGTATTTTTACGCACACTCCCGGCATGCGGGTCATCTTTCCATCCAACGCTCTGGATGCCGCTGGCCTGCTGCGTACCGCTATCCGTTGCGACGATCCGGTTCTATTCCTGGAGCACAAGCGCCTCTATCGCGAGACCTACGGCCGGGCCGTGTATCCCGGACCCGACTACATGATCCCCTTCGGCAAGGCAAAAGTCGTACAGCCGGGTACGGACATCACGGTCGTGACCTACGGCGCCGTAGTCCCTCGCGCGCTTCAGGCGGCGCAAAAGCTCGAACGCGAGAACGGATTACACGTCGAACTCATCGACTTGCGATCGTTGAATCCGTTCGATTGGGACACCATCGCCGCCTCCGTGAAAAAGACGAACCGTGTCCTGGTCGCTTATGAAGACACCTTAAGTTGGGGTTACGGCGCCGAAATCGCAGCCCGCATTGCCGACCAGCTCTTTGATGAACTGGATGCTCCCGTGCGTCGAATCGCCGCTGAGGATACTTTCATCGCCTATCAGCCGATTCTCGAGGACGCTATCCTGCCTCAGCCGAACGATCTGGTTCGCGCCATGATCGAGCTAGCGAGCTACTGACCGGGCAAACCAAGCTAGTCTGCGCGTCGCGGAGTCGAACCCCGCACGTCCTCAGACGGTCACCTTCTGCGGCAAGGGGGATGCCTCCACTACCTCCAATGCCTTTTCTTTACTTCCGAACAGAGCACGGTACACTCCACCCCCGATTACTCCACCAATTATCGGTGCTACCCAGAACATCCAGAGTTGCTGGATGGCCCATCCACCGGCGAAGATTGCCTGCCCCGTACTACGCGCCGGGTTCACCGAAGTATTTGTAATTGGAATCGATACGAGATGGATCAGTGTCAGGCAAAGTCCGATGGCAATTCCCGCGAGTCCTTTCGGAGCGCGCTCGTCGGTGGATCCCATGATCACGATCACGAAAAACGCCGTCAGCACCACCTCCGCCACGAATCCCGCTAACAGGGAATATCCTCCCGGGGAGTGTGCCCCGTAGCCATTGGACGCAAAACCGGCATGCACGTTGAATTGCGCCGAACCGCTCGCAATAACAAAAAGCACTCCGGCTGCGGCAATCGCCCCTAAAACCTGCGCGATTACATAGGCCGGCAGATCCGAAGCCGGAAAACGTTTTCCCGTGGCCAGCCCAAAGCTCACCGCCGGATTGAAATGGCCTCCCGAAATATGACCCACGGCATAAACCATGGTCAGAACGGTCAGACCAAACGCCAGCGCCACACCGGCGAATCCGATTCCAAGTCCGGGGAAAGCGGCGGAGATCAATGCTGAGCCGCACCCGCCGAAAACTAGCCAAAAGGTTCCGAGGAATTCCGCTCCTGCACGCTTACTCATTGGCATGGCTGCCTCCTTAGGGATTGCGGGGGTTGTTGTGCTGGGCCGTTTGAGACACGCAAAGCCTAGCACAGAAAAATGCGAATCCGAAGAGAAATGTCCCGTGGATCGTGCCCGGAATGTGCTCGTAAATTGCTGCAACCGCGCAGTCGATCGCGATACTGCACTCGCTGCCGGTTACTCTCGCTTCTGTTGCAAGCCAATCCCGATTGCCCGTTCCAGATACAACTGCTACGCTCCGAATAATGCCCTCTTCTGCCTATTCCGAATCCTTAAACCAGCTTCGGTCCGGACGCCTCGCTCGCTGGCTCCAGTCGTCCGCGGCGGAAGTGTGGATCAAATTCCTTCTCGCTTTACTCGGTTTGGGATTGGCGTTTGGGGCAGCTTTGTTTTCGACGGTCTCGCGCGATGCCGGCAATGTCTGGGCCACAGTCGTCCTGGCTTCCATCTCACTCCTGCTCGCCGCTTTAGTCGGACTGATTACCGTCCCCTACCTCGCGCGTCGCGTCGCTATGGAGCGCCTGCGCGAATCGTTCGACTATCAAGTAAACCGTCCCGGCGTCATCTACGTCCTGGTCACGTTAGTGATTGCCATTGCCGCGCTGAATACCGGCAACAACCTCCTCTACATCATCGTCGCCGCTATGCTTTCGGCGATTCTGGTTTCCGGTATCGTGTCGGCCCTGGTGTTGCGCCATCTCGAACTCGACATCCGCGTGCCCCAGCAGGTCTTTGCCGGCCGGCCGGTACTCGGACGCATCCTCCTGCGCAACCCTCGCCGCTTTTGGCCCTCATTCTCCATTCGCGTCGTTCCTACTCGCAATCGCAGGAAGTTGCCCAGAAAGCAGTGGCGCTGGGAAGAAGCCACCTTTGCTTTCCCTTTCAACCGTCCGCCCGATCAGCAATGGCTGTCGCTTCCCGACCTGCGACTGCGCCGTGTTGTCATCGCACCCGATGCTCCCGGAATCTTCGATGGCATGGCCTATTTCCCCTACGTTCCTGCCGGATCGGAGCTCTCTGCCGACCTTGAGCTGAAGTTTGAGCACCGCGGCTGCTATCGCGATAAGGGCTTCGGATTGGCCACGCGATTCCCCTTTGCGTTTCTTACCAAGACGCGTCACGTGCCGCTCCAGCGCGAAGTGCTCGTCTACCCCAAAATTGAGCCCACGGACGAACTTTTTGAGATCCTGCCGCTGGTCCGCGGCGAATGGGAGAGTGCTGTTCGCGGACGCGGTTCCGACCTTTACCGCATTCGCGAATACATGCCCAATGACTCGGCGCGCCACGTCGACTGGAAAGCAACCGCGAAATCAGGCTCCTTGAAAGTGCGGGAGTTCAGCCGCGAGGACGAACGCAAGCTTTGCATCGTCTTCGATAACCCCGCTCCCGGCGCCATATCCGAACCCGGCTATGAAAAGGGAATCGAGCTTGCCGCGTCCTTGGCATGGCATTTCCATTCGGAAGCCGCCGAGGTTTCTTTCGTCGTGCCTGGAACTGCCCCAACCCGGGATTTGCACGAATTTCTTGCGACCCTGGCCGTTATCAATCCCCAACATACATTCACATCTCTGGCCGATACTCTTAAGGGCCTGAACACGGCATCGACTGGCGAATACAACATCGTCCTCACCGGCCGCCGGAGGGGATCTATCCCGGCAGAGCTCTGGAATTCCTCCTATTTCGTGTTCCTCGCCGAAACGAGCGCAGATAAGCCTGAAGCAGCTAAGCCTGAAGAGGCCAAAACTATCTCCTAACCTGAGCCTGCGGCTTGGTTAAGAATCCACCTTCCTTGTTGCACATCTTCCGGTATAACTTTGTAGCGTTCTGTTCTCCACCGGAACTTGCTCGCAAGTTTCTGCGTATGGCACAAAGGTAACGTTACTTTGGGTTACGTGTGTACATTGAACTAGGTCACTAAAAGGCGATACTTTCTTTGTAACCAATTCCGCACACAGTCTGAAAAGCAATGCTTTACGTCGGCTCTCGTCGGCATTGCCTCTGGTACAGAGCCAAAGTTTAGGACCCGATGACCGATAAGCTTCGGATTCTTCATTACGGCCTGTGGATGGCGCATCCCCTGTTGCAGAGCGGGATCGCCGTCATCATGTACCGTCGCGGGTTGCACAAGAAATTCAAGTACTTCTTCGCCTATATCCTCAGCCAGATCCTCACTTTCGCTGTCATCTTTCCGGCGCGCGATCATTACAACGTTTATTTCTATCTCTATTGGATTAGTAACGCCGTGAGCGTGGTGCTCGGTTTCGAGGTAATTCACGAAGTCTTCCTCGATGTATTCCGTCCTTTTCACACCTTGCGCGACCTGGGCACGATCTTGTTCAAGTGGGCTGGATTGGTCATGTTGCTGGTGGCTGGCGTTGTCTCTGTATCTACCCGGGCCTCCAATCTCGCACCCTGGGCGCAAGGTATCGTCACCGCTCAGCGCTGCGTTCGAATCATCCAGGTAGGAATGGTTCTTTTCCTTCTTTTCTTCGCACGTTATGTCGGCGTCAGCCGGCGCCAGCAAAGCTTCGGAATTGCTTTGGGATTCGGCGGCTTTGCCGTAATTGAATTGGCCCTCATCGCTTCCTGGGCAGGGGAACATCTGGGAACCACCCCTGTATACCTCATCAACATGTTTGCCTATAACGTCACGCTGGTGGTTTGGCTCGTCTATGCCTGGATGAAGAGCCCGGTTCGCGACGTCTCTACGTCTCTGCTGCAGCCCCAGCGCTGGGAAGAAAGCTTGTCGGGCATCCACAATCACCCCCTCCCTGCAGATTCGCTCATACCCATGTTCGAGGGAATGGTCGATCGCGCACTTTCCCGAACCCACAGCGTGCCTTCGCTCCCTTCTTCGGAGCCGCGCACCACGCCTGCCGATGCTCCGCTTTCGGTTCGCGCCGCCGCGGCTGGCGGTGAACCCGGACCAGCTACCTCATAGCTCTCCAACCCTGACTTTGAATCCGGTGGTTTTCCTCACACTACCCCGGCACATCTCCATTCAACTCTGACTTGTTCGTTTTTCGTAACAGATCAGATCGAAATCCCAGCTTCTCGAAAGCTATACTGTGAACCTGTCTTCCCGTTTCGGGAAAGCCCGCAAGTGTCGCGTTAGCTTATAAATACCGGCAATTGTTAATGGAAGAAATTTGTAAAGCTCAGGCGTCGTCGGGTAGGTAGGATGGAAACTTGCGTGGAGTCTCTTGACTTGTGCTTTATAATTCTGCTCCGCGCTAAGGTGTCTTACTTAAGACAACCTGTCGCGGATTAGGAGAAAACCCATGAAACGTACTGTCAGGATGTTGGTCCTGATGGCCGGACTAGTGGGCACATATGTCGCAGCCGCCGTTCCGCAGGTTCCCGCCCCGGACGGAGGCCCGATTCCACTGTGCCCACCAGGCGGCAAGTGCCAAATCGTACCACCGGGTCTGAAGTAGCATCTAACCCGAACTTATCGGGGACAGCAAGTAACCGAAGTAACCTGCCGTAACTTGGGCCAAATATTTAGGGCTTTTGCACACTAG
>DAIDGW010000157.1 GCA_027452245.1 Acidobacteriaceae bacterium
TCCGCCAGTCCACTGTATTGTAGCCGGGTTCCGGCTGAAAGACCGTCCACTGAATCAGCTTGGCAAGGCAATTCGGGGGTGGGGAGTTGTACCTGTCTTCGGGGGAGTCGTTGCGCTGGCTGCGGGCCGGTTGGTCTACCCTTTGGTCGCCTGCCCATTTCATGCTCCCATAAGGATCAACACAGCTGCATCTTTCTGCAAGGGCTGCCTCAATAGCGCAAGCGCTAATGCTTTCTGTGCCAGGCGAAGGTGTCAACTGTGCGAGAGGAGACGTTGCGAGGATGCGCATTTTCCGGACTGCACCGCAGCTGGAAAACATCCATCGAAACGGCCAGTCTTCTGTCTGAGATTGCCGTTCACCATGCGTCTGTCATTTGTTTGAGATGATTTGGTGGACCTGATCGGGATCGGAGTATCCCGGCTATTGGTTGCATGCAAGTTACTGAATATAAAAGAACAGAAAGCACTCAATTTCCACGATTGACGGGTGGTGTGTACGTTTTTTGTACGATTTTGGAGTTGGCAAAATGCGGGTTGGATGACAAGCACCGGAGGTCATCGACAATTTTGTCAGGTGGTAAACCTGCCATGAACGTGCGGCGTTGCTCCAAGGTGGTTTTTTGGTTTCTACTTTTCATTCAGCTCTCGGGGAATATCTGCATAAGTCGAGCTTTGAATGCGAAGGACTTCAGGTTCCGCCATCATTGGTTGAACCTAGGGAGCCTCTGCGCAGGCCTCTGATTTAGGTGGCGGCTTCCGGAGTGTGAGATGGAAGCCCTGCGGTGGACCTGTTGGGCATGTGTGGGAGTGGTGGAGGCGTGATTTCATGCTGTCCAGACGCAGTTATGCCGCGAGTCCTGCCAAGCGTTTGCGGTGGAGGTAGAGGTTGATGAGGGCGAACAACGCGATCGTTTCATCGTCGATGCCTGCAGCACCCCGGTTGGCCTTGACCTGCTGGTACGCTTCCCACACTGCGCGTTTCGCAATGCAATAAGGTTTTGTCGATGTCATGTCACTCATCCCCGCAGAACGGGTTGGCGACCCTCATCAACCGAATAACGCTGCCCCTTCGCTCCACCCTCATTACAAGAGCTTCATCGCTACTGCGGACAGCTCCGTCCCTCGTCCCGGCATCGGTATTCTTCCTCATGGTGTTTGCCATTTGTCATTTCCCTTGCCATCCAGAACGAGGTTCTCACGTTCCATACCAAAGCCTGTACTGAGTTCATGCCGCCTATACACCGACTGCCATCGGGACCGTAAACAGGTATCGTCCCGACTTATCCTGGAGCCAATGGTCGTCTCTAGTTCTGACAGCGTTTTGAGGCAATAACGATGCGTCATCGGACGGTTTGCTTTCGCTCATCTCGTCAATACTTACCTGACACCGTTTACCGGCGCCTTTTCCCTCGGTCGCTCACCACCACGCCTTTTAAACGCAGCAGCACCGGGCGGTTTGAAGCCTGCTCCTGCAAGCCGGCTCCGGGAGGCCGTCTCCCATCTTCAGTACAGCATCACGAGCTTTCACTCGTGTTCGTGACACACACCACTGCTTGCCCTTCCTCGTCTGATGCATCTGGGGATCGCGCTCCCCGCTTGCGTTCTTGGTCGAAGAAGGTGCATGGATGATGGTCGCATCGACAATAGTGCCCGTTGCGATGCAAATGCCCCTGGCCTCCAGGTGCAGGTTGACCGCGTCCAGCATCGCGCCGCACAGGTCGTGCTTTTCAAGCCGGTGCCGGAAGCGCAGCACCGTCGTCTCATCCGGTGCCGGAGCCACGCCAAGGTCCACCCCCGCAAACCGGCGCAGCGTGGCCGACTCGTACAACGCCTCCTCGACACCGGGGTCCGACAGGTTGAACCACTGCTGCATGAAGTACGTCCGCAGCATGACCGTAAGACCCACAGGCCGCCGACCGTTGCCCGCCTTCGGGTAGTGCGGCTCCACCAGAGCCTGCAACGCAGCCCACGGAACGACTAACTCCATCCCGTCCAGAAACACCTCCCGGCGAGACTTCCGGCCATACTTCTCAAAACTCACCTGCGACGCAAACGTCTGCTGCTTCATCGCCATCCACCTCACACCTATCAGATTAATCAACCAGGCTGTGGACGCAGAACTTGTGCAGCGTCTCCCTAGGCGGGAGACAATTGCAGATGGAGTTAGTCAAGAGCTACGCTGGTGATTACGGTCGCGGAGCCAGATGGTACACAGGTGTCAGGGTGACGGGCCCAAGAGGGCCGGAAGGAAGGAGCGGGGAGTCGGCGGTGTACTTGCGGATATTGGTCTGGGTGAAGTACTTTCCTGCGTCGGTCTGAGCATCGCCGATGATGCGATTGGGCGACAGGTTGGTAGTGTCAATTAATTCGTGTAGCCTCCTGTTTTCCGGTTGTTTGTGGTGTACGTGATTTTTTGTATCTCCGGGGGAAAGGCAAAAAACGGAGTGATCCTGGCCCAGTGCCGACGCCACATGGCGCTGATCAAGGGTATTTGCTGTCCCAGCGGGAGGCGAATTCTTCCAGCTGTTGCATGGCTTCGTCGGTGGTCGCCGCGTGGTAGATGGTTTTCAAGCAGCCCTGGCTGCTTTCCATCTACGCGAAGAGTGACGGGAGTCTGCAGCAGCGTGGGCTGCGTGTTGCGTATGAAGTAGATGCCCGTGTAGGATGTGCGCCGATGGATGTAGTCCACCGATGCATTCTGGCTTGATGGAACTTCGCGGTCCGGCGCAACTCCAAGCGTTCTCAATGCCTCGCGGCTGTAGGCCGTGCAAAAGAGTTGTCCGTTGCCCACAGCAACGTGCCGCCCTGCGGACTGCTCGCTGGCGGCCCAGACAGAATGCACATCGCATCGAAGCGCTCTGCCTCCGCCGTAGAAACCACGCCCAGGCTGCGCAGCGGACACTCTCCGATCAACGTCCCTCTTCCGCCACATATTCAATCGCTTTCGCCAGTGCAGCCGCGCTAATCACTCGTGTCGTCGGCAGCGCCAGCGCCCGATAGATGATTTCTTCCGGCGTGTGCAGCCCTCCGTTCATCAGCATCCGATGCAGAAGCGCGTCCTGATTCGTCACGTCGTAGTCGTAGCCAGGAAGCACATGGCCCGGATCCTCCGCCTTCCGTCGCACAAAGTTTGGAACCTCTTCGCCGTAGCAATTTGACAGCGATATTGAGGACACTGCTGTCCGGCCACAAGTCGAACAGATTCAATTGGTTGCAAGTATCGCCCAAGTCGTTATCGCAGGCCATCTCTTGAAGTGCCTGTAAAACGGGGGTTTTCTCGAACAGAGTTAGGCTGAGAATCTGTAGGATTTGGTAGAGGCCGTCCTCGATTCCGAGCCGATTGCGGACGATGGCGACCAGCACATAGACGCTCACGGCGATCCAGATTTGGGTCATCACAGCGTTCTCGCTGGTTCCGTAGAAAGCCTTGATGCGCAAGTGCATCTTGATCCAGCGAAAGAAAAGCTCCACCTGCCAGCGCTGCTTGTAGATTTGCGCGATGGTCAATGCGGGCAGGGTGAAGTTGTTGGTGAGAAACACCAATCGCCTTGCCGGTGACGGCATCGAAGTAGCTCACGCGGCGCAGAGTATCTGGATATGCCGACGCTGATCCGATGGTTGCCAGCACGACGGTCTGGTCCGAGCGCACGCCTGTGTTTTTGTCCACGGATGCGAGTAGCGGCGTTCGAGCAGTATGTTCTCTTTGGTGCGCACGACGAAGAAGGCCAGCGAGAGAGTGAACGCGTGAAGCCGCTCGAAATCGATGTAGCCACGATCCATCACATAGAATGCCCCGGCCTCTATCAATAGCCCGTCGAGGATATTGACGTCATGCACCTTGCCGTTGGTAATGCGGATGAACGTGGGGATGTTGCCACGCAGGCCGAGCAGGGTGCGCATCTTCACCGCGCCCTTGTGCTTGCGGAACCTGGCCCACGGAAATACCGAAAGACAAAGATCAATCGTCGTCGAATCCAGCGCATAAAGGGCCTGAACGAGATCCACGCCGAGAGGATCGTCTGCATACAACGGCCGTGCAATGGCAATCAGCACCTGGGCGAAGTCGGCAAAGATGCGCCAATCGTGCGCCTCGTTGGCATCGCCCAATGTCGAGCGCGTCACGCGTCCCCTGAAGCCCCTGTGGTATAATTTGCCGCGCATGGCACTCAGGCAGGCTTCGATGTCGCGGTAGGTCAGCTGAGCAAAGGCCATCGCCAAATACTGGTCGCGGCAGGAAAACCCACGATGGTGCGCATCTCCGCGATAGTGATCGACACACTTCTGGAACTCGTAGGAAGGCAGGTGATCCAGGAGTTGGGAGAAGACGGTCTGTTCGGCGTTCATCCCTCATTGTTGACAATCAGCGCCGCCACCGGCCACGCAGCGGAAGCCCCCGGGGTCTGCCGTCAATTTCAAATCGAAAAATGAGAGATTTGCCCTCTCTCCCATGCAATATGTGATCGTATAGCGAACGGCCCTATTTTAGCCGGACACGACTGTTGCGGAGTACAGAATGGATCAGCTAGAATAACGGGCGATGGGGGCGCCGACAATCGAAATCGTTGAAACGGGGACGTTTTCATGCGATCAGCACATGCTGGAGGATCACGTACAGCGCGTGGCCGAGAGTGTGCAATTCATGCACGCGAATACCTTAAGGAAGCTGTTGCTTTATCTATGGGCCAACCGGAATGGAGAGATCAGCGAATACGCAGTCGCGACCGAAGCATTAGGACGTCGCGCAGACTTCGATCCAAAGACCGACGCGTCGGTTCGAGTACAAATCTCTCGTCTTCGGAGCAAGTTGAAGGACTTCTATGAGACCGAAGGATCAGGTGAGGTCTACACGCTTTGCGTCCCTGTTGGCACTCATATCCTAACCATCTTGGCAAATGAATTACCGCTGTCGATGCCCACGATCACAGAAGTAGCCCGTACTCCATTCTCACAAACTCAATACGCCAGATTACTGCTCATCATTACTGGGATCGCTCTTGTCATCCTGAGCACTTGGTTACTATGGGATCGTCATACAGGAAGCAGCATCGCACAGCGCCCATTCGTGAAACCCACCAGCTTTTGGACCACCTTCATTGGTTCCGATGTTCCCGTGACGATCGTTCTTCCAACTCCCACTTTCTTCCAGTATCCCAAGCTATCTAAATTTCATATTCGAGACATCACTGTAAATGATTACAGCGCATGGCAAACCTCCGATACCCTCAAATCGCTGGCAAAGATAAATGGCACCCCGACTCTGGATCGCTACTACACCGTCACCTCTGATACGCTTGCCGCAATTGACCTTGAGCACTATATGGAATCGGGCGGAATTGCTAATCGCGTCGCATTTGAGGTTTCCAGCGACTCCTCAATGAATCTTCTTGAGAAAACCAGTGTTATTGCCCTCGGTGGATACTCCACCTTGTACGGTTTCCGCGATTATCTGGCATCCATGAATTTTACTATGGGGCCTGAGGAAGCATGGGTTGCCAATGCTCATCCGGCTGCAGGGGAGTCGCCTCGCTATGCTGTGTCAAGTCAAGGCGGTGGACTCGTGACAGAACCGGCAATTATTGCGGTTCTGCCGGGTCGCGCGACGAATCTCAAGCTGCTCATTATGCAGTCACAGCACACCAACGCTCTCGTTATGATGCTCACATCCAAAATTGGTGGCAGTCTGTTCCAGATCATGTACGCGGCACATGGTTCACCCAAGTATTTTGAAATGGTGGTCGAGTACGAGAGCGATGGCGGCCACATCATCCGAGCCTGGCCAGTGGCAATGCACTCCTACACAAAAAAGGCGCCGACTGGCGTGGTTGTTACGCCGTAACATACTGCGAGTAACTGCATTTCGTCACAAGTCTCGTGGCAGAATGCACTGATGTTCAGATGCCTCCGCATTCTCGGCTTGCTCTCCTTGGTTTCTCTGTTCCCCGTCGGCGCACAAAGTGTTGCTTTAACCAAACACCCCAATGCACAGCCCATAGACCTCGTCGTTTATGGAGGAACCGCATCGGGAATCATGGCCGCCTACTCGGCCGCGGGCGAGGGTCTCCATGTCGTGCTGCTTGAACCCGGTGCTCATTTGGGCGGCATGGTTACCGGTGGTCTATCTGCGACAGATCTTGGCCAATTCAATGTGATCGGTGGATATGTCCGTGATTTCTACCTCCGAGCTGCTGCGCACTATGGTGTCAACGATCTGAGTAGGCAGGAGAACTGGCACTCCGAGCCGCATGTGGATGAAGATATTTTCCGGAAGATGCTGGCAGATGCCGGGGTCGATGTTCGCCTGCATGAAAGACTGAAGGAGCACAAAGGGGTGCAGGTTCACGCCCGGCGCATCAAGTCCATCACCACAATGGATGGCATGCAGTGGATAGCGAAGGTATTCGCAGACTGCAGCTACGAAGGCGACCTAATGGCTGAGGCAGGTGTGACGTACGCCTATGGCCGGGAATCCATTGCTCAATACGATGAAAGTCTGGCCGGAGTGCGCCCTTATAGCCTCGCTCATCAGTTCATTTGGCCCATCTCCGCTTATGACAAACATCACAAACTGCTGCCGGAGATCAGCCCCGGTCCGCTTGCGGCTCCGGGAACCTCGGACAAGTTATTGCAGGCGTATACCTTTCGGCCGATTCTGACCGATAACCCTGAAAATAGACTGCCCTTTCCGCGGCCTGAGCACTACGACGCGTCGCGCTTTGCACTGCTGCGCCGCTATTTAGCCGAATTCGAGAAGAATCGCGGACGTGCCCCAAACCTACATGACGTTACCAATTCTGTTCTCATTCCCCATGACAAGGCCGACTTCAACAATAATGGGCCCTTCTCCACAGACTATATTGGCCACAGTTGGAACTACCCCAACGGCTCCTATGCGGAGAGACAGGCCATCTGGGATGATCACCTGAATTACATCCAGGGTTTTTTTTATTTTCTGTCACATGATCCAAGCGTGCCTCCCAGCCTACAGCAGGAAGTGAATGAATGGGGACTTCCTAAAGATGAATTCATAGATTCAGGGCATTGGCCAAACCAGCTTTATATCCGGGAGAGTCGCCGCATGGTGGGCTCCTATGTAATGACGCAATCGGATATACAAACATCTCGCACCAAGCCGGACGCGATCGGGATGGGGTCCTATAACATCGACTCTCATAATGTCCAGCGTGTCGCACTGCCCGACGGTTTCGTGAGGAACGAGGGGGATATGCAGGTGCATGTGCAACCCTATGAAATACCGTATCGTATCCTGGTTCCACGGGAGTCTCAGGTGCAGAACCTGCTCGTTACGGTCTGTGTCTCCGCAACGCATGTGGCTTACTCCTCGCTTCGCATGGAGCCGCAGTACATGATCATGGGCGAGGCTGCGGGTGTCGCTGCAAGCCTGTCAGTCCACGAAGGAGTTGCTGTGCAGCACATCTCGATCAATGCACAGCAGACCGAGTTGCGCGATCAAAAAGCGGTGATCTCCCTACAGGACATGCGGGTATATAAGGAGAGTCATTCTCGTCCAAATTAGGGTTTGGGCGGCGGCGGCATGGCCCAGCTACGGTTTGTGTCGAGGACATAAACGCAGGGAGGAGCAGCGCCGCAGCGATACGAGTATCCAGCATTTTCAGCCAGATGTTGCAGTTGTTTTCGCGCGCCGAGTTTGAGCGCACGGTGCGCGAGCACAAGGCCGAACGCCATGCCCGCGACTTCACCTGCTGGGGCCAGTTCGTGGCCATGCTGTTCTGCCACTTGGCGCGGGCGCAGTGGGTGGGCCAGAACAAACGGCCGAAGTGGGCCAGAACAGAACAAATTGCCAAACGCAGTTGGAGGGACGATGATAACGATTATTGAAATTCGCCAGATCGCTTGCGTGGTAGCGCTGATGTTTTCGGCTGGAGTGACTACACACGCCGAGGTAAAACTCCCGGCCCTTTTCGGTGATCACATGGTGCTGCAACGCGACCGCCCGCTGCACATCTGGGGCATGGCCACGCCGGAGGAGAGCATCTCAATCGATTTCGATGGCAACCATGGACATGCTGTCGCTGACGCGCTGGGTCGCTGGAGCGTCTATCTGCCGCCGCCGGCTGCCGGCGGGCCATTCACGCTCACTGTACAAGGAAAAAATACCATTCGACTAAGCGATGTGCTGGTTGGTGATGTGTGGGTCGCCTCCGGACAATCGAATATGCAGTTCTCGATGCAGGCAGCCCCCCCTTGGACACGCGGCACGAGGAACTCGGCCGTGGAAATTGCAGCGGCCGACCACCCCGACATGCGTCTCATGCAGGTGCCGATCGCCACAGCCACTGGGCCGCAGCCGGACATGCAATCGACGCAGTGGCAACGCTGTTCGCCGGCAAGTGCCGCCAGTTTTTCTGCGGTGGCCTACTTTTTCGGACGCGCCCTGCTGCTGAAAGAGAAGGTGCCGATCGGCTTGATCGAATCCAATGTGGGCGGCACGCCGGCCGAGGCTTGGACCAGTATGGACGCATTGACATCGACTGCGGCTCTGATGCCGGTCTTCACCGCACGCGCGCATATGACGGATGGGCTTGCCACCGTGGAACTGCAGGAGAAACAGGAAGCGGAGGCTGCCGCTGCCGCGAAGGCTCGGGGTGAGACGCCACCCGCGCCACTCTCGCGTCCCACTCCGTCGACTTGGGCGCCAGCCTCGCTATTCAACGCCATGATTGCGCCTTTGGTGCCGTTCCCAATTCGCGGCGTTATCTGGTATCAGGGGGAGAGCAACACCGACGTTGAGCGTGCACCGATCTATCAGTTGCTTTTCAGAACCATGATCGAGGACTGGCGCGCGCAATGGAAGCAAGGGGACTTCCCGTTCCTATTCGTCCAAATTGCCAACTTCCAATCCACGGATGCATGGGCGAGTGTGCGTGAAGCCCAGCGACGCACACTCAGGCTCGCGAACACGGGAATGGCCGTTACGATCGATATCGGCGAGCCCAAGGCCATTCATCCCATAGACAAGCAGGATGTTGGCTACCGGCTCTCGCTGTGGGCGCGCGACCTCTCCTACGGCGAGGCCATAGAAGACTCCGGACCGTTGTTCCGCCAAGCTGTGCCGGAGGGCGGCGGGATGCGTGTCTGGTTCACTCACGATGCGAGCGGACTGACGGCGAAGGGCGGCTCGCTTGAAGGGTTCGAAGTGGCCGGTCCCGACGGACGATTTGTTCCGGCACAGGCACGCATCGAGGGCGATAGCGTGGTAGCCTCCAGCAGCAAAGTCCCGTTTCCAGAGGCCGTGCGCTATGGATGGGCCTCAGCGCCAGACTGCAACCTCTTCAATGGAGCCGGGCTCCCTGCATCTCCGTTCACATCATTGCATGATCCTCGGTGACTCCATCGGAAAGCCTGCTATGACCGCCTTCAAACATATCTGCTGCTGTGCCGCTTTCGCGATTTGCTTTCTCTATTCGATGCACGATTTCGCTCAGGCCGCAAGCAACATCGTGCGGCCCGGCGCAGTCTGGAGCGACACGCAAGGAGCCAGGATCGAAGCGCATGGTGGAGGGGTTATTCGCTACGACGGCAAGTTCTTCTGGTTTGGGGAAGATCGCGCTCAGGGCCAGGATCCGGCAAAGCGCTATGTCTCCTGCTACGACTCGTCCGACTTCGTGCATTGGACGAGTCATGGCGATGCGCTCGCCCTCGCAGACCCTGAGGATCTTGGTCCTAACTGGGTGCTGGAAAGACCTAAGGTCTACCACGACACACATACCAGGCAGTTCGTGATGTATTTTCATCTCGACGACAGCCATTACAAGGTGGCACGCGTCGGGATTGCTACCAGCAGTTCCGTTTGTGGACCATACACATTTGTGCGCGGTTTCCGTCCGCTCGGAGAAGAAAGCCGGGACATTGGCCAGTTCGTGGACGACGACGGCACGGCTTATCTCATCTTCGAATCCCGTCCGACGAAGGGCTTCTTCATCGCGAAACTCACTGCCGACGATCTCGGGGTTGCCGAAAAGACGAGTTTCGTGCCGGTGCCGCTCGAAGGTGGCGCACTTGTGCATCTTGGTGCCTGGTATTACGTGGTCGGCTCGCACATGACGGGCTGGCGTCCTAACCCTGATGTCTATGCCGTCTCGCACAGCATTCATGGGCCCTGGTCGAGCTTCCAGAATATTGCGCCGCCTGAACCCAACACCTATGGCTCGCAGCCGACGATGCTCTTCAAACTAAAGGGAACACGAGAGACATCGGTCATCTATATGGGCGATATCTGGAACCCGCGTGCACTTTGGGACTCCCGCTATCTGTGGATGCCGCTCGATATTGGAAACGGAAAACTGCGTCTGCCAGATCCAAAACCCTGGAAAGTGAATGCTATCACTGGAGCGACAAGCATTCAGTAAAGTGGCGCTATCGCGCTACTGGGAGCATTGAACTCCGCATGGCATTTCTCCTTCGGATTCTTGGCGAACCGGACGACCGGATCCGTGTTCGCCTCCGCAAGAAGAAGATGCTCAAGCTGAAGACACGCGAAGTCATCGGCAAGGCATACAGCGAAGACGAGAAAAAGCGGTTGCTGCAGGAGGCAGCGAAGGCCCGCTCACCCCACATTTACCTTGCGCCGACGCTGGCCCTCAACGCCGGGATGCGCGATGGGGAGATTAGTGCATTTCCCTCTCAGGTGTAGTACAAACCTCCGTCATCTCGACCGGAACCAAACGGCTCTATCGTTTGGCGTAGCGGAGAGATCCCTGTATTTCGTCCGCCTAGGCAATGATCTACACCTGTGAGGAAAACGCTCTGAGCAGTTGACTTGGGCACAGATCAATTTTGCGAAGCAGTATCTGGCAGTAGACCGCGCCAAGACGGCGGGCGGGGAGGGCAGGACCATTCCTTTGAACTCGGACTGTTCGCCGTCCTGACGGATTATGTCGAGTGGTGCAAGCAGAAGTTCGGAGCGCTCCAACCGGAGTGGTATGTCATTTCCTTCGGTTCACCGCAACCGACCGACCCAACCCGCCATGTGACGACACTAAAAACCGTCTGGACGAGAGCGCGCGCGAACGCCGGTGTGAAGGGACGCTGGCACGACAACCGGCACACGCTCATCACCGAGCTTGCCGAGAGCGGCGCGAGCCCTGCACGTTGCTGATCTTCATCGATGATGCGACCAGCAAGCTCATGCAACTGCGCCCCCGCTTCGCTGAAGCCTGTCCAATCTCGCCGCCCTCCTGCGCTACGCCAGCAGTTATTCGTCTATCGCGACCTCTGGCTGTGGATCAATCAGCCCTTGCAGCACCCGCCGCTGCTCGCTGCCGAACAAATTCCTCTGTTCCCCTCCCGTCATTTGGACAGCAGTGAGGGATCGTTCTGCTGCACGAAGTTGGTTGAACCTTATATCTCATTTTAAATCTAAAACTTACGAATGTTACTGCGTAACGTAACACCATGATACTTGGCTTTCGTGTGACGCCGGGAGCACGTTTCAATGGGATCAGAAAAAACCGCATTTTCGGCCTTGTTTAGGAATATCAAGCAAAACAGCGGTAAATCCTACTTGTGAGGACAGCTACATGCAGCGAAATGACACCACCCTTCCACCAACATCGTGCAATGATCAAGAATTCAACCCTAAACGCGCCACAATTTTTCTTTCAATGTGTCAAAGGTGGGATAGAAGAGCAAGAGGTGCGTTCTACCGATCCGCGCTGGTGGTATTGTTTTGCGCGGCAATAGCATTCAGCGCTCATGCGCAGGTTGCAAATAACACGATCACCGGACGGATTACTGATCCGACTGGGGCCATTGTGGGCGGGGCGACCGTAACCATCACCGACACCTCCACACAGGTAGTTCTACACAGCCAAACTAATAACACCGGTACATATGTCTTCTCGCAACTACAGGCAGGTGGATACGATGTTGTAGCGGAGATGCCTGGCTTCAAGAAGACGAAGACATCGGTCACCTTGTCCGTCGCCCAGACTGCGAAGCTGGATTTGACGATGGAGATAGGCAGTACAACCAGTTCCGTCACGGTTCAGTCTGAAAGCGACACCCAGATGGACACTCAGGACTCGACCCTGTCCTATACCGTGGGTCCACAGAAAGTCAGTGAACTACCGCTCAACGGACGGAATCCCTATGGGTTGGCGGCATTATCTCCCGGAATTGCGCCTGGAAACTTTTTTGGACAGGGACTGAGCACAACTCGAGGAGCGGTTGTGGCCGCCGCCACGAACAACTTCGAAGCCAATGGCGGCATCGGCGGATCGAACCAAGTCATGCTGGACGGAATCCCGATCACTGTCTGCTGTCAGGGGCAGCCGGCGTTGACACCTTCAGTCGAAGTAGTGAATCAATTCAAGGTGATTACGTCCAATCCTCCGGCTCAGTTCGGGCGATCCAGCGGCGGCTTTCTCGATATCGTCACGAATGCTGGTGGAAATCACTTACACGGAGATGTATATGAGTTCTTCCGCAACGATGCATTGGATGCAGCCAATTTCTTCACCAAGAGAAGCGGTATATATCCTTTTCCCGGACGCCACGATTTTACTTTGCCGCACCATTTCAATCAGTTCGGTATTTTTGTTAGTGGACCAGTCTTTATACCGCGTCTTTACAATGGAAAAGATAAAACTTTCTTTACTTTCGGATATGAAGGCACGCGAAACCTAGCGCCGACGTATCAGACGACCACGCTGCCAACGGCGCTGATGCGGAAGGGCATCTTCACCGAGGCACCAGATCTGATCTACTCCCCGAATAACGTAGCTCCAGATCCGGCAAACCCAGGACAATATGTCCGCCAGCCGATTCCATCTGCATGCAGCAACACTACATGCTATGCAGCGGGTCAGTATATCCCAAACATTGACCCGGTTGCGCAAGCGATTGTGCCGCTTTTGCCAGCTCCGAATGCTGCCGGAGTAGTGAACAATTACAACTATGCGACGAATATCATCGATAGCGAAAACCAATTCAATTTTCGTGTCGACCACAACTTTTCCGCGAACCAGAGAAGTTTCATCCGTGGAACCCGCGATGTAGATAGCCATCAAAACTACGGTCTATTCAATAAGGCAGGCGAACCCACGGGTTGGAACCAGGCGTTAACCGCTTATTTGTTTGCGCTGGGGCATGTATGGACGGTATCGCCTTCGCTGGTGCTACAGTTCAACTATGGGTTTGCGCGTCAGACAAACCTACAATTAGGCAATTCTTTTTACAATTTCAACGCCAAGAATTACGGCTTTTCAACCTTATTCACCTCTCAGCAACAGACACCGGGAATCCCACAGATCAACTTCAATGGCCTACAGGCACTTTCCTCAGCCATCGGTTCCGGATTCAATCTGTGGGAACACTACACTCACTCACTGAACGCCACTGCAATATTGCAGCATGGCAATCAGCTGTTTACCTTCGGCTACAGTGGTCAGATGATACTGGAAAATCAGGGGGGGCTCGGAAATCCATCTGGCAGTTTTACCTTTACGCCGACATTTACGAGTGGGCCGAACCCGAATGCAAGCGTTCCTTCTGCCCAAGGCGCGTTTGATTCCTGGGCTGCTTTCCTGCTTGGATATCCAAGCTACGGAGGACTTACCAGGCAGGAGACTGTGGCTTTTAACCAGTTTTATAACGCCCTCTTCCTGCAGGACGACTGGCGTGTCATGCCGAAGCTCACGGTAAATCTAGGGGTGCGCTGGAATATTGAGACAGGATTCAAAGAAAGGCACAATCGCTGGGCCGATTTTAACCCGACTGTAGCGAATCCACTTTCCACCTCCATCGGCCTTCCATTTAGCGGCGGGACTCAATACCTTGGAGTTTCCGGAAATCCCTCACGCACTTGGCCAACTACGAACAAAGTTGAGCCACGGGCCGGATTCTCTTACGAGATGGCACCGACGACCGTTGTCCGTGGAGGGTACTCGATACTCTATTTGCCGACATCGGAACGCGGGTACGGCGATGGCACAATCGGCTACGCGCAATACACACCCTATGTTGCGACGATCGACGGCAGAGTTCCTGTAAATACGGTCGACAATCCGTTTCCGTCCGGAGTACTGCTCCCGCAAGGCGCATCCGCTGGTGTTGCGGTCGGCGCGGGATCCAGCCTTGGCGCTTTTGTATACAAGAATCCTGTCTCCTATCAACAGCAATGGAATTTTGGTGTGGAGCAGAGCTTTCCCCAAAGCATAGTCTTTAGTCTGAACTATGCTGGAGGTCACGGAGTTCATCTTCCATTAAACTGGCGACCGAACGATCTGAATCCGAAGTACTTTTCTACTCCTGGCGATCAGGCGCAGGTCTCGTACTTGCAGACGCTGGTTAGCAACCCATTCTATGGCTCTAGTGCTACGGGAACACTTGCGGCCCCAACCGTGCAACGCTCTCAGTTGTTAGCTGCGTTTCCTCAATATGCACCGAATGGTGGAATGCAAAATGGATCGTTGACCTATCTATTTTACGACCACGGCTCTGCCTCCTATAATGCGCTACAGGTCGTTCTTGCCGTAAATCGTCCAAGCGGCCTGAGCGGCACTGTAGCTTATACCTGGTCGAAACTAATCGGTAATGTTAGTGATCTTACGAATGGCTTTCTGAATCCCTCCGGGAATCCTGGAATCTCGGACTTCTATTTGCTCCATCAGGATGAGCGGTCGACGCTGGCGACGGATATTCCGCAGCGTGTGGTGGGAAATCTTATCTACCCTCTTCCCTTTGGCAAGGGGCAGAAGTTCGGCAGCGACATGCCGGTGTGGGCAAACCAACTGGTGGGCGGATGGACAGTAGCCTCGATCGTCTTTGTACAATCAGGTTTTCCTCTTGGACTTGGTCAGACAGGAGCAGAATATTTTTCCGGAAGCAGGCCTAGTTATGTTCCCGGCGTTAGGCCGCTGACGTCCGGGTCAACCCATCAAAGGCTCGGAGGAAAGGGGCAAACACAAGCGTATTTCAATCCTGCTGCATTTCGACTTAGCCAGTCGTTTGAAGTCGGGGATGTACCCCGCTCAGCGGGCGCCCTCCGATCCCCGCGTGGTTTTCAGGATGATTTATCCGCAATCAAAAACTTTGCGGTCTATCGTGACATCCATCTTCAATTCCGCCTAGAAGCCTTTAATGTCCTTAACAAGGTACAGTTCGGCGCACCGAATACGGCTTTTGGTTCAGCCGGCTTTGGCCAGATTACTGGGCAGCAGAATCTTCCACGGAATATGCAGGCAGCATTGAAAATATTGTTTTGACTTATACAAGGCACCATAGCGCGGAGGCGAGAAATCATTCCTCTCCCTCCGTGTTGAGGGCATCAATGTCCTGAACCACGCGAACTATGGAGATCCCAGCAGCGAGCTCAGCAACAGCTTTTCTCTGGGACTCGTTACGAGTGCGTTCCAGCACCGTATCATCCAGATCGGCAGTCGTCTGGAATTCTGATTGACGAGGGATATCACAACTGACCCAGGAGAGAGGTGCGAGGGCTACCAGTCCGCGCCTTTCTTTCTGGTGATGTAAGTCGGGCATCTAAATTCATCGAGATGTTTATGCACGCGCCAAGTATCGTCCGGAATCTGTTCGCAGGTCTTTTCTTCTTAGTTGCACTCCTTGACGCAACCTCGCAGACTTACACCTGGTCAAACGTCAGAATAGGCGGAACAGGCAATATAACCAGCATCCAAGCAGACACGGCGGTCCCCAATCTGTTTTTTGCCACCACGGATGTAGGAAATTGCTACAAGTGGAATGCGACGACCGGGGCCTGGGTGGCCTTGATGAACTGGGTCCCTCCAAGCCAGTGGAATAACGCCGCATGTGAAAACATTGCTTACGACCCCAACGATTCCACGGGGAATATTCTGTACGCAACGGTCGGCAAGTTCGCGAACTACACGTACTCGTGGGCACCTGAGGGAAAAGTGATCAAGTCTATCGACGGCGGGAATACCTGGGCGGACGCCGGCCTTGCGGTCTGGGTCTCCGCCAACGGCCAGGACAAGAGCGGAGGGGAACGTCTTGGCGTTGATCCGCAGAACAGCAGCGTGGTCTATCTCACCACCTACTCAGGCGGCACCTACAGGGGAACCAGCGGCGGGACTGTATGGACTCAGATCAACAACATCAATGGGAGATTCATAGCTTTTGATGTAAGCGGCGGAACGGTGAATGGAGTGACCAAGAATATTTTCCTTGGCACCAGCGCCGGGGTCTACCTGAGCACAGATGGCGGCAACACATTTGCGCTGAGCGGCAGCAACTCCGTGGCGGCAGAGCGGGCAAGCATCAGCAAGAATGGGACGATGTATGTGGCCACTTCGACCGACGTGCTGAAGTGGAACGGGTCCGCCTGGTCAACAGTTACGCCGGCGAGCGGCTCATACCATGCAGTCGCAGTAGATCCAAACAACTGCAGCAATGTGATTGCAAGCATCAGCACCTGGGACAGCCCAACATATCTGAGCAGCAATGGCGGCTCGACCTGGACGCTGATATCAGGCGCTACGTACGATATGTCGGAAGTTCCATGGATGAATGGGAACGGATGGAATGGCAAAGGCATTAACGACTTCGCATGGGATCCACATAACACCGGCGCCGTCTGGTTCGGCGATGAATTCGAGCTATGGCAAACAACCAATGTGTGGGCCAGCCCTGTTGCCTGGAATGCACAGGCAGTTGGGGAAGAGGAATCAGTAACCGACGGAACGCTGCTGGCTCCTCCATCTGGCAGTCAGAACGTATTGTTGTCGAGCGTAGCGGACGTAGGGGGCTTTGATCACCATTCCATTACAGCGCCGCCGGCTACGGCGATGGCGAATTATTTTCCGTACATTGCTAGTCTCAATGGCATTGGGGACATGACCGGTGTAGCGGTCGAGCAGATCAACCCAAGTTTTATCGTTCGCGTGGGACGGACTGGATGGAACGGGCCAACCTATGCCGGTTATTCTACGAATAGTGGCGCAACTTATACCGATTTCAGTACGTATCCACCCACCGGGGCGGGAGGCGTAGTTGCTGTATCTGCTAACAGCCAGACAATCGTCTGGTCTCTCCAGGGGGGTTATACATATCGCTCTACCGACCTAGGGAGTACGTGGACGCAAATCACCGGTCTTCCCCAGAATGTTGCTACCGGGAGCGATATATTCAGCGGTAATGGGAATCCATTGGCCGCAGACAAGGTAAATGGTAACAAATTCTATGTCTACAATGGCGGGAAGATGTATGTCAGTCAGGGCAATCGCATTTCAAAATAGCTCCAGGAGTCGGAGCAGGTAGTCATCGTCCCATCCGGCGCGTTTGAACTTGCCGCGCAGGGAGCCTTTCGATTCTTCCTCTTGCATGGCATTGATGGCCATGTGGCGCAGCACCGCCATGTTGTGTGGCACGTGCCCCATTCGGGTTCTGTCCTGATCCTCGTTCATCACCACATCCAGCCGCCAGTGGAGGCTGTTTTCAACGCCCCAGTGCTGGCGAACCACCTCGTTGAAGCGCTCCGGCGTCAACACCCGGCTGAGCAGGTAATAGGCAGTCTCGGTAGTGGTCTTCTCCGCGGTTTCGCGCACCCGCACCACTTTGCCGATGGCCTTCAGGCCCGGCCATTGATGCTGCTTGGTGAGCCAGCCGATCTCGGTCGATACGGTTGCCGTGCGCGCCTCGATGCGCCCGTGATCGGCCTCGACTATCGGCGCGGACCGGCTCGCTTTCAGCTCCGGATCGTCAAGAAGCAAAACCACATCGTCATGCAGCGTACCTTGATTTCCCTTCAGCGCCAGAGCATAATCGCCCTTTTGTTCTACGATTTGCCCGGCGATGGTGCGCTGGCAGTTGAGGGCATCGGCAGTCACAATAGTGCCCTTCAGGGACAGCATCCGCAACAGCTTGGGCACCGCCGTAATCTCGTTGGACTTGGCATCGGTAGCGATCTGGGCCAGCACCAAGCGCTGCCGGCATCCCCAGGCGCTGACCATGTGTAGCGCCGACTTGCCGCTGGCCCGATCAAACGATCGGCGCAACACCTTGCCATCGATGGCCACCACGCCTTGCAATGGCTCCGAGAACTGCGTCATAAACCGCTGAAATGAATCGCGAAACTGATCCGGATCGAGATTGCGGAACAGGCGGCTGAAGGTGTCGTGGCTCGGCACCCCATTGGCCAAGGTGAGAAAGCCGCGCAGAAAAGGCTCTTTGCTTTCGGCAAAAAGCGCCATGTCCACCGCACCCTGACAGCCGCACAGCACAGCGCACAAAGCGATCATCAGCAGTTCGTGAAAGTCGTGCAGCGCGGTATTGCCGCTGCGCGGGTCCTCAAGACCTTCCCAGCAGGCGCCAAACTGCTCCAACGTGTCTTCTCTCGACATGAAATCCCCCTGAAAGGAACTTCATGCCTCTCAACCCTCTACGTAAGTGGCAAACATGATCCGTGCCAAATGTGGCTCAGGACCATTTCAAGTGCGATTGCCGTGGGAGGATGTCGCGGCGAGGGGGATTTGGGTCGTCGACAGGGGTTCCTGCAGCGCATCCTGCCTGCGAGTAGCCTGCAACTGCCGGGGAACGCCGCTTCTGGGCGCCGGTCAGCTGCTCAACAGCTTATGCAAGACATAATTCCACCCCGCCCGGTCACAATCGGCTCAGAAAAATGTCATCGATACCCACTCCGGAACCCCTTTCTCATGGTGTGATCGGCAGCAGTCGCATAGCCTCCTTCCATAACGCGATGCGGTCGGCGAGCGCGGCCAGCCGCAGCAGGGTCTTGCGCGCATGTTGCACGATGCGCCCCGCCGTGTTGATGACGAGAAAACGCAGCCGCTTGGGCCGCGCGCGCAACAACTCCGGGGGCATCGCGATCCGTTTCAGCGCCGTCAGCACGTTGTGCGCGATCACCGCTAGCCGCAGCCACGCAGCATTCGCGCCAAAGTATTTGCTCGGCATCACGCCGCCGGCCAGCTCGTTCTTCAGCACATCGTGCACCGCTTCAATCGTTCCCGCCTTCTCCCGATGCCACTGGATCAGCCGCTCCGGCGTCCACTCCCAAATATTGCTCACCACGGCAAAATGTTTCTCCCGGCTGCCGTCGGCAAACAGTTCCTCCTGCCGCGGACGAATGCGAATCGCCACGTAGCGCAAGGGCCGCGTATCTTTGTTCTCGCTCTTCTCTCCCGGCACAAAATCCACCTCCGCGCACTCGCGGATTTCCTTGCCGTCGGTCTTGCCGTAGAGACTCCAACCCGCCTCATGCACTTGCAGAATGGCCCGATGCAGCGCCTCGCTCATGCGCGCGCTCACGGCGAAACCGATCCGCCCCCGTGGGCCATCGGCACGCTTCTCATCGCGCAGCCACTGAAGTAATTCCTTCTCGTGACAGGCCGAATCGCCGCGATAGTAGAAAGTGTCCACCGTCTCCGGCAGCGCGGCGAAGGCCCGTTGGGCCACCGTCAGAGGCGACATCATTGCCGGCACGTTGCCGTCGCGGAACTCATCGGCCAGGACCGCATCCATCTCCGCCCACACCGCCAGCATCGGCTGGTAGCCGCGCTCTCCCTCATAGGTTCTGAGCGCCTGCTGCTTATGGCTTTCGATGATCGTCGCATCCTGATCCACGGTCGCGATGCGCTGATCCGCGCAGCGGCGGCCAAGCTCCCGCACCAGTTCTCGGTTCACTTCGCCCAGCCCGCTCAACGCATCGGCCTCTTCCGGAATGAAAGCGATCTGCTCCGGCTTCCGCCCGTCCCGGGCTTCGTCCAGCTTCTCTTCGGAATGAAACCGGTTCAGAAACTGCCGCGCCGATTCCGGAGAAGGTACCTCGTGGCCCAGCATTTCCTTCAGTCCCGCATCCTCCCGCAAGTGGGCAAAGTCCTCCAGGCACTCGCCGCCCACCGCGTTCAGCACCACGAAGCTCTCCACCATCGTGGCCTCGTCGTAGCCCCGCTCCCGCTGCTTGATCCGCACATGTTGACGCACGCTGGCCGGAACGTTGAGTGATCGAAACGCCTGCACCACAAGCGGCACCCCGCCCCACGCGGTCAGGGTTTCCTCGAGCGGCTCGTCATCCATCTCAAATAGCAGCGGGGATTCGGTGGGCGACGGTTTCCGGGGCGGCTTCATGACCACATCCTACCCGCGCCCCGCACCTGAAAGGTGCAGGAAAAATGATGCCAGAAACTCCGCGTGTAACCCCGCATCCATCGACTCCACGCGGCTTTCTCTACATCGCATCCACTTGCGCCCGGTTGTTATGTACGGATCAGGGACAGCCTTTGAGGCGATCAGTTCTTAGCCTCCGCCGTTCTAGAATTGCTGTGAATACGCACATACAGAAGCAGCGGCCATGCGGTATGGACATCAGTCGTCCAAGTCACGCGTAAGTTCGAGCAGAACAATGTAACTCAACGCAGCACATTGCAGAATCCTAACCCGGCGTAGCCGGACCAAAGAGTGCGCGGGATATGATGCGGGGTGGACATTGAACTGCTGACCGAACTCCTTCCCGCCACACCGTGCAAGCGCAAATGTTTTGCCTGGTTAACGCTTCTTTGGTTGTGCTGGAGGATCACGCAAACTATGACTGGCGATGAATCAAATGGGATGGGAAGGTGCGCTTACTCAGACTCATCCGTTACTTCAATGGCATTCACGCACGCATAGTTCTTAACCGGGATAAAACTCAGAACGATCAGGCCTGCTGCGTTTGGCTCGATACCGTGGAAGGATTCTGTCACCGGTCTGTTGGGTCCCCCGGCTTTCTCCAAAATGTCGAAATTGCGCAACAACGACACACCGTTGGCGTAGACGTCAAACAACCGGCCAGCACCAGCAGCGGGCGCTGCAATTACCGTGCCGAAATATGCTTCTGTAAAATGCAAAGTAACCGTATAGCGACCCAGAGCCACGGGTATCTGATAAGCGAAGTGCCCAAACCGTTCACCATCGAAGAGATGCGGGTCAGCAGTGTCCAGTGAAATTTTCTGATGAGTATCTAAAAGCCCTCCGATGGCATACTGGTCAGACGCCCAAAGGTGCCCAGCATGGTCGACATAAGAGTTGGCCTGCATCACAATCCGCACCGGATTCATCCTGCCACTGACTTCGGGTACCAACTCGATAGCATTGACAATGGGTGAATCGAATCCCCGGAGAAACCTGAGATGAATCTTCCCGTCGCTGCTGGCGGAAACACCTTTGAACACCCGCGTAAAGGCCCGATAGTTTCCCCCTGCATCGCTCAGAACGTCGAAATCGACCAATAAGGGTCGTTCGCCCAGAAACACGGAGAAAACCCTGCTGCTCTCTCCCCTGCCGGCGGGCGTACCCGGTCCGAAGGTCGTTTCGACGAAGTGCAACCGTAATTCATATATGCCTGGCTTTACAGGAATGTTATAGCTGAATTCCCCGGTTCGAGCAGTGCGGTACATTGTTATATCTGCCGTTCCCTGAATGAATGGAACGTTTAGCTCAACTGCCTCTCCGCCAGTGAAGTAGCGATCACCCCCCCAGACTCTTCCCTCGCGGTCAATATACTTCTCTTTTGGATAGCCGGCGAGGATGAGTACAGATCGATTGTCGGCCGCCCCGGCAGCTGAGGCGCCAGCCACTGATGGAGGAGGGGGAGCAACGAGGGTTTGGGCCAATCTTCCGCGCCACGGTGCTCCAATCAACATCCAAACGGAAACGAACGCCACGGCAACGATTGTCGCGCCGATTGCCACGCCCTTTGTCGATGCGTTGGGGATTCGGCTTCTCGCTGGCTTATCAACAGCATTCCCCTCTACCGGTGGCTTACCGGGAGGGTAGTCGCGCCGGGTTAATGCGTCCCCCTGTTCCTCAGCGGGGTTCCTGGCCCCTTGCGACTCACTGGAAGAGGCAGGCAGTCCATCTCCACGCCGAACAAACTGAAGTCCGTAATGGCCGTCCTCCAGGGTGATTCTGAGAGGGTTGTTCGCTCCCTCTGTTTCGTAGTACTTCCGCAGCCTCCCACGAAGCCGGTGCATCTCCACGCGCACGCTGGAATTCTTTGCGGGATCAAACTCCGCAGGACGCCCTAGTGCTTCCACCGCGATTCTGTACTCGTTGAGGCCGCTTTTGTTCTCGCTGAAATAGTTGTTGCATAAATACTTAAGAAGCCTGGCCATGCTGGGAGCTTCAGAAAAGGATTCCGAAGAAAGCACTGTCTGGATTTCTTCGGCTTCGCCCGGGGCTTGTGTTTGGGACGAAATTGGAAGCACCCCCTATCAGTGGCAGCCATTTTACCAAACAGAGGCGTGAGGCGGCAAGCAGGAAACGTTCGTTACGTCACGTTACGGATACCATGCAACATGTTGCAAACAAACTGGTTACTAACGCGTAACCGTTGCATAACGGGTTCCAGCTTGACTCGCAAGAGCGGAACCCCTAGAAAGCCAAAAGAACCAAAGAACCCTTGAAAAGCTCGAGGTAAACAATCTCGATCCAGTCCAGCGGGAAAGAAGCTCCTGCCGGGTTAAGGGTAGCTAGCGGTGCAATGAAAACATTTACACCATTCAGGAGGCAACACCAATGAAGCGAATAGGATTACTACTCACCACCTTTCTAGTTCTGGCGTTTGTCGCCCCTGCGGCGCAGGCGCAATTCACCAGCACCGTCCAGGGCACAGTGACAGATCCTTCGGGCGCAGTCGTCAACGGGGCTAACGTGACGCTGACCAACATCGACACCAACGTGGCTCTGACTTTTGTGACCCAGAAGTCCGGCCAGTACACCTTCAACAGCGTGGCGCCAGGCCTCTACAGGGTCAGCGTCGAAGCGCCCGGGTTCCAGAAGGCGGTGATCGAGCAGAGGGTCACGACCGAGCAGACGGCGGGCATCAACGTTGCGCTCAAAGTCGGATCGGCTGCCGCCGAAACCATCAGCGTCTCGGCCGACAACGGCCATGGCCTCAATCCCGACGAAACGCGACTGCAATACACCTTGAGCGCGCGCGAGATCGCGGAATATCCGTTGCAGAACCGCGCCACCATGGGCCTGCTCAGCACCGCTCCGGGCGCGACCGGCATCGCGGAAGGCCAGGAGAATATCAACGCCAACACCACCAGCGCGGCGCAAAGCACCAATGGGCGCTCCAATGAGAGCAATCTCTACCTGCTCGACTTCATCCCGCTCAATAGCGAGCTGGGTGGCTTCAGCGATACCAATCATACCGGCCACGGCCCAGGTTCGGTGCCGATTATTCCGCAACCAGACATGATCGCGGAGATCGCGCTCGACTCGACCACTTTCTCGGTCGAAAATGGAGCGAGCAGCGGACTGCAGGTCAGTATGACGACCAAGTCCGGCAGCAACAAATTCCATGGCGACGCGGATTACACCTACACGGGAGGATCCTTCGCCGCCATCCCGGCGTTCGAGACCACGGAGACCCCTTTCCGGCGCCAGTATGTCTCCACCGCATTGGGGGGGCCGATCTGGAGGGATCGCACCTTCTTCTTCGGCTCGTACTTCAATCAACAAGTCGCGAATTCCGGCGGCGGCCTATCCACGTTTTACGCTCCGGAGTTTGTCGCCTGGGGGCAGCAGAACTATCCGAACTCTCTCGGGATCAACCAAGGTCTTGTACCCAATCCGGCAGACCGCGCGTTGAATGTGCAGACGATTCAGCACGGTAGCGATCTAGACTCGTCCGGTTGCGGTTTGGGCGGCGGCGCGCTTCCCTGCGGGCTGCCTGTCGAAGACCTGGGCGCCTTCGCCGCTCCTTCGACGCAGAACGGCGCGCAGTACAACTTCCGCCTCGATCATACGCTGCGCCAGGGCAAGGATCGCTTGTATGCGAGTTTCCTCCGGTTCGACGGCAAGAGCGGTTCGGCAAGGATCCAATCCACCTTGGACGGAGAGTTGCCGAGCACCGGCTACTACCTCGCAGGCAACTACACGCACCAGTTCACGCCGTCCCTTCTGAATCAACTCAGCGTGGGTCAATCGCGCGCCGTCTTCGCCTACGCGCCTACGTCGCACAGCGAGAGCCAGTTGAAACTGCCCTTTTTGTCTGGCTGCTTTTGTTCGGCGTTGCTCAATACCATATTCGAGTTCACTTTTACGGGGCACCAGACCTACGTCCGCGATGCCATCTCCTGGGTCAAAGGCAAGCACAACATGACTTTCGGCTACCAGGTGGCGTACAACAACGAGATAAACGACAACAGCGTGGTGTACGGACGGCCGTTCCTCCAAAATAACTTCGGCATCTACAACTACCTGAACGACGTCACCGACCTGGAGCTCATCTTTACCCTCTCCGGGACGACTGGCAAATTCATACCGCAGCTATTCGGCGCGGGGAACACGCGCTTCGGCGCCTATGCCCAAGACAGTTGGAAGGTGGCGCCGAATCTGGTGCTCAACTACGGCCTCCGCTGGGATGATTACGGCAACCCCTCCACCTATGGCAAGAATGCGGAGCCGTTCGCCAACGTGGTTCTGGCGCCCGGCGGCACGCTGCAGACGCAAGTCGCCGGAGCTGCCAGCAAGCTCGTGAGCAATGTCTACTCGAGCGCGCGCTGGGCTAATTTCCTTCCGCGCGGATCCTTCGCCTACACCGTGCCGAAGTCGGACAACAAGCTGGTCGTTCACGGCGGCATGGGCCTGTATGAGGATGATCTGAATCTGAATCAGGTCGCCAATAACCTGCCAACCCAGCCTCCGGTACGGCTCAGCTTGACCCTGATGCAAAACACCACGCCGAAGCCAGTTACCAGCTACGGAACGACAACGGTGCAGGGACCTCCAGGAGGAAATCCCTACGGCTTCCAGTTCCCCAATATTGTCATCAATGGATACAGCCCGAAGGGCGCGCCGCTCGACCCGAATGGCAACGTCATCGTAGGCGATCTCAACGGCTCCTACCAGAATCTGCAGCCGCAGAAGTCCGCGATTTACAACTTTGGTTTCGAGCAGGAGATGCCAAAGCACCTCGTTGTGGGCCTGCTGTATTCGGGCTCGCATGGATCCGGCCAGCTTGTGCAGACAGATGTGAATACGTATGACGGCCTGACGAGCAGCCCCACGAACCTCCGGTACAACACGGACTTCGGCAAGATCAAGTTCTACCGGAACGATGGCGTATCCAACTACAACGCCCTGATCGCAACCGCAAGGCAGACAGTGGGCAGCCTGACGTATCAGGCCTCTTACACGTGGGGCCACGCGCTCGCCGACCCAACCGAGTACACGACCGATCAGAACAATATCCATTCGCAATACACAAATGCGAATTATGACATCCGCAATCGCCTCTCGCTCTTGCAGGTGTACGAAGTGCCTGCTCACTTCTCCGGCCGGCTGCTGAATCAGGTACTCGGTGGATGGAGCGTGAGCAATACGGTCGTGGCGCAGAGCGGGTCGCCCTTCACGGTCGCCGATACATCAGGCTCCAATGACTACAACAAAGACGACGTTTTTTACGACATACCAGTCTACCTGGGAACCAAACGGCATTTCAGCAATTCCGACGCCCGGAGGTCCGCCTTCACCAGCACATCGGTATTCGGGAATAACAAAACCGCCTTCACAGCTCCTTCAGGAATCCAGGAGGGCGGGAACCAGAACACCTTCTATGGGCCAGGGTATTTCGACCTCGACACGGGTCTCAACAAGAAGTTCCAGCCCCCTTGGTTCAGCGGAGAGAAAGCATCCCTCGCCCTTCGCGTCGAGGCAATCAATACCTTGAACCACACGAACTTCAGCAACCCCAATTCGGAGTTCAGCAATGGCAGTACCTTAGGCCTCGTTACGAGCGCCGGCCAGCACCGCATCATCCAGATTGGCGGGCGTTTGCAATTCTGATTGACGCCCGTTTCACAATCGCAGGCAGGGCGCTCATCGTGCCCTGCCTGCATCAACTGTGGCCATTCTTCAATTACCGCAATCGTGCACCCAGCACGAGAAAGGAATTTATGAGAATCCCAATCATAGTCCGGAGTCTTCTGGCAAGTTTCCTCCTCCTCGCCTCAGGACTTGCCGCAACTGCGCAGACCGGTTCCTATTGGTCGAATGTCCGCATAGGCGGGACAGGCAACGTAACCAGCATCCAGGCGCATCCAGCGGTTCCCAATTTGTTTTTCGCCACCACGGACGTAGGAAACTGCTACAGATGGAACTCTACGACAGGGGCCTGGGAAGGCTTGATGAACTGGGTGCCTTTCAGCCAATGGAACAATGCCACGTGCGAGAACATAGCGTTCGATCCCAGCGACCCCACAGGGGACACCCTGTACGCCACCGTCGGAAAGTATGGGACTCAAACCTACTCGTGGGCTCCAGAGGGAGAAGTACTCAAATCGACGGATCGCGGCAATACCTGGGCGGCTGCCGGTCTTTCGCTTGAGATTTCCTCCAACGGCAACGACAAAGGCGGTGGGGAACGCCTTGGTGTTGATCCGCAAAACAGCACCGTGGTATATGTCACCAGCGCTTTAAACGGCACCTACAGGGGCACCAGCAGCGGAACTGTATGGACGCAGATCAACACCATCAACGGGACGTTTATTGCTCTTGACGTCAGCGGTGGAACGGTGAATGGCGTAACCAAGAATATTTTCCTTGGCACCAGCGCAGGGATTTACCTCAGCACCAACGGAGGCAGTACCTTTGCGCTGAGTGGCAGCAGCACTGTGAATGCAACGCGGGCAAGCATCAACAAAGACGGGACGCTGTATGTAGCCACCACGACCGGCGTGCTGAAGTGGACCAAAAGCTCCGGCGCTTGGTCAACCGTTACGCCGGCAAGCGGCTCATACCACGCAATAGCCGTGGATCCCAATAACAGCAGCAACGTGATCGCTAGCATTGCCTCATGGAACAGCCCAACATACTTGAGCAACAATGGCGGCGCCACTTGGACGCAATTCTCAAGTAGCTACAATGTGGCCACAGATCCTTGGCTCATACCCTCCCTTGTCTGGGACGCAAAAGGCATCAACGATTACGTTTGGGATCCATTCAACGCCGGCGCCCTTTGGTCTGCCGATATATTCAATATTTGGCAAACAACCAATATCTGGGCAAGTCCAACAGTTGCATGGGCGACTCAAGTTGCAGGTGAAGAGGAGATGGTTACGGACGGGACGCTGCTGGCCCCTCCAGCGGGTAGCCCGAATCTGTTATTGTCCAGCGCGGCCGATGTTGGCGGTTTCGATCACACGTCGCTTACATCGCCGCCGACCATCTGCATGGCGTCGGTATTCCCGTATGTCAGCTCACGAAAGGGCTCAGGGGATATGACGGGCGTTGCCGTACAGGAAACCAACCCGAATTTTATCGTTCGCGTGGGACGGGCCGGATGGAACGGACCGGCCTATGCCGGGTACTCCACCAACGGGGGCGTAAGTTATACAGATTTCGCCAAGTATCCGTCCTCTCATGGAAACAGTGCATCGGGAGGACTAGTTGCCGTATCCGCCACCAGTCAAACTATAGTTTGGGCCAGCCAGGGCGGCTACACGTATCGATCAACCAACCTCGGGAGTTCGTGGACAGTAGTCACGAGCCTACCTCTGAGCATTTATCCCGGCACGAGTATCTTTGATGGTGGATACGGAAACGAATTGGCGGCAGACAAAGTAAACGGGAATAAGTTCTATGCCTACAATAACGGGAACTTCTATGTCAGCACCGATGGGGGCGTGACATTTGCCGTGACCGCCGCTTTGCCGTCCATCTCCAACACCACAACGATAGAAGTTGTAACCAGCCATGGTATTGAAGGTGATGTCTGGGTATCGCTGCCATCTACGGGGCTGTACCACTCGACCGATTCCGGGCTATCTTTCACGCAAATCACCAATGTTCAAGATCCCGAATTGATGTCCGTCGGAATGGCCGCTACCACCACGCCTGCGGTTTACGTGATGGGGACGGTAACCGGCATCGCCGACGGCGTTTTCCGTTCCGACGATGCTGGCGCTACATGGACAGAGATTGATACCCCGGCATATAAAATGGGCGATCAGCCCAACGAGATGGCCGCCGATCTCTCTACGTATGGCAGAGTGTTTATCGGCACCAACGGAGATGGCATCTTCGTATTCAATCCGTAGACTTCTGTAGAAGCTGGCCAGGGCTGAAGCTCGAAGCCTTCAGCCCTCGGTCAGTTGCGTTTCCAACGGTAGGCTCTAAGGATTGCTTATGGATTTTCCATTGAGCACTCGGACCGATCTACCACAGAAGAAGGTTTCGGCAATCAGAAGCCACTCTGTTTCGCTTGCGCAACAAAACCAGTTAATCGCTCGGGCTTTGTAATTTAAGCCGCTAGTCTCCGCCGCAGCGCACATTCGCGCGAAAAGGGAGACTATTCAATGATCAAGCACGCTACTCGCAAACTCGCCCTTGCCCTCACTCTTGTGGTGCTCAAAGTACCTGTCGGCAGGGCCTTCGCTCAGTTGACCACACCAGCGACCACCGGCATGTGTTCAAGATGCGCGGGTCTAGCGCAGGGCCACAACCTGCTGTTGGCCGACGGATGCATGTTCTTGGCGCAAGGATAGTTGTTCGCGGGCACAGAACACTCGAACTGCCAGGATGAGCATCGGCCAACAGCAGGGTGCGGCACAAGCCTGTTGGAAAGGCTTTAAGCTGGCGGACTTTGAACGGCTAAAAAACGGAGTTTGGCGTGAACTGGGTGCTGGTTTCGAATCCTCAACCAGCAGAGCTAGCCGGCCAATGGCATAACACGAGACTGTCGGTCTGCAAAATTCCGTAATCAGGCACCAGGCATAACCTTTTTATAGTTGGAGGCATAGCCAGGATTATGCTACACCGCTTACAGCGGTTGCTCGGGCTACGAGGAAGCAGAACCATAGTGACCCCGCGTGACCTCCAAGTGCGTACCCTGTGCGGCTGCTGGTTCAACCCGCTCTCGTCGATATAAGGTGTATCGCGCGCTGGCAGGATAGACGGGCTGGTCGTCCGAGGGATGAAAGTTGCCACGCTGCATCTTTTTGTTCAGCCCCGTTGCGTGCAATATTCTCGAGGGTGCGGATGGCGACTATCAATCAATTGGATGTACTCGACCTTCAATGTATTGTGGTGTTGGCGGAGACGCTCAATTTTACGGAAACGGCGAGACGTTTACACATGACGCAGCCGGGTGTAACGGCCCGGATCAATAAGGTAGAAAAGAATCACGACTACAGACTCTTCGACCGGAGCAAAGGCGTGGTGAGGGCCATTACGCCCGTAGGCTTCGTTTTTGTCGAAGAAGCAAAGCAGATCCTTGAGAATCTCCACCGTCTAATTGCACGCTCTGACGCGGCTCACAGGGCGTTTTCAGAAAGGCTCTCGGTTAGCCGCTCACACCATGTCGATCTACAACTTCTCTCGATCGTAGTTGCAGCCCAGGCGGTCGAGGGCATGCGCATCTCGTTCCGGTCTCCTTGCAACTCGGACGAAGAGGCCATCGCCATGCTTCTGAACGGAAAGGCCGACGTGGCTCTGGTCGCATGGCCCATCACTGAACCCTACGTGACATCGTTCCATCTGACTCGCGACACGCTGCTCGCCGTTCTGCCGGAAAACCATCCGCTGCGGGACCGTGCTGAGGTTCATCTTGCGGATCTGCGTAATGAGCAAGTCATAGGATCGAAATATCAGTTTCCCAAGACCCTGAAAGATGCTTTTCTTGCGAAGTGTAAAGCGCATGGCTTCACGCCGGAATGTCTGCATATTTCAGCATCTCCCGCCGAATCGATTCACCTGGTGGATGGGGGTGTGAGGCCGGGGATCACCATCGTTACGAAACAGTACGCAAAGGAGGTTGCGCTGACGAAAGCTGTTTGTATTCCCTTCTCCGATGGCGAGATTGCCTATGAATATGGGGTGGCCTGCCGGCAATCGGACCATCGGCCGGTCCTGAACAACTTTTTGCAATATCTCGTGGACAGATGCCGGCCAGTGGAGAACCTGCGCGGTCGGCGTAAGCCGAAAAGTGCACAAGCCGCACCGAAGCTCAATCGCAAGCCCGCAGGCTGAAGCTCCCCCGATGTGAGGTCCATTTTTTCGTCACTGTGCTCGAATCACATTCTCCACAATCTTTCCCCCGATGCCTGGCGTAGTGCGAGCATGGTCAGGGCTTGGTATATGCTAGTCTCCTGAGTCATTGATTTCTGTCATAAACTTTAGGTGCATGAGTAGCGAGAGTGGCAGTAGCGAACCGCGCAATGGAGGCTAGGATCTGGTCTGCGGACTTGGCCCATCGAAAGGGCTTCGGTTGCTGGTTGTGAACCTTAATGAACTCGCGGATGGCATCTTCCAGTTCTTGAACGCTGCTATGTGAACCGCGTTTGATCTGCCGCTGGGTGAGCAGTGCGAACCACCGCTCGACCTGGTTAAGCCAAGAGGCGTGCGTGGGAGTGAAGTGCAGGTGGTAACGTGGTCGCTTCAGAAGCCAACCGCGCACCAGAGCCGTT
>DAIDGW010000158.1 GCA_027452245.1 Acidobacteriaceae bacterium
GTCGGATTGTAGCGGCGGTACATGAAATCGATAAGACTGCCGGTCCGATTATAGCCGTCGTTCACCGTCGGCGAATACCCTCCGGCGGTGAACGTCTCCAGGCTTGATGAACCGCCGGCGTAGCCTTCGCCAAAGGGCGCATAGGACATTGCGAATCCCACCCCGCTAAATTTTCGCTTCGCGATGGTGTGGCCCGAAGAGTGCGACGCGAAACATACCAGAAGAAAGAAACGCTCGCCGGATGCGGTCGTTGCTGCGGAGATCCTTCGCTGCGCTGGAAAAGCGGCTGCGCTCAGGATGACGGCGGTGAAGTTGAGGGGGACCGGTGCCCATCCTTAGTGTGCCGGCGAGCGTTTCTTAGAACTCGGATTGCGCGACGAGTTTCAAAAGGCGAAGAAGGGTGTCGCGCTCTCCGGAGGTCATTTGCCGGCGCAGGCTCTCGTCGGCGGCGATTCGAGCCTGGATCAATTGTTCCCGGTACTTCCTTCCCCTGACGGTCAGATGGAGGAGAATCGCCCTGCCGGATTTGGCCTTTTGCTCGGACAAGTGTCCTTCCCGGACCATGGACTTGATGGCGCGGTGTACGACGGTCCGGTCAAAGCCGAGCTGTGTGGCAATCTGATTCTGATTCAGGGGCGTACCGCTCCGGAGTGTCGAAAGGATGAAGCCGCGGGTCGCCGAACACTGGGTTTTCCGCTCCAGTTGCTTTCCTACCGAGAAATAGGCGGCTGTGAGATGCGCCAGAATCGAGTCTCGCAGAATGTCGTCAGGTATTTCGCTTTTCGGGAGAAGGTTCATAGGAGAGTCACAGTGGCCTCGAGCGGCCTGCGCCATTGCGGTGGTTCATTGTAGGCTCGCGATCTCTTACCGATGGCGATCACCATCACAATCTCATGGCAGCGGCCGGACAATCCGAGAAAGTGCGAGAGCCTGCGGCCATCGAAGCCTTCCATGGGGCAGGTATTGAGTCCCAATGCTTCGGCCGCGATCATCAGATTCTCACACGCCAGGGATGTACTTTTGGTTGCCCATTTGAACCAGTCCTGCCGGGAGTTGGGAGGCATTCCCATCACCTTCCACAGGTTCAGTAAGCGGAAGAGGGCGCGTTTGAGCAGCGCAAACAATCCGAATGGACCGGGCATGAACAAGATGCGTCCGATCTTTGCGGTGCGCTCGTAATCGCGGATTTTTTCTTCTGCGAAATTGCCGTTGCGCATCCACCGCAACTGGCCTTCCGTGGTGGAGCGAAACGATCCGATATCGGCGACAGCCACAACCAGTGCGGAAGCGGTTTCTGCGGGCTTTTGCCCCATGCACAGTTTGGCCACGAAGGCCTTCTGGGCGGGAGTTGCCACCCAATAAAAGCGATAGGGCTGGAGGTTGAAGCTGGAGGGAGCATGCCGGGCTGCATCGAGAATCTGCTCGCGCACGTCCCGAGGAACGTCTACCGGCTCAAACAGCTTAACCGCCCGCCGTTGGAAGATTGCGTCGATGGCTTCGCTCATCGCGACTCCTTTTCGATGTTGTCATTACAACATACTTATGTTGTAATTGCAACATTGAAAATGAGCACGGGAAACTGGAGAAAGCGGAGGGCAGTCTGATAGAACTGAAGTGCTCTACACCTACAAGCATGAGCTATGACGCAATCCTGATTGTTTCGTTCGGCGGTCCCGAATCCCGGGAAGATGTGATTCCGTTTCTGGAGAATGTGCTGCGGGGAAAGAATGTGCCGCGGGAACGGCTGCTGGCAGTCGCCGAACACTATTATCATTTTGAAGGAAAAAGCCCGATCAACCAGCAGACGCGCGACCTGATTGCGGCGATCGAAGCGGAACTGGCGGCGCACGGTCCAAAGCTGCCGGTATATTGGGGAAACCGTAACTGGCATCCGCTGCTGGCGGAGACATTGCGCAAAATGCGGCAGGACGGCATTCGCCGAGCGCTGGGCTTCGTGACGTCGGCTTACAGTTCGTACTCGGGCTGCCGGCAATACCGCGAAGATATTGCGCGCGCACAAAGCGAAGTTGGAGCAGGCGCGCCGCAGATCGATAAGATTCGCGCGTTCTTCAATCATCCAGGATATATCGATGCGACGGAGGAGCGGGTGCGCGAGGGGCTCGCATCAGTGCCGCAGGGTGCGGGCGGAAATGTGCAGATTGTGTATACGGCGCACAGCATTCCGATGTCGATGGCGAATACCTCCGATTACGTGCGGCAACTGGAGGAAGTGAGGCGGCTGATTTCGGAGCGGGTGAGGATCGGCAATCATGTGCTGGTGTACCAGAGCCGCAGCGGGCCTCCGGGACAGCCGTGGCTCGAACCGGATGTACTCGATCATCTGCGCAGGGTGAAGGCGGGAAAGCTGGCGAGCGCGGTGGTGCTGGCGCCGATCAGCTTCATCTCGGACCACATGGAGGTGCTCTACGATCTCGATATCGAGGCGCGGCAGTTGTGCGAGTCGCTGCAACTTCCTATGGCACGGGCGAAGACGGTGGGAGTACATGCGAAATTTGTCGGCGCGATCCGGGAGTTGATTCTGGAAAGAATTGATCCGAACACGGAACGGCGCAGCGTGGGAGCGATGGGCCCGCGGCAGGACGTGTGTGGGGAAGATTGCTGTCCTGCGCCAATGCGGCCGGCGGCGATGCAAAGGTAGGGCGGGGATGCTGGCAATCCAGCCTGTCGCAAAGTCCGCGACAAGGTTGGGAGCAACCTGGATGCTATTGCTGATGCTCGACCGGAGTGGGGGAGGAATCGAAACTGGTGGCCTTGGGGCGTCCTTCGACCAGGTGCATGGTGTTGAGGATGGTTTCGATGACGGGGGCGTCGCCGACGGCCGTATTCAGCATGACGTGATAGAGGGAGCGGGTCGGCCAGTTGGCATTGAAGTAGTGCTTGATGAAGGTGACGCGCTCGCGGTCCACGGTGTTGACGGCATCTTCGGCGTCGGATTCCCTCATCCCCTCTTCCCGCAAGCGGCGGAGTTTCTCGGCACGGGGCGCGTAGAGAAAGACGTGGAAGGCGTCGCTACGTTCGCGGAGAAAGAAGGGAGCGCCGCGTCCGACAAGGATGGCATTTCCCTGCTGGGCGATCCTGCCAGTGATCTCTTCCATCATTTCGACCATGTAATCGGTATCGAAAATGTGGCTGCCGGTGAGGGATGAGGTGCGCTCATAGCTGCCGCGCAGAAAGGTGCGGACCATGCGGTAGAAAGGATTGTCGATGCGTTCGTCGCAGCGCTTTACGGCGGCGGGATCGACATGAGCGAGACGGGCGATTTCATCGGTGAGGCGCTGATCCCACAGGGTCCATCCCAGACGCCTGGCGATCTCGGAGGCGATCTTGGCGGCTCCGGAGCCGTATTCCCGTTCGATGGTCAGGAGGCGAAACATAGCGGCGACTAGTGTACTGCCATTCCGCCGCCCGGTTTCGACTTTTTCATCAGGAACACGGTGGGGATCATCAGCAGGATGGCGATCCCGAGGAGCCAGAAGTTATCGATATAGGACAGCATGGTGGCTTGCCTTTGTACCGTATTTTGGATCAAGGCATAGGCCTGTTGGGTTGCTTGCGCCGCACTGGAACCGTGGAGGCGCATCTGGCCGGCGGCTCCCTGGATCATGGATTGCAGGGCGGGATTGCCCTGGCCGAGGTTGCGGGAAAGGTCGGTGAGGTGAACCTGGGTGCGACGGTCGAGCATGGTGGTAACGAAGGAGATGCCGACCGAACCGCCTATGTTGCGGGCCAGATTCATGAGGCCAGAGGCGGCATTGTTCTTGTCCCGGGGCAGAAAGGCGTAGGCGGCAGTGTTGATGGGGACGAACAGGAATGCCATACCGACGGCCTGCAGGACACGAGCCAAGACGGTGGTGCGGAAATCGATCTGAAGATCGAAGGTGGTCATGTGAAACAGGGAGAGCGAGAGCACAGCCAGGCCAAAGACCAGCAGCCAGCGGGGGGCGTAGCGGGAGAGCAGAAATCCGACGAGCGGCAGCAACAGCATGATGCAGAAGCCGCCGGGCATGAGGGCGAGTCCGGATTGCTCAGCGGTATAGCCGAGCAGCGTCTGCATGAATAGCGGGAGCAACAGGGTGCTTCCGAGCAAGGCGAAGCCGAGCATGAACATGAGCAGGTTCGAGATGCCGAAGGTGCGTTCTCGGAAGAGGTGGAGATCGATGATGGGGTCTTTACTGCGCCACTCCCAGAAGATGACGAACAAGAGCGATAGAACCGCGATGATCGTAAAGGAAAGGATGAAGTTGGATTCGAACCAATCGTCGCGCTGGCCCTTGTCGAGCACGACCTGGAGAGTGCCGAGGCCAAGGGCGACGAAGCTCAATCCGATGTAGTCGATGTGAGTTTCGCGCAGCTTGCGGCGATGCATGTAGGGCGGATCTTCGATGAGGCGCGAGGTGAGCAGGATCGAGAGAATGCCGACGGGGATATTAATGAAGAAGATCCAGCGCCAGGTGAAATTGTCGGTGATCCAGCCGCCGAGGGTGGGGCCAATGGCAGGCGCGGTGACGACGGCGATGCCATAAACGGCGAAGGCCATGCCGCGTTTAGCGGGGGGGAAAGTATCAGCGAGGATGGCCTGTTCGCTGGGCTGCAGTCCGCCGCCGCCCGCCCCTTGCATGACACGGCAGAGAATCAGGGTAGCGAGATTAGGAGCGAGTCCGCAGAAAAATGAGCTGATGGTGAACAGGGCGACGCAGCTCATGTAGAAATTCTTGCGGCCCATGATAGAGGAAAGCCAGCCGCTAAGGGGAAGGACGATGGCGTTGGAAACGAGGTAGGAGGTGAGGACCCAAGTGCTTTCATCCTGCCCGGCGGAGAGGCCGCCGGCAATATGGGGCAAGGCGACATTGGCGATGGAGGTGTCGAGGACCTCCATGAAGGTCGCGAGGGTAACGGCGAGGGCAATAATCCAAGGATTAACTGCCGGCCGCCATTCATGGGTTGGGTTCAGCGTGGCTGCGCCAGCACTCATCAACGAATCCAGACTTTGGGTTCAACCGACATTCCCGGACGCAGCTGGTGGTCATTGTTCTCGCCGGGATCGAGCACGATTTTGACCGGAATACGCTGCACGACTTTCACATAGTTTCCGGTTGCGTTTTCGGGAGGAAGCAAGCTGAAGCGGGCGCCGCTGGCGCCGGCGATACTATCGACATGGCCCTTGTATTCGCGGCCATTGGCATCGACAGAGATGGTGACACGCTGACCGACACGCATGTTCTTGAGCTGGGTTTCTTTGAAGTTAGCGGTGATCCAGACATCATCCAGCTGAATGAGCTTCATCAACTCCTGGCCGGGAGAGACGTTCTGACCGACTTCCACGGTACGGTTACTGACTTCGCCGATGACAGGAGCGATGATTTTTGTGTACTGGAGATTGAGATCGGCCTGATCGAGTTCCTGTTTGGTGCGCTGGACCTGAGCCTCGGCCTGCGCGGCGCGGGCGCGACTAATCTGCATCTGGCGGGGGGCCGTGTTGGCGTAGCGCCAAGCGGCCTCGGCCTGGACCAACTTCGATTGGGCGGCAGTGACCTGTTGTTGAGCAGCGTCCGCGCCGGCTTTGGCGCCCGCGACTGAGGCAGCGCTGGCCTTTGCGGCAGCGGTGGCGGTATCCATCTGCTGCTGGGAAATTTCCTGCTTCGATATGAGCTGCCGGTAGCGTTCCAAATCATTTTGCGCTTTGAAGTTGTTGGCTTCGGCTTCCTGCAACTCGGCCTTGGCGGCTTCGTATTGCTGCTTGGCGGCGAGAATGCCGGCGCGCGCACTTTCAATATCGGCCTGGGCGCTGGAGACCTGGCTGGAGGTGTTCACATCGGTGACGGGAACGGTGACGCCGGCGGCGAGAGCAGCAGCTTCGGCGTCCTCGAAATTGGCTTTGGCGCGGTTATAAGCGACCTGGTAATCGGTCGGGTCGAGAGCCACAAGCAAGGTGCCAGCCTGGACGTACTGGTTGTCGCGGATGGCCAGTTTGATGACATGGCCAGACACGCGGGAACTGATGGAGTTGATGTAGCCATCGATCTGGGCATCGTCGGTGGACTCGTAGCTGGTGAGATAGCGATAGATGAAGAAGCCGACCACCAAGAGGACGATGATGCCGATGACGATGGCGATGCGGAAGCCGGGACTGCTGGTGCGGGAATGCGAATGGAAATCGCGTTCGGTGGCGGGCAGGGGTTTGGTGCCCTGATCTCTTTGCTGTTCCGCCGGAGGAGGCGGAGTCTGGGTTGTTTGTTCGGTCACTGTGAATTGCCTTTCAAGTACCGTTTGACGCCTTCTTCGGCGTCTCCGATGGCACGGGCTAACTCAACTTTGGCCAGATTGTCGGCATACAAGCTTTCAATATAGCTTTCGTGGGCGGCGGCGACGGACTCCTGCGCCTGAACCACTTCGAGATTATCGGTGACGCCCGCGGCGAAGCGGTCCTGGGACTGGGCGAGGGTCTGTTCGGCGAGCGAAACAGAATTGCGAGCCACTTCGACCTGTTGGGCGGCGGCATTGAGGTCGAGCAGAGCGGCGCGGACTTCGTAGTCGATGCGTCCCCGGAGATCCCCCAACTGGGAACGGGCCTGTTTGAGCCTCGACTCGGCCTGAAGTTCGTCAGCACGAACGCGATTGCCTGCAAAAATAGGGATATTCAAGACGCCGGTCACTTGCCAGGTGCCATTGGACTGCCCGGGAGTGACGCCGATATCGCCGTAGTTGCCCATGAGATCGAGAGTAGGATAGCGGCCGGCTTTAGCAGCCGTGTAGGAGAGTTCAGCGGAACGGACCTGTGCCTGAGCCGCCTGATAATCGGGTCGGGCGGCGTAGGCACGCTGCAGGTAAATTTCGAGGGGCAGAGGAGTGAAGACCTGATAGGGTGCCTTTTCCGTCAGGACAAAGTCTTGGCCCGGCGGAAGGCCGATGACGCGAGCAACTGAGAGCCGTTGCTTGGCGAGATCGGCGCGGGCGGCGATGAGCTGTTGCTCGCGAGTCTGAAGCTCGACGTGAGAACGAAGGGTGTCGATGGACGGAGTCAGTCCGGCATTCTGCTGATCGACGGCCTTGTCGTAAAGGGCCTGCGCATTTTTGACTTGAGCTTCCGCGGTTTCGACGCGAGCGGCACCAGCGATCGCCAGCAAATAAGTGTTGCCTACAGCGAGAACGACTAATTCACGGGCATCTTTCAGGTTCCAGCGCGCAGTTTTTAAATCCTCAGTAGCAGCACGCTCGCCCTCGAGATTGCGGTAGTTGAATAAGGATTGAGTCACGGTGCCGCGGATGTCGAAATAATTAAATGGCGGAAGAACGCGCGGCAACCCGGGGATAGGGAAGGTGCTGGGCTTGAATCCCAAGGCAGCAAGACTTTGGTTTTGGGCGTCCTCAAGAACGTGGGCCTCAATATCAGGCAAGAGCTGACTAAGCTCCTTCCAGCGCTGACCACGAGCAGCGATCTGCTGATCGGTCGACAGGAGCAGGCCGAGATTGGTGCGGAGGCCACGATCAATGGCGTCCTTGAAATCGATTTGCAGAACCTGTGCGGTGGCCTGTCCTTCGGGCTGGCTTCCGAGGAAGGGGCTTTGCGAGCCGGGCAGCGAAACTGCGGGCTGGGAATACGGAGACGATTGTTGCGCTCCGGCGAAGCACGGGGCGAACAGGGAAAAGACAGCCAAAATGAAAGCAGTTTGGGGAACTCTCAACAAGCGCATTCCTGAGTCAATAGCGCCGGAAAAACAGCTGGACGGATGGCGCTTTTCTCTTCCTTAGCATAACCGGTTGCTTTTGATTCATTTAGCGGGCCGAAGGATGCAAAAAGCTGGATATCGAAGATGCGGACGCGGGGTAGGACCGAGCGCAAGTTTTGCCGGGAAATATGAATCTTCAATTCAGAAAGTTCTTAATGTGCCACACCCGAGTCCAATACCTCCGTCATTTGCACACTCACGAAACTCGCGATAGTTTAAAACGGATAAAGGATAGCAGGATCAGCGGGGTTGTTGCAGGGAAGGTTCCAAAAGGTGCTGTTTGAAGAATGAATCGTGATCTTAGCGTGATGTTGGAGCAAGACTCTGCGGCCCGATGAATAGGGGCCGCCAGACAGCCGAGGGCAGAAGACCCCACATGAGCCGTGGTCAGGCAATGCTGAATCAGGAAAGCGAATTTTGAAGAGGAAGAAGCCGTAACGTATTCAATGTCAAGCCAGGCCGGGCGAGTTTCGACAAATCAAGCGGAGCGGAGACGGAGAAGGTATCCACGGTATTACGCGGAGTTTCCCGTCACGGTAACGATTTTGATAGGTTCGCAATATCAGAACCTGCAGGGTCACTGCAAGGATGTGTCGGAAGCCGGCATTGGATTGCTGATCGCATCAGATCTCACGACCGGAGAAGTGGCGTCGCTTGGGTTCCAGCTACCGGGAGCTGCGGGAGCCTGGGAGGTGCGGGCGGTGCTTCGCTACCGGCGAGGATATCACTATGGGTTTGAATTCCTGATGCTCGAGCCGGAGCGGACGAAGTATTTGCAGGAATACGTGCAAAAATTGCCGGCGGCGGACTAGGTAACTTCAGTCATCTTGAAGCGAGATTACTTTTCGATCACCCTTTCCATGGAAGCTCTGCCGGAGCACGAGCTGCACGATGAGCAAGACAACGACCCAGCGCAATACGGGTGCCGACTGGACGCGGTTACTGTCGGATCCCGATCTCGTACAACATATTGGAAGATTGCTGCAAGCGTACCGCGATGCTCCTCCTGAAAAGCGGGATGAAACTCTGGTAGGGGTGATGCGCGAGATCAAGGCGGAGGCACAGGCAGCGCAGCAGGAGTTGGGGGTGGCGGCAAAGCGCGAAGCGGCGCCGGTGACGGCACCCAGCCAGGTGTCTCCCGCGCCTCCGTTTGAACCCAATCTTTTTGGGCCGAGCGCAGGTGATGATCGGCGCAGACATCCGCGGATCAAATGTTTCGTGGCGGTGGAAATGCATGTGGATGACAATGTCACGCCAGTCTGGGGAAATCTTTGCAATACGAGCGCGGGCGGATGCCTAGTGGAGACAGCGACTCCGGTCAAGACGGGGTCGAAAGTAGAGATCGGGCTTTGGGTCTCCGGAGGCAAGGTGTGGGTAAAAGGATTTGCGTTGAATGGAATTGTGACCCGCAGCGCACGGAGCAGCGGGGTGCGAGTGAAGTTTGAGACGATGGAAACCGAAGAACGTGAGAGCCTGCGGCAATTTCTGAAATATGTGCAAGAAACGAACCGAGCAACGCGCAACGAGAAAAGTTATATCGGCATGCTGAAGTAGCTGCCGCCTTCCTGAGCAACCCCAAGGCTCACAACACCGTCGAACACCTTATCCGGGAACTTGATACACTTTGCCTATTGAACCCTTTTTGTAACCGGTAACTCTAATACCTTGAGATAAAACGACAAGCGGGCAAAGGCACGCCTGGAGGAAGAGAGTGGCATGGTAGCCGGTGAACAAGCAGTCCTCACAGCGCAGCAACTGGACACGTTGTGCATTAATACAATCCGCACTTTATCGATCGACGCCGTTCAACAAGCAAATTCCGGACATCCTGGCGCACCAATGGGGTTAGCTCCCGTCACATATTGTTTGTGGCAGGAATTTCTGCGCTACGACCCGCAGGATCCCACATGGCTGAATCGCGACCGCTTTGTGTTGTCGAACGGGCATGCTTCGATGCTGCTCTACTCGATGCTGCATCTGGCGGAAGTTCGCGAAGTGGATGAGCACAACCAGGTGCTGAAGGAACTTTCAGTCCCGATCGAAGAGATCAAACGGTTTCGACAGCTGGGGAGCCGCACGCCGGGACATCCGGAATCTCATCTCACGACTGGGGTGGAGACGACGACAGGCCCGCTGGGACAGGGCGTGGGAAACAGCGTTGGCATGGCGATCGCGAGCAAGTGGCTGGCGGCAAATTTCAACCGACCAGAGTTTGAGACATTCAACTACAACATCTACACGCTGTGCAGCGACGGCGACCTGATGGAAGGCATTGGGGGCGAAGCGGCGTCGCTGGCGGGACATCTGAAACTGTCGAACCTGTGCTGGATCTACGATCACAACTCAATCACGCTGGACGGGCCGGCAGATTGGTCATTCAGCGAGGATGTGATCACCCGATTCATCGGTTACGGATGGAATGTGACGCGCGTCCACGACGCGAACGATCTGGAGATGCTGGCGCGGGCGTTCCGGGTGTTCCAGAACACGAAAGACCGGCCGACGCTGATCGTGGTGGATAGCCACATCGGGTATGGGTCTCCGCATAAACAGGATTCAAATGCGGCGCACGGCGAGCCGCTGGGAGAAGAAGAAGTCCGGCTGGTGAAGAGGTTTTATGGATGGCCGGAGGACGCGAAATTTCTGGTTCCCGAAGAGGTGCGGGAACGGTTCCGCGAGGGAGTTGGAAGGCGCGGGCGTGATTTGCGGGCGAAGTGGTCGCAGGGATTTGAGCAGTATAGGAAGAAATATCCGGAGCTAGCCGACCAATTACATCGCATGCAAAGGCGCGAACTTCCGGACGGATGGGACAAGAACCTGCCGGCGTTCCCTGCGGATGCCAAGGGGGTGGCGACGCGCGAAAGTTCGGGGAAAGTGCTGAATGCGCTGGCGCAGAACGTTCCGTGGATCATGGGCGGGTCGGCCGACCTAGCGACGTCTAATAAGACGACGTTGAAATTTGAGGGCGCGGGCGATTTCAATACGGGCGAGTACGGCGGGCGCAACCTGCACTTTGGAGTACGCGAGCACGTGATGGGCGCAAGCGTGAACGGCATGGTGGTATCCGGTCTGCGCGCGTTTGGCGCGACATTCTTCAACTTCAGCGATTACATGAAGGCGAGCATGAGGCTGGCAGCGCTGATGGAGATTCCGTCCATTTTCATCTTCACGCACGATTCGATTGGCGTGGGCGAGGACGGTCCGACGCATCAACCGGTGGAGCAGTTGGCGGGGTTGCGGGCGATGCCGAACATGATCGTGCTGCGTCCCGGAGATGCGAATGAGGTGGTGGAGGCATGGAAGGTGATCGCGCAATTGCAGACCCAGCCAGTCTCGCTGGTGCTGACGCGCCAGGCGCTTCCGACACTGGACCGATCGAAGTACGCTCCGGCGGCGGGAGTAGCGAAGGGCGCGTATGTGCTGGCGGACGCTCCGGGTGGGAAGCCCGAGGTGATCCTGATGGCGACGGGCAGCGAACTGGGGCTGTGCGTGGAAGCGTACGAAAAACTGAAAGGCGAAGGCATCAAAGCGCGGGTGGTAAGCATGCCTTCGTGGGAGCTGTTTGAAGCGCAGGACGAAGCCTATAAGAAGAGCGTGTTCCCGCCGGAAGTGACGGCACGCGTTTCGGTGGAGATGGCGGCGACTTTGGGATGGGAACGTTATGTAGGACTGAAGGGCAGAAAGATAGGAATGACGCGGTTCGGCGCATCGGCTCCGCTGAAGGATCTGCTGAAGTTTTTCGGATTCACGGTGAACCACGTGGTCGATGAGGCGAAGGCTGCGATCGCACAGAGATAGAGAACGCGCATCGGAAAGCGGGAACCACGGTTGTTGTTAATCCTTTGCGCAATTCGGACAACCAACGGGACGGCAGGCGGCGTCCTTCGAGAGTCAGGGAGATGATGATGCAACCAACTGGGGTATTGGAAAAAAATTCGACGAAGGCGGCGAACCCGCTGCAAGAGTTGCTGAAGTACGGACAATCGATGTGGCTGGACTATATCCGGCGGGATCTGATCACGAGCGGGAAGCTGAAACAGATGATCGCCGATGACGGGTTGAGGGGAATGACTTCGAATCCGTCGATCTTTGAAAAGGCGATTGCGGAGAGTTCGCTTTATGACGACATGCTGAAAGAACTGTCGAAGCGGAACGATCTGGACGCGAAAGGCAAGTTCGAGCAGATAGCGATTCGAGATATTCAGGGCGCGACCGACCTGCTGCGGCCGGTGTACGAAGAATCGAAATTCCGCGATGGCTATGTGAGCCTGGAAGTTTCTCCGGTGCTGGCGCACAAGACGCAGGAGACGATGGAAGAGGCGCGTCGCCTGTGGAAGAGCGTGAATCGCGAAAACCTGATGATCAAGGTTCCGGGGACGGCGGAGGGGATTCCGGCGATCCGGCAACTGATTTCGGAAGGCATCAATATCAATGTGACGCTGCTGTTCGCGCAGGAAGTGTACGAACAAGTGGCGGAGGCGTACATCGCGGGCCTGGAAGATCTGGCGAAGAACGGGGGGAATTTGAAAAAGATGGCGGGTGTGGCCAGCTTTTTCATCAGCCGGATCGACACGCTGGTGGATGCAATGATCAGCGACCGGCTGAAGACGACGTCGGACGGCCAGCAGGAGCAGTTGCTCAAGAGCCTGATGGGCAAGGTGGCGATCGCGAACGGCAAGCTGACGTATCAGCGGTATCAGAAGATTTTTTCCGGGCCGCGGTGGCAGGCGCTGGCGGGAAAAGGCGCGCAGACCCAGCGCGTTCTGTGGGCCAGCACAAGCACGAAGAATCCGAATTACCGGGATGTAATTTACGTGGAGGAGTTGATCGGTCCGGATACGGTGAACACCATGCCGCCGGCGACAATCGATGCGTTCCGCGATCACGGGCGTTTGCGGCAGAGCCTGACGGAAGACGTTGCGGGAGCGGAAAAAGTGATGTCGGACCTGAAAAAGGCCGGGATTTCCATTAAAGAAGTGACGGACAAACTGACGGCCGAAGGCGTCAAGCTGTTTGCCGACGCATTCAAGAAGTTATTGGACGCGGTGGAGAAGAACACAGGAAAGGCGAACGCGTGAGCCGATTGAAGACTTCCCTGCCCGAAACCCTCGCCAGCACAGTCAAATCAACGATGCAGGACTGGCAAGCTGGGGGAAAGATGAAACGCCTGTGGGACCGGGACGCGTCGCTGTGGACCGGCAGTGACGAAAGCAAGTGGCTCGGCTGGCTGGACATTGTCGAAGGGCAGATTGCGCAACAATCCGAACTGAGAAAAGTAGCGGAAGATGCAAGAAGCGGCGGATTCAAAGATGTCCTGCTGCTGGGCATGGGGGGATCGAGCCTATGCCCGGAAGTGCTGGATATGACGTTCGGGAAGCAGAATGGATATCCGCAGTTGCACGTTCTGGACTCCACCGACCCGGCGCAGGTAAAGGCGTTTAAGGAAAAAGTTGATATTCCAAAGACGCTGTTTATTGTTTCGAGCAAGTCGGGCACGACGCTGGAACCGAATATTTTCAAGCAATATTTCTTTGAGTGCGCGAAGCAGGCAGTGGGGGCGGAGAAGGCGGGAAATCACTTCATCGCCATCACTGATCCGGGATCGAAGATGCAGAAGGTGGCGGAGGGGGATCACTTCCGCCACGTTTTTTTTGGACGGCCTTCAATCGGAGGCCGGTACTCGGCACTATCAAATTTCGGCATGGTGCCGGCAGCGGTCATTGGACTGGACACGAAGAAGTTCCTGGAGCGCGCGCAAGGGATGGTGCGGGGCTGCGGGCCGAACGTATCGATCGAAGAAAATACGGGCGCAGTACTGGGAATTATTTTAGGAGCGGCGGCGAATGCGGGCCGCGACAAGGTTACGATCATCACATCGCCGGGCATTTCGGATCTTGGCGCATGGCTGGAGCAGTTATTGGCCGAATCCACGGGAAAGGTCGGCAAAGGAATCATTCCGGTCGATCGCGAAGAACTGGGCGATCCGTCGATCTATGGGAATGATCGGGTGTTCGCGTACATCCGGCTGGAAGACGGGATCGACGCCGCACAGGAGAAGAAGGTCGAAGCGATTGAGAAATCCGGACAGCCTGTGGTACGCATCACGATGGCGGATATCCATGATTTGGGTGCGGAGTTTTTCCGCTGGGAGATCGCGACCGCAGTGGCGGGGGCAATCATCGGCATCAATGCCTTCAATCAACCGGATGTCGAGGCGAGCAAAGTAGTCACGCGCGATCTCACGACGGAGTACGAAAAGACGGGGTCGCTGCCAGCGGAGAAACCGATCCTGGAAGATGCAGGCGTGAAGCTGTTTACGGACCAGAAGAATGCGAGCGCGCTGGCACAGGCGGCGAAGGGAAAGTCGTTCGGCGATTATCTCCAGGCGCATCTTTCGCGCATTGGCGCGGGAGATTATTTCGCATTGCTGGCGTATATCCAGATGAATGCGGAGCACGAAGAGGCGCTGCAAAAGATTCGACATGTTGTGCGGGATAAAAAGAGGGCAGCGACCTGCCTGGGATTTGGTCCGCGATTCCTGCACTCGACCGGGCAGGCGTACAAAGGCGGCCCGAATAGCGGCGTATTTCTGCAGATCACCTGCGACGATTCTGTGGAACTTCCCGTACCGGAGCAAAAATACACCTTCGGCGTGGTGAAGGCGGCCCAGGCCCGCGGAGATTTCCAGGTATTAGCGGAACGCGGGCGGCGGGCGCTGCGGGTACACCTCGGAAAAGACGTAACCGCGGGATTGAAAGCGCTGCTCAAGGCTGTCCAACAGGCCGTTTAAACCGCAGGCACCACGCTGCAGCGGAACAATTCAGGAGAGATGCATGCAACTCGGAATGGTAGGACTCGGCCGCATGGGCGCAAATATGACGCGCCGGTTGATGCGGGGCGGACATGAAGTGGTGGTGTCGGACTTGAGCGCGGATGCCGTGCAGGGCATGGCGAAAGAGGGAGCAACGGGTTCGTCATCGCTGGAGGATCTAATCAGGAAACTGCGGGCGCCACGGGCGGTATGGATCATGGTGCCGGCAGGCGATCCTACCGAGCAGACGGTGCAAAAGCTGGCGCAGAACATGCAGTCTGGCGATTCGATTATCGATGGCGGTAACTCGTACTTCAAGGACGACGTGCGCCGGGGGGCAGAACTGAGAAAGAAAGGCATCAACTACATCGATGTGGGCACAAGCGGCGGCGTGTGGGGATTGGAGCGCGGCTATTGCATGATGATTGGAGGCCCGAATGAGGCGGTGCAGCGACTGGATCCGATCTTCAAGACCTTGGCTCCGGGAGTCGGAGACATTCCGCGAACGCCAGGGCGGGAGAAGTTAGGCGGCACGTCGGAGGAAGGATATCTGCACTGCGGTCCATCGGGTTCCGGCCATTTCGTGAAGATGGTGCACAACGGAATCGAGTACGGGATCATGCAGGCGTATGCGGAGGGTTTCGACGTTTTCAAAAATGCCGTGAGCAAAGAGTTGCCGGAAGAGCATCGCTTCGACCTGAATCTGGCCGACATTGCGGAAGTGTGGCGGCGCGGAAGCGTGGTCAGTTCGTGGCTGCTGGACCTGACGGCGATGGCGCTGGCGGAAAATCCGACGCTCTCGAAGTATGAAGGCTTCGTTCAGGATTCCGGCGAAGGGCGATGGACGATACAGGCAGCGATTGAAGAAGCGGTCCCGGTGGATGTTCTGAGCGCGGCGCTGTTCGTGCGCTTCCGCTCGCGGCAGCAGCATACGTTCGCGGAGAAAGTGCTGTCGGCGATGCGGGAAAAATTTGGCGGGCACGTGGAAGGCAGCGAGGGACTGCACGGAGCGGCTCCGACGGCGGGAAAACCGAAGGAAAAGGTCAGCGCCTGAGACGTAGGAATTTTGTGTTTGGCGAGTCAGTGCAGGTTCATACGCGATTATTCTGGGGGATTTTCGATGGCTCAATTAGCGGAAAGGCCGACAGCAACACTGCCACGCATCGGGAAACAGGGCGAACCCTGCGTCATGGTCATCTTTGGAGCAGCCGGAGATCTGACAGGCCGGATGCTGATTCCAGCGCTTTACAACCTGGCACGGGCAGACCTGCTTTCGAAGGAATTCGCAGTGTTAGGCGTCGCGCGGACGGCGATGTCGGATGAAGACTTCCGCAAGAAGGTGCACGATCATGTGAAGGAATACTGTCCCGACTGCACCGAGGACGAACTCTGGGATTGGTTTGAAAAGTGTTTCTACTACATGCCGGGCGATTTTGGAGACAAGGAACTCTACGCGAAGCTCAAGGAGAGGCTGAACAAGCTCGACCAGGAACACTCGACCCACCAGAATTTCTTCTATTACATGGCGACTGCCCCGAGCTATTTTGGCTCGATCGTTGAAAATCTAGCGGCCAACGGATTGATGGATCAGAACGACGGCCACTGGCGGCGGGTGATCATCGAGAAGCCCTTCGGGCACGATCTGGAGTCGGCGAAGACGCTGAACAAACAACTACTGAAAGTAGCGGATGAGAAGCAGATTTATCGTATCGACCACTACCTGGGAAAAGAAACCGTTCAGAACATCATGGCGTTCCGGTTCGCCAACGGAATCTTCGAGCCGATATGGAACCGGCGATACATCGATCATGTACAGATTTCCGTGGCCGAGACGGTGGGGGTGGAACAGCGGGGCAGCTATTTCGATCAAGCCGGATCGTTGCGCGACATGGTTCCGAATCACATCATGCAACTGATCAGCCTGACGGCGATGGAGCCGCCGATTTCGTTCGATGCCAATGCGGTCCGCGATGAACAGGCGAAGATTCTGCACGCGATCCAACCGCTCAGCGACGAGGAAGTCCTGAGCCGCACGGTACGCGGGCAGTATGGAGATGGAACGATCGACGGCTCGCGAGCGGAAGCCTACCGGTCGGAGGCCGATGTTCCGGCGGATTCGCGCACCGAAACTTTCGTGGCCATGAAGCTGTTGATTGATAATTGGCGCTGGGCCGATGTGCCGTTTTACCTGAGAACGGGCAAACGTATGCCGGTGCGAAACACGCACATCGTGATACAGTTCCGTCAGGCGCCGTTCGTACTGTTTCGCGATACCCCGGTCGAGCACCTGATGCCGAACCAACTGGTGCTGCACATCCAGCCGGAAGAAGGAATTTCACTGCGTTTCGCGGCCAAGGTACCGGGACCGGTGATGAGACTGGGCGGCGTCGACATGAACTTTGAGTACCAGCAGTATTTTGGCAAGCAGCCGAGTACGGGATATGAACGGCTGCTGCATGACTGCATGATCGGGGATCAGACGCTGTTTCAGCGCGCCGACATGGTGGAGGCGGGCTGGTCGGTGGTCAATCCGGTGCTGGATGTGTGGAAAGCGCTGCCGCCGAGGAACTTCCCGAATTATCCCGCTGGCACATGGGGACCGAAGGAAGCGGATGAACTGCTGGAGAAGGACGGCAGGCGCTGGAGGAATTTCGAAAAATGATTTTGGCCGGCGATATTGGGGGAACCAACGCGCGGCTCGCCTATTTTCAATCGCAGAACGGCCATCTACAACTGGTCAGCGAGCAAGTCTTTCCCAGCCGTGAGCACCATGAGCTTGGGGAAATCGTAATCAAGTTTCTGGAAAGTTCGCGGCAACGGCCCGAAGTGGCCTGTTTCGGAATTGCTGGGCCGGTGCGCAACGGACGTGTGGAAACGTCGAACCTGCCGTGGGTCATCGAGCAGTCCGTGCTCGCCAAGCAAATTCAACTTCCCTCCACAGTACTGATTAATGATCTGGAAGCGAGCGCGTGGGGGGTGGGAGCGCTGAGCGCCGGGGACCTGATTCCGCTGAATCGCGTAACCGGGCCGGTCGTGGGCAATCAGGCGGTCATCGCCCCGGGAACGGGGTTGGGCGAAGCCGGCATGTTCTGGGATGGAAAGACTCACCGAGTGTTTGCCTGTGAGGGCGGCCATGCGGATTTCGCGCCACAGGATGATTTGCAGGTGGAGTTGCTGCGCTTCCTTCGCAAACGATTCGGGCACGTAAGCTACGAGCGCGTGGTAGCGGGCCCGGGACTGGTCAATGTTTTTGAGTTCCTGCGGGAGAGCGGGTATGGAAAGCCTTCGGCAGAGTTGGAACATCAATTTCAGATCGGGGATGAGGCGGCGGCAATCTCGCGGGCAGCTCTGACCGGCACGGATGCGGTCGCTGAAAAAGCGCTAGACATCTGGGTGTCGGTCTATGCGGCAGAGGCTTCCAATCTGGCGCTGAAGCTGATGGCTACAGGCGGATTGTTTCTGGCGGGAGGAATCTCTCCAAAGGTTCTGCCGAAACTGAAGAGTTCCCTGTTCATGGATTCGTTTTTGAATAAAGGGCGACTGCGGCCTCTGATCGAATCCATTCCGGTACAGGTGGTCATCAACCAGAGCACGGGATTGCTGGGAGCCGCGCGATGCGCTGCCACCCGGGCGACCCAGCTTGTCAAGTTATGAGCCAGTCTGCAGATATTCGGGTTCTGGCGGCCCCGCAGAAGCTGTTTGAAGCGGCGGCAGAAGAAGTGATCCACGACGCGGAGCAGGCGATATCTGCCCGCGGGCGCTTCACCATTGCGCTTTCCGGCGGATCGACTCCGAAAGGGCTGTTCAATCTTCTGGCCACGAATGCACGCACAAGCTTTCCCTGGACAAAGACATTCTTCTTCTGGAGCGATGAACGGCACGTGGCCCCCACCGATCCAGACAGCAACTTTCGCATGGCGAATGAGGCGATGCTGGCGAAGATTCCTGTAGCGGCGGCCAATATCTTTCGCGTGCCGACGGAAAATCCCGAAGCGGCCGCGGCGGCATCGGAGTACGAAGAAACGATTTGCAAGCAGTTCGGCGTGAAAGCGGAAGAAATTCCGGTATTTGATCTCATTCTTCTTGGGATGGGTCCGGACGGACATACGGCGTCGCTGTTTCCCCAGACGGCTGCTTTAGGGGAGCAGTCGCGTTTAGTGGTAGCCAACTGGGTGCCGAAGATGAATACGCACCGGATTACCTTCACACTGCTATTGCTCAATGCGGCACGCAAAGTAGCATTTCTGGTAAGTGGAAGCGACAAGGCCCCTGCGCTGCACGAGGTGCTGGAAGGAAAAGCTCCGGGAGAGCAGTTCCCTGCCAAGCTAGTGAGGCCGAATCCGGGAAAGTTGATCTGGTTTCTGGATGGGGCGGCCGCGAGTGAATTGAGTAAAGCGAGCTAACCGCGCCAGTTAGCGATTTCCTTCAATCCTTTGCCGCGGGCGTGTTCGAAGAGGCGAACGCGATGGCGGGAGTGTTCGAATTCGTGGATGTCGGCCCACACCTCGGCTTGCCAGCCGTAATCGTGAGCGGAGGACTCTCCGCAGGTAGCACAGCGGGTGTGCAGGGTGACGGGCGAGCTTTCGATCTCTCTGGGAGCCCCCGGCAGTTCAATGAAGATGCAGCGGACTTCCTGAATCTCTTCATCTTCGCCGAGAAAATGCTCGTAGCGGAGCAAGTACAGGAAGCCTAATTTCCTGGCCTCGGTTTCGGCTTCGGCACGGGTATGGAAAGGGCCGTACTCCGCCCGCAACTGCTCGGTGGAGTCGCACGCCATCCAAAAGACCTCTTTGTAAGCCATTGCCGCCTCGTTCCGGGTCTGAAAGCCCGAACCACATTGGGCCATCCAGAGCTACCGTGCAATCGCGATGCCGGACAGACATAGGCGGGATTTCCCGCGCCAGCAATGGCTTACAGAAGCAAAGGCATCTGTTTGCAATCCACACCGTGAAACCTTTTGCAGATTGTGGGCAGTGCCGGGCGCCTAAGTACGAGGTCATGCGACCGAAACGTCGGAAAATTGGCCCGGTTGCGACGGGTTCGCTTCAGAAGACGGCTGCCAGCTTTTTCCGCCGTGACTGGCGACGTACATGGCCAGTTCCAGACGGCTCCAAACGCCGAGCTTGTCGAAGGTCGAGCGCAAGTGATTCTTGATGACCTGCTCGCTGGAGCCGAGCAGCTTGCCAATTTGACGGTTGGTGAGTCCCTGAAAGACCAGGGTGGCGACCTGCACTTCTTTGGCAGTAAGGCGTTCTCTGGGCGTCATGGCTGTGGCACCTCCCGCGAGAACATGGCGATGGCCAATTTGACCCGCTTGCGGCCGTCGTGGATGCCGGCCCGCAAGAAGAGCGTTCGCAGATGTTGCTTAACCGTACGGGGGCTGATGTTGAGTTGGCCTGCGATTTCCTTGTTGCTGCACCCCTGCACGAGAAGGTTCAAAACCTGCTGGTCGCGAGGTGTGACTTTGACTTGCTCGATGTCAATCATTGTCGAGGGCCTCCTGGATTTCCGCGGCCGGTGTCGCCGCAACATTCGTAAAGCAAGAAGATGGCCAAGTGGGCATGGAGGAATGCAGCGGACAAAAGCCTATGCACTGACGGCACTTACCAAGGAGTGCAGATCACTTCAGGTGGATTTCAGAAACAACGTGTTAGGCTGGGTTCCGATTTGGTTCGCGAAGCCAGTGAGGTCATGGATGCGATTGCAAGTGGAAGAGCATGAACATTGAGATTGAGCAATATGCAGGAGAAATCGGGCGCGAGTGGAAGCCTCGCGGCAACACATTTTGCGAAAGCAACTTAGGTGGATTCGCGGGAACAGTTTCGATCTGAGGAGTGAGTATGAGAAGTGCTAGAGCGGACGTGCGACGAGAGAAGATGAATGAGTTCCAAATGCGGAAACCTGTCGTGCAGGCGGTTTTCATTTTGGTTCTGGCACTTGCCGGGGCGCGCAGTTTTGCACAGGCGCAGAGTCCAGTGACGGTGGATGTGCAGACGCCGGGAGCGCAAGCGGGAAGTGGACCGCCGCTCACGATCACGCTGCAGGACGCGTTAAAGCGGGCACGGAAGAACGATCCGCAATTTCGCTCGGCGGTGACCGATGTTGGGCTGGCCCATGAAGACCGCGTGCAGGCAAGGGCGGCATTGCTGCCAGACACGAACTTCAACACCTCATACATCTATACGCAAGGGCAAAACAACCCTGCACTGGCGATAGCGACTTGCAGCCTAACGGCGACTTGCGGAAGCGTACCCAGGTACATTGCGAACAATGCGGTGCATGAATACATCAGCCAGGCGGATGTGCACCAGGCGATTTCGGTGGCGGGGTTCGCGAACTATAACCGTTCGAGCGCGATGCTGGCGCTGGCGAAGGCAAGATCGGAAATTGCCTCGCGAGGGCTGGTGGTCGCGGTCACGCAGGCGTATTACGGACTGGTAGTGGCGCAACGCAAATACGCCAATGTGCAGCGCGCGAGCGAGGAGTCCGCGCATTTTGTGAGTATCACGGAGAAACTGGAGAAGGGCGGCGAGGTGGCGTTCGCCGACGTGGTGAAAGCAAGGATTCAAGATCAACAGCAGCAGCGGGATTTGCAGGAAGCGCAACTGGATATGGAACGGGCGCGCCTGGATTTGTCGGTGCTGCTTTTTTCGAACTTCAACCAGGACTTCACGGTCGTGGATGATTTGCAAACTCCGCAACCGCTGCCAACGTTTCAAGAAGTGGCAATTGCGGGTAAGAAGAACAATCCTGATTTGCGGGCTGCGCTGGCCACACTGCAGGCAGCCAACCATGACGTTACAGCAGCGTGGGGTGGATTGTTGCCGTCGCTTAACGTGGATTTCTTTTATGGAATTGATGCAACCCACTTTGCCATTCGCACCGATGGGGTGAAGAACCTGGGCTATTCCGGGGTGGCGACGCTGCAAATCCCGATCTTCAGTTGGGGATCGGATTGGAGCAAAGTGAAGCAGGCGAAGTTGCGGCAGGAACAGTCGAGGGTGGAGATGAGCGCCACCCAGCGTCAGCTATTGAGCCATTTGCGGCAGTTTTACGGCGAGGCGGAGACGGCGCGCTCGGAGATGGAATCTTTGTCCAGTTCGGCACAGATGGCAGCCGAAAGCCTTCGCTTGACGAATATGCGGTACCAGGCAGGGGAAGCAACGGTGCTGGAAGTGGTGGATGCGCAGAACACGCTGACGATGGCGCGCAATGCGTACGATGATGGGCAGGCACGGTATCAGTTGGCGATCGCGAATTTGCAAACTCTGACGGGGACGTTCTAAACGGAATGAATCCAATCACAGAAAATCAGAAGCGCATCCCGCCGAAGCAGGAGCGGGCAAAGCAGAGATGGCGGGAGTTCAGCGTAGTACTAGCCGGGTGCCTGATGTTGGGCAGCATGAGCTGCTCCAGCGGGAACCAGGAGGTCGAACCGGTGGTGAATGTGCAGGTGGCCGCGGTGGAGAAGACCACGATTGAGCACACGGTTCACACCACGGCAGTGCTGTTTCCGCGGCAGCAATCGGCGATTGTGCCCAAGATCAGCGCGCCGGTGGAAAAGTTTCTCGTGAACCGAGGCAGCAAAGTCCGCGAGGGGCAGTTGCTGGCTGTGCTGGAAAACCGCGACTTGTCGGCGGCTGCGGAAGATACCAAGGGCTCCTACGATCAGGCGCAGGCCACGTATGACGCATTTACGGCGGCGAATCTTCCGGAGGAGATCCAGAAGGCCGAAGCCGATCTGCAACAGGCGCAGAAGTCCCTGGATGCGGAGGAGCAGATCTACACCAGCCGGCAACAGCTCTACAAAGAAGGAGCGTTGCCGCGCAAAGACCTGGATCAGACGGTGGTCGACATCACGGCAGCCCGCAATCAGTACGCGATTGCCAAGACGCATCTTGACAAGTTGAATGCGATCGGGCGGCAGCAGGAACTGAAAGCAGCCGCGGGACAACTGGAATCGGCCAAGGGCAAGTACATGGGCGCAGAGGCCCAACTTAGTTATTCGGAGATTCGGAGTCCGATCAGCGGGGTGGTCACCGACCGGCCGCTCTATCCGGGAGAGATGGCGACCGTGGGGATACCTCTCATCACAGTGATGGATACGGAGGTACTGATTGCCAAAGCGCACATTCCGCAATCGGAAGCGGCGCTGCTGAAAGTGGGGGATAAGGGCACGATCGTAACGCCGGAATTGAAAGAACCGGTGGCGGGAAAGGTTACGGTGGTCAGTCCGGCTCTAGATCCCAATAGCACGACGGTTGAGGTTTGGCTGGAAGCCAAGAATCCGAAAAACGAACTGAAACCGGGGACCACGGTAGACCTGACGTTTACGGCGCAGGTGATCAAAGATGCGCTCGCGGTTCCGACGGTTTCGGTACTCACGGCGGCGGATGGAAGCACGACGGTCATGCTGGCCGGGTCGGACGGGCGCGCTCACCAGCAGGCAGTGAAGGCCGGTGTGCGGCAGGGCGACCTGACCCAGATTCTCGAGGGAGTCACCGACGGACAGAAGGTGATCACAGTCGGGGCATACGGATTGGTGGACAACACGAAGATCAATATTGAGAGTCCGGCTCCGGGAGGAGAATCGAAGCCAGAAGCGGGAGAGAAGTCGAAGATGCAGAGTCCAGTGACAAATTCACAGGGGAGAAAACTCGCGTGAGCGTGGGTAACGCAGAACACTGGATTTCGAAACATTCCCGACCGATCATTTTTCTGATCATCACCATGGCGTTGCTGGGCGGGTACCTGGCTTTCACGATCCCGATCTCGGTGTTTCCATCGACCGATTTCCCGCGTGTGCTGATCGGAGTGGATAACGGCGTGATGCCCATCGACCAGATGATGGTCACGATCACGCGGCCGATCGAAGAAGCGGTGAACAGCGTGCCGGGGCTGCTGACCGTACGCTCGATCACCAGCCGCGGATCGGCGGAGGTCGACCTATTCTTCACCTGGAACGTGGACATGTTCCAGACGCTGCAGTACGTGAATGCAGCGCTGTCGCGGGTGCAGCCCGAACTTCCGCCTACGGCGACGGTGGAAGCGCACCGCATGACATTTGCCAGCTTTCCAATCATCGGATACAGCCTGACATCGAAAAATGTTCCGCAGACGCAGCTGTGGGAGATGGCGACCTACGAGTTGAAACCGCGGCTGAACCGGCTGGACGGGGTGGCAACGGTCGTGGTTCAGGGTGGGCAGGAACCGGAGTTTCATATCATTCCTGATCCTTCGAAGCTGCTGACAGCGAGCACAACGGTAAGCGATATTCTCGACTCGCTGCAAAAGAGAAATCTGATCGATTCACCCGGGCTGCTGGAACAGAATCATCAACTCTATCTGGGACTGGTGAATGGACAAGTACGTACGCCGGATGAAATTGGAAGAACGGTGGTCAAGGCTACTGCGACTGGCATACCGGTACGCATTGAAGATCTGGCAGAGGTAAAGCCATCGGTGAAGCCGGTCTACACGATCGTGACGGCAAATGCGCAGCCCGCGGTGCTGCTGAACATCAATCGCCAGCCACACAGCAACACGGTGCAGGTGGCGGACGAAGTTCACGCGGAAGTGGAGAGAATCAAAAAGACGCTGCCGCCAGGCGTGGAGATCAAACCTTTTTACGACCAGTCGATCATCGTGAATGAATCGATCAAGAGCGTGCGCGATGCGATCGTGCTGGGCCTCATTCTGGCCTCGATCATTCTGGTGGTCTTCCTGCGGGATTGGGGAACGTCTCTGGTGGCCGGGCTGGTCATTCCAGTCACGGTGCTGGTGACGTTCATTGCCCTGAAGATGATGGGCGAAACGTTCAATCTGATGACGCTGGGCGGGCTGGCCGCCGCAGTTGGACTGGTCATCGATGACGCGATCGTGGTGGTGGAAAACATTGTGCTACATCGCGACGCCGGGGAAGGCCGGATCGAAGCGATTCAAAGCGCCATCAGCGAAATCAGCATTCCGCTGGTGGGATCGACGATCACTCCGATTGTGGTGTTCATCCCGCTCATCGTGATCACCGGGGTTACGGGGGTGTTTTTCCGCGCATTGGCCGTAACCATGAGCGTGTCGCTGCTGACGTCGCTGGTTCTGGCTCTGAGTTGGACGCCGACGCTGAGCCAGTATTTCATTCGGGCCAAGCATGGCAATCCGGGCAACAACGATGCGAAGACAACGGTTACAGCAGAGGAAGCTAAAGGAGAGCAACCGGAACTGAAGCGGCTGGTAGATGCGGAAGAGGCACAACTCAGCGGATTCTTCCTGCGGGTGGTGAACTTCCACGAGCGCTGGCTGCGGAGAGCGCTGGAAGTTCCATGGGTGCTGGTGGGCTTCAGCGTTCTGCTGATCGTCGTGTCGTACGTGTGTTACCAGGCCACCGGATCAGACCTGCTGCCGGAGATGGATGAAGGTGGTTTTGTTCTGGACTACATCATGCCGGCGGGCAGTTCCCTGGCCGAAACCAATCGGGTGATCAGCCAGATCGAGCGGGAGATCCTCGAGATTCCGGAAGTAGAGAGCGAATCGCGGCGCACGGGCCTGCAGCTTGGATTGGCGGCGGTGACCGAGGCCAATACGGGAGACATTCTGGTCAAGCTGAAACAGAAGCGCAGCCGCGGGGTGGAGGAGATCATCTCCGAAGTGCGCGACAAAGTCAGGAAACAATATCCGCAACTGGACGTTGAATTCACCCAAGTGCTGCAAGACATGATCGGAGACCTGACGTCATCGCCGGAACCAATCAAGATCATGCTGTTCAATCCAGATGCGAACTTGCTGAACAAGTGGGCGCCGAAAGTGGCTGATGCGATCACTCCCGATGAAAAAACCGGAAAGGGGGGAGTGGAGGGAGTTGTCGACGTGTTGAACGGGATCGACAACACCGTCAGCGGACCAGCGCTCACATTCCAGGTGGATCCGACAGTAACGGCGCGGGCAGGGTTCACGGCGTCGGAGGTGGCGGTGGATGCTTCGGCGGTGCTGGAAGGCGAAGAGGCAGCCACTCCGGTGATTGCGAACGACCGCGAATATCCGATACGGGTACGGTTTCCGGAGCAGAATCGCGCCACACTGGATGCGATGCGAAATACTCTGCTGATCAGCAGCAGCGGACACACGGGAACGCTGGGTGCGCTGTCAACAATTGAAGAGAATCCCGGGCAGACCGAGATTCTCCGTGAAAACCTGCAGCGCGATGTGGCGGTTACGGGGCGATTGGAAGGGCGCAGCCTGGGCAGCGGCATGGCGGACGTAAAGAAAGTCATCGCCGGGCTGCATATTCCTTCCAGCATTCGGGTGGAGTATGGCGGCTTGTACGCGGAACAGCAGCAGTCGTTTCACGACCTAGTGCTGGTGCTGGTGCTCGCGATTCTGCTCCTGTTTATCGTGTTGTTGTTTGAATTCGGAACATTCGCCGCGCCGGTGGCCATTCTGTCCTCGGCATTGCTTTCCACCTCGGGCGTCTTCATTGCCCTGCTGGCTACGCAGACGACGTTCAATATCTCGTCGTTCATGGGCATGATCATGGTGATTGGAATCGTGGCCAAGAACGGGATCCTGCTGCTGGACGCCGATCACCGAATGCGAGAGATGGGGCTTTCTGCGAAGGATGCGATGCTGAAGGCAGCACGGAGAAGACTCAGGCCGATTGTCATGACGGCGCTGGCGACCGTGGCGGGAATGGCGCCGCTGGCGTTCGCGATTGGTGCAGGCTCGCAAATGCTGCAGCCGTTGGCGATTGCGGTCATCGGCGGCGTGTTGATATCGATGATCCTGTCGCTGATCATTACGCCGGCGGTTCACTTCTTTCTGGCCCATGAGAATTCTCATGAGCAAAAGGAAGTGGTACACGCCTAAAAACGAACCGGTCCCATAATGTGCAATGGGTTGCACATTACCGATGATTACTTTCTGGGACCGGGTAGCCGGAAGCCTCGGTGCAGGTTGGGTTCCGGGGCGATGCCGTCGAGAAGTACATAGTGCGAAAGAACTTGCGGTGCGCCCGAAGATGGCCAAGTCTCTCCGGCTTGGCCTTTGTCGTCATACATTTGGGGCAATGCCAAGAAACGCCACCCCTGAATTGGTCTTCCATTTGCACTAAAATGGCTCATATCCGGAGAGCCCCGACGTCGGTTTAGCTAGATCTCTTGACTCGGGCCAACTTTCGATGGCCACCGTCTTGAAAGATCGAACACAAAAGCCGCCATTTGACGAGGAAACCCTCGACAAGCTGCTGGAAGCAGCTTTTGTCATGCAGGAGCACGGGCGGGAGATCCAGCCTGAAGCTCCCGTGGACAGCGCGCCCGCCGCCAGCAATCCTGAGCCGGAAGCTCCGGAACTGCCATTTCCCGAAATCGAGATGGCAGAAGTGCCGACGCAGTCTCCGGCAGAGATTGAAGCTCCCGTTGCGAGCCAGGATTATTCGGTCACACTGGCGGAGATTGTCGAGACACAGCGAATAATCCAAGCGCAGCCCATGGCGTTGGCCGCCGCCATGACGGTGGTGCTTCAACGCCTGGCGACCATTACACGAGGCCTGGGCGCGGCGGTTGGCATCGTGCATGGGAAAAGCATTCGCTACGAAGCGGTGACGGGAACAGCGGCGCTAGCGGCAGGCACGACAGTCCCGATGGAGAAAGCGCTCGGCTTCAGCGCGCTCAGGACGGGGCAAGCATTTCGGTGTGAGGATGTCCACCCTGAATTC
>DAIDGW010000159.1 GCA_027452245.1 Acidobacteriaceae bacterium
GCTCACGAATCCGGCCACCCACTCTGCCGCTTCCCGGGTTCCCAGGCGTCCGCCGATATCTTGCGTGGTCTTTTTCTGCCGGACCGCTTCCAGCACGGCAGCTTCAATCTTCTCCGCCTCGCGTGCCATTCCCAGATGCGCCAGCATCATCGCCGACGTCAGGATCGCGCCAAAGGGATTGGCCATGTTCTTGCCCGCGATCGGTGGCGCCGATCCGTGTACGGGCTCGAACATCGATGTTTTTCCGGGATGAATGTTTCCGCTGGCGGCCATGCCGAGTCCGCCCTGCAGTCCGGCGGCCAGGTCGGTAATGATGTCGCCAAACATGTTGTTGGTGACGATCACGTCGAATTGCCGCGGATCGCGCACCATCTGCATGCACAGCGCGTCCACGTACATGTGCTGGGCCGTGATCCGCGGATATTCACTGCTGACCTGCTTGAACACGCGCTGCCAAAGCCCACCCGCGTGCGTCATGGCGTTCGACTTGTCGCACATCAAGACTTTGCTGCGCTGCGAGCCGTCCAGCCGCTGGTTGCTTTCACAGTATTCGAACGCGTATCGGATGATCCTCTCGACCCCCTTGCGCGTGTTGATGTCTTCCTGGGTCGCGATCTCGTCCGCGGTCCCTTGCTTGAAGACCCCTCCCGCATCGGTATAGACGCCTTCGGTATTTTCCCGAAGCACGACGAAGTCGATGTCCTTGGGCTGAATTCCTTTCAGCGGGCACAGTTCCGCATCCATCAGGCGCACCGGACGCACGTTGGCGTACAGGTCCATCTGGAAGCGCATGCCCAGCAGGATCTCCTTGGCATGGATGTTGGTCTTCACACGCGGATCGCCGAACGCGCCGAGAAGGATCACGTCGAAATCGCGGCCCAGCATGGCAAATCCCTCTTGCGGAACGGTCGTTCCATCGCGCAGATAGCGGTCCGCTCCCCAGTCGAATTCGGTAAATTCGACCGGGGCTCCCGATGCCTGGATAACTTTGACCGCCTGTGGGATGACTTCCTTGCCGATTCCGTCCCCGGGCAGGACGGCGATGCGCTTCCTGGATGAATGTTGAGTCACGGCAGGAAAGTTAGCACAAAACAGGGCTGCTATTCTTCAGCAAGTCGCTCCGCCCTTGTGGCAGCGCGCGTTGCGAATACGGAGTAGGACTCGCCCGCCCATCTCGACCCATTACCCGGTTTCAAAGCCCTTTCGCTCCTTCGATATAATCGAAGGTTGATGAATACCGCGCTCACAGACGCGCTTCTGGCCTCCGGCTCAAAGGTTCCGCTTACGGAATACCGCGGCGCCAGTACGCCGGTGCACTTTGCCGGACGTCAGGCCGAGTGGGCCGTCTTGCGGTCGGGCTGTGGTATTCACGACTTGGGATACCGGTCCAGGATCGTCCTCGGTGGAAAAGACCGTACCCGCTGGCTGAACGGCATGATCTCGAACAATATTCGCGATCTTGCCGTGGATAAAGGGGTTTACGCGTTTCTGCTGAATCCCCAAGGACACATTCTCGGCGAGCTCTACGCCTACAATCGGGGCGAAACTCTTGTTCTGGACACGGATGCAAGCCAACTGGAAAAGATCACGTCGACCTTCAAGCGTTACATCATCATGGACAAGGTCGAACTTGCAATCGCGGCTGATCTGACTGCGATCGGCGTCTCCGGTCCGAACGCGCGCCGGGCTCTGCAAGCTGCGGGAATAGCGATTCCCGACCTGGCGGCGTTGCAGCTCGCACGCACTCAATGCGCCAGCGGTCAGGAATCTATCGACTGCACCGTGGTCCGCCGCGACACGCCCGACGAAGGCTACGAACTCTGGGTCAGCGCCGGCAAAGTTCTGCCAGTGTGGAATGCGCTGCGTTCTGCCGGCGCGTCGCCGGTCGGTGCGGAAGTGGTGGAAACGTTGCGCATCGTGCAAGGCATTCCGCTCTACGGAGTGGATATTCGCGAGCGCGAACTGCCGCAGGAAACCGAGCAGTCCCGCGCCCTGAATTTCAGCAAGGGCTGTTACATTGGGCAAGAGATTGTCGAGCGCATTCGTGCCCGCGGCAATGTTCATCGCAAACTCGCCGGTTTTTTGGGTGAGGACAATGCCGCGATCGTTGCTGGGGCGAAAGTTGCAGCCGGGGCAAAAGAAGTCGGGGAGATCACAAGTATCACTTCGCTTCGCGCCGCCGGTTCCGAACTTGTGGTGGCGCTCGGCTACATTCGGCGGGAAGCTGGAATCGTGGGACATGAAGTTCTGGTCAATGGCGCCAAAGCAACCGTAGTCCAGTTGCCGCTGGAGTCGTCGCTGCTTCATCACGCCGAAACGGCGAGCGCGCGTGGCTAGGTATTCGTGGAATTGTGCCGCTCCGGAAGCGGCACAGAAGGAACTGCATTATGGCTCAAAAGAAAAACGAATCGTCAGGGTTCACGGTTACGGATCGCCGCCTGTTCACCAGTGAAGGCGACTTGCGCAACGACGCCAAGGAAGAGGCCGAATCGCCGAAACCGGCACCCGGAGCGCCAACCGCTGCGTCATCACCGGTTCTCCCGGCCCATGCGCCGCAGCCCTCAGGTTCCACGCCCATCCCTGGCGACGGCAAGGCCGATCGCGAGATGCCGCTCCCGCCGACCGAAGCCGAGCAGGAGGCGCAGGCCGCCGCCTATCGCGAGTCTTCCAAAGAACTCGATTCCCAGGTGGAACTGGCCGGGCGCTCCGCCAAAGAGTTCGAAATGACTTTCGAGCGCTTTCTCGCCTCGATCTATATGACGGCCATGCTGCAAATGGGATTGATGCACGAGCAGGGTCAGCAGGCTCGCATCGACATCATCGGCGCACGGCAAACCATCGACACCATGAGCTTGCTGGCGGAAAAGACGAAGGGCAACCTGACTCCCGCGGAGCAGAACTTCTTGCAGAACAGTTTGTATGAACTGCGCATGGCTTATGTCGAGGTGACCAACGCACTGGCTCGTCCGCCGCAACCCGGCCCGGCAACAGGTACGACAGGAAGATGAAGGCAACACTAACCGTGCTGGGCAGCGGTACTTCGATGGGCGTGCCGACCCTCGGCTGTGACTGCTCCGTGTGCCACTCCGCCGATCCGCATGATAAACGCACGCGCCCGTCGGTGATGGTGGAGTTCAACGACAAGGTCGTGCTCATCGACACCACGCCCGATTTTTATGCGCAGGCGATTCGCGAGGGCATCACCCGGGTGGACGCGGTCTTCTACACCCACACGCATGCCGACCATATCCTCGGCATCGACGACCTGCGCCCGCTCAGCTACTCGCACAAGCCGAACCGGCTGCCGCTCTATGCGCGTCCCGATTCGGCCGCGTTTTTGCGCCGCATGTTCTCCTACATCTTTGATGCGGACTATAAATTCGGCGGCCTTCCCCTGTTGGAGCTAAAGCCGATCGACGGCGCCATTGACCTGTTTGGCGCCCGCTTCGAACCGGTCATTGTGATTCACGGGGATGCGCAAATTTACGGATATCGTTTCGGCTCGGCGGCGTATCTCACCGACCACAGCGAGATTCCCGAATCGTCGCTCGAACAGTTGGAAGGACTCGACATCCTGTTTCTGGATGCGCTTCGCCACAAGCCCCATCCCACGCATTCGACGGTTCAAGGTTCGCTCAAGACGGTCGAACGGGTTCGCCCGAAAAGGGCGTTTTTTACTCATATCTGTCACGACCTGCCGCACGACGCGACGAACGCATCGCTACCCAGAAATGTGCGCCTGTCGTACGACGGAATGAAGCTGGAGTTCGAAATCTAATCTGGTGTTGGGGCACCCGGTGG
>DAIDGW010000160.1 GCA_027452245.1 Acidobacteriaceae bacterium
TGTTCTGCCCTGGGGGGCGTTTTTTTCTTTCACCCTGGAGCGAAGCGAAGGAAAAAACGCACCCACAGGCAGACAGAGCAGAACGAGCAGAGCGATGGTGGGAGGCCGGAGCGGCAGGCGCGGCAAGTGCCAAACACGCACGATCGTTTGGCGCGCGGTCGGCGCTCGTCCGAACGGCCGGAAGAGGCCCGTTTAGCGCGTTCTCTGCGCTGGGCCGTTCACCGGAGCGGCGCGAAGTGGGTAAAAGGCCCGCGAAGCGCTTCCTGGACTTTGCTTGTTGGTTGTAGGGAAGAACTATGATTGACGTGGATAAGGCGGACACGTCTTTTCGAGAGCAAAGGCGAAGTCCAAATTCCTGGCCGCCAGAGGACCGGATGCCGAAAGTCACTTTGCCGGAGTCCGGTGGCAAGATTGTGGTCCTGCACTATAAGCCGCCTGTCGAGTGACGGGCGAGGGACGCCTCTCGTTGCGCGTGGACATCCTACTTTGTCTGGCGAAGGTCGTCCGGGGGGTGAGTGGGAACGACATACAGCCCCCGAAGGAGTTTTTCCGGCGTCACTTCAAACACATCGCAGACGCGAAGCAGCGTTGTCAGAGTAATCGGCCTTCCAGCCTCGATTTGCTGCCAGTGGCGGGTGGAGAAACCGAAAGAGAGCATGTCCTCTTGGCTGTGGCCGCGCTCCTGGCGCATGGCTTTAAGCCTCGCGCCGAGTTTCTTGAAGACACGCTCATGCTCTGCTTGACGGGCCACATATGAGCTTGTAAAACTCTACGTGCAAAAACACCACGAGCAGATTAGCGTGGTAGTAGGCATGACGAGTGCAGAGGAGCACGCATTTCGTGCAGCGCGCGGCAAATCCGATGACCGAACATTGAGCTTGGGTATTGCATTTCCCCGGTACAGGAGATTGTTTATGGCAAAGAGCAGAAATCGGGATGTCTTCCCATCTACGGATCAACCGCACAGAGCGCTTCTGTTTGAACTCAAGGGTGAGGGGACTGCGGAGGAAGGAGGCGAGGCGACGGCTTCGACAGAGATGTTCGCGGCGCTCAGCATGGAAGAAGTGATCGCCTATGTGCGAAACCGCCAGCCGACTGTCGAGATCCTGGAACTAAAGGTACTTGGCAATGTGCAGGTGCTGTCCAGTTCGGAGCACCTGGTCTAACGCCGGAAGGTCCGGCACCGCTTTCCTAAAATATATGCAAAAACACCTACAGTATGTCGGTTTTGGTATATGATTTGGGGATGGCGTCGCTCGACCAATATCTCGATGAACAGCTCGCTCGGGGTAGAGCGTATTTCTCTCGAAGTGAGGCTCTGGACAGCCTCAAACTGGCACCTGAAGCCTTTACCGCCGCCGCAACGCGGCTGATACGGAAACAACGGCTGGCGAATCCACGGCATGGTTTCTATCTGATCCTGAGACCGGAAGATCGAGTCAGTGGCGCTCCAGATCCGGCGCGTTGGATTGATCCTTTGATGCGGTACCAGGGCATCGACTATCGAGTCTCGTTGCTCCGTGCAGCCGCATTTCACGGTTCTTCGCATCAGGCGGCAATGGTTTTCCAAGTGGTTGTCCCGAGCCAACTCCGGGATTTTGAGATTGGCCGTCACCGGCTGCAATTCATCTACCAGTCTCCAGCCGCATTCGCAAAGGCTAACCTTCCCAAGTGGCTGGCCGCGATGAAAAGTGACGCAGGTTTTGCGAAGGTCGGAGGAATCGAACTGACCCTTCTGGATTGCGTTCGTTACTTTCACAAGGCCGCCGGCATGAGTGGAGTGGCACAGATCGTCAAAGACATTGGTGCAAACGCCGATCCAGGCAAGCTGGCCAAAATTGCAGTCATCTATGAGAATTCATCCGTCCGGCGGTTAGGTTATCTACTCGATCACGCCGGCCACGCGCGCCAATCTCGTGCTCTGGAGGCCTTTGTTAAAAAGGCGAAGGTGTCTCTGCCTCTCGATCCATCTGTTAAACCGCTTGTCAGTGCTCTTGCCAGTTCCTCCGCGAAAGATTCCAAGTGGATGCTGCTGATCAACGAACCAGTGGAGATCGACTTTTGATTCCAACTTCCTATCTGCAAGAGTGGGGCGCGCAGGCTCCCTGGCCCAATTTGCAACAAGTCGAGCAGGATTTGATCATCTGCCGCGCCTTGTGCGATCTCTTCAACTCACCCGCATTAGCAGGCAGGATCACTTTTCGCGGTGGCACAGCCATCAATAAGCTCTTGTTCAAACAGCCGCTGCGCTATTCAGAAGACATCGATCTGGTGCAGACGCAGACGGAGCCAATCGGAAGCACAGTCGATGCTGTCCGTGATGCGCTGTCATGGCTCGGCAAATGCAACCGCGAGCAGGCAGGCCATTCGATTCACCTGATGTTCAGGTTCACACCTGAATCTGCCTCAGACACCCGATTGAAACTCAAGGTCGAAATAAATACCCGTGAGCATGGCAGTCTGCTGGGCATCAAAGAGTATCCATTCGTGGTGGACAGCGGCTGGTATCACGGCAAAACCAACATCGCATCCTTCGCGCCCGAAGAACTGTTTGGGACGAAACTGCGGGCATTGTTACAGCGCCGCAAGAACCGTGACCTGTTCGACCTCAATGAAGGGTTGAAGCAGCTCGCCATGGATACTGACCAGCTTGTCGCCTGCTTTGAGCACTACCTGGCACTGGAAGGCAAAACGATTACTCGTGCGGCTGCTGAACACCGGATGCTGGAAAAACTGACGCACAGCTTGACGGAGGACATTGAACCTCTGCTTTCAGCGGGCGTGCGTTTTCATGATGAGGATGCAATGGATGCCTTTGAACAAGTTTGGATCCAGTTGATCGTCAAAATCAAAGGCGATACCTGGAAGCTGACCGACAAGGTTATCGAGGAACTGCGCGAAAAGAAATATCCGAATCTTCTGCGTCAAAAGAGATCTGCCACATAGGCGACCCTCCATTGATGGAGGCTGAATGCCCGGCGTCGAAATCTGACCGGACAATGGTGTCCTGCCAGGACACCGAGTGGAAAGTTTTTCCACGTTTTGTGCCCTCCGTGCGCTCTACGCTTCTTCTCGAAACGAAACACTCGAGGAGTCGCGTGGAGGCCAAGCATACCAAAGATGGAAACGAAGCTGAATTGGAACGGCAGTACGGGACCAATCGGACTTCGGGCCTTGGAAAACGGCTCGATCCTGCGGTCAAGTCCTGGATGGACAACGTGATTATCCCTGCGCTGGTGAGGGAGTATCTGGCCGAAATCGAGAGGCGAAATCGACTTGCAACCACCGGCAGTTCAGAGGTAATGTCCGACAAGGACGGTAATTTGCCATGATTCTGCGTTGCGCCGCCTACGCCCGCTACTCCAGCGATCTCCAGAGCCCACTCTCAATCGAAGACCAACTCCGCATCTGCCGCGAATACGCGAAGTCTCGCGGGTTCATCTTTCTGGAAGAACACGTCTATGTCGATGAAGCCCTGAGTGGCGTGGGCGCGGATCGTCCGGGGCTGGGCCGCCTGCTCAATGCGGCATTGTCCCCTGCCCGCCCCTTCGATGTGATCCTGCTCGACGACAGCAGCCGCCTGGCGCGAAATACGAAGGATGCCCTTACCTTCTTCGAGCGGCTGAACTTTGCCGGCATTCGGCTAATTGCAGTCAGTCAGGGCATCGACTCGGATAATGAGCAGGCGCATGTGCTGGTCACTGTCCACGGTATGGTGGACAGCCTGTATGTGAAGGAACTTGCCAAGAAGACGCATCGCGGTCTGGAAGGACGGGTACTGCGGGGCCAGCACACGGGCGGTCGTTGCTATGGTTACGATTCTGTCTCTGTGGACGCCACGACCGCAAAGCAACTGGTCGTCAACGAGAGTGAAGCGGTAGTGGTCCGCCGCATCTTCGAGATGTCTGCCAACGGCCAGTCACTGAAGACCATCGCAAAGACTCTGAACAGGGAGTGCGTTCCTTCTCCACGACCGCGATCAGGAAATCAATATGCGACATGGAGTCCGACTTGTATTCGGGAGATGCTCCGCCGTGATCTCTACATAGGAAAGGTGGTTTGGAACGCCTCGCGGTTCGTTAAAGTTCCCGGTACGAATAAGCGGGTACGACGTGCGAGGCCGGAAAGCGAATGGCGAGTTGTTCCTCACCCCGACCTGCAGATCGTCAGCGATGAGGTCTGGACGCGGGTTCAGGACAGGCAGAAGCGTTTGATGGCCATGTACAGCGGCGCGAAGAAAGGCCTCTTACCTCGCTCGGTTACCAGTCCATACCTTCTTAGCGGTATCCTGAAGTGCGGCTTGTGCGGCGGGAACCTCATTGTCGTCACCGGATATAGCTCTTACGGACACTATCCGCAATACGGCTGCTCTCAACACTTCAATCGCGGCGCCTGCACGAACTCGATATTGATTCGGCGGGACTGGCTCGAAAAGCGACTCTTGGAAGAATTGCAGAATGAGGTTCTGAAGCACGAGACCGTCGAATACGCGCTGGACGAATTCGGAAGCCACTTGAAGAATGCATTCTCCAAGCTCACCAACCAGATGGCTCACATGCGGGAGCGCAAGCAGAAACTTGAAGGGGAACTAAGACGGCTGGCCGCGACGGCTGCGGAGACGGGACCGTCATCATTCCTCGTCGCCGCTATCCACGAGCGGGAACAGCAACTGCGCGAGATTACAGATCAGCTCTTAGCGGGCGGAGGCGACTCTGTAGATGCTCACTTGGCGGAGATTCGGGGCTTCATCACGAAGCGACTCGGAGACCTTCAGAAGTTGATCTCCGGCGAGCCCGCTGAGGCTCGGAAGGAACTGCTCAAGCATGTTTCAGAGATCCGCATGATGCCGCAGACAGGAAATGGGAAACCCCACTATGTGGCCGAGGGAACATGGCATTTGGTGGGTTCTGAGGAGGAAACAGGTAACGTAATGTCTCCCCAAATTCGGAGCGTAGCGGACCCCCGCAACCAAATCTTTCAACAACTTACAAGTTGAAATCGATTGGCCGCTCCGGTGAATTCACTCCCACTGACTCCCAATAGAAGAAGCATGGTTTTCAGGCACTCGCCTTAATCGGCTTGAGCACCATTTCCACGACATTGCTGTTCGCCTCCCGCTTCGAGGTCGTCATGGCTTGTCCGACGACATTCATGGTCGTTTCAATCGAAGCTTGACGCATGAGCTCCTGCTGCACTTTCATCGGCGCTCCGGTCTCATCGAGCCACGAGCGGTAGGTGTGCCGGAAGGTATGCCAACCGATCAGGTATACTTCAGCCGCGCGCCAGAATCCTTGGCAGCCTAAAAACAAAAGCAAGAACTTCCACTTAAAAAAGCAAAAGCTGTCCGAACTACCGGAACCAGCTCTTTCGCTTACTGAATGTACTGAACGGAACTGCGAGCGCCGGCGATAAGGAGCTTCTCAATGAGGCGTTGGGATTTCGCTCGCTCTGCCCATTCAGCAATATAGGCGACGAGGAGCTTAAGAGCGCATGGGACGCTTCGAACCTCGAATATTCTCTCTGATCCTTCTCAAATCAAAGGAATAAGCGGCGCACAAGACAGGTATTACAGACACGGACGCCTCAAGGTATCCATTAAAACCAATGGAATCAATAATATATAGTTGGTGGAGGCGGCGGGAGTCGGATTAAACGATTGCACTGATTCTAAAGAACTTATTTACTTTTCAACACCGCCCGAGACGCACGAACCGACCGATACGCGGTTTCGGAGTACGTGTGGAGTACACGGTTTTTCAAGGTCTCACTGACTTCCTCCACTCACTGATCGGTGAGCACATGGTAGCAGCCGCGCAGAACTTCAATAGAATCCCCCGCTCCCAGCCGCCTTGGTTGCAGCGATTTCTGGACGCTTGGATGGTTTCATGAAATTGAATCCATTCGGATGCTGCAAAAGTCGTAGGAAATCTGCGAGTTAGACCTGCTAAAATCACGACAATCTTCTCTTCAACTCACTGATTTCCCGCTATTGGGGGCTTGGGGATGCACAATGAACCTTCAGGGTGCTGCGGACCAAGCGGGGCGTTTGATCGAAGCCGTTCAACGTCAAGCGCGCGATTTGCGCGGACGGAATTCGGACACCGAAGAACCGAGCGTGAGTGCCCTTTGGAAAGATGTCTCCCCCGCGCTTGAAAAGGCCCTGGCGGTCTATGACCGCCAAGAGTCTCCGGAAATACCAGAGCGAACCTGGGTACCTTGGCGTGAAACAAAGAAGAGTTGCCAGCAGGATATTGAAGAAATTCTCGACACTGTTCTGGCGGTCCTCGGCACCTGCGGCGCAGCTGGATATCGAACCCGCATCCGAAATCTCCAAGCTGACAACACAGAGTCTCAGACCCGGATCACAAGGTACCGGGAACAGATGCTCTCGTCGCCGGCCGAGAACTCCCAGAACTTTGTCGAAGGTCTACTCGTTCAAAGCAAAGAGAACCTGACCGACTGCATTGCCGATGAGACAGACAGGATCGCGGAGAGAAACAGGCAAATCGAAGACCTAAAAGCCGGCTTCCGCGAGCATCTGCAGCACATTGGATTGGACATTTCGCCGGAGCAAGCCGACTCCTTTCTGCTTCCCGTGGTTGATGACGTCATTTCGATGGCCGCTGTCATATCGAACATCGGCCGTATAACAGAACAGTTGCAGGGGCTGGTAGACGCCAGCATAGAGGCCCCGGCGGAGGCGAAACGGTACTACGGCATGTACGTACTGCTGGTCTTTGCCGTTGACCGCCTCCAGACCCACTTCTTATCAGAGATCGACGAACTTTTCTTACACAGGATCGCCAGGCACGAAAAGGAAGCAGCCCTGCATATTGCTGATGCCGAGGCACAAATCAGGAGTGGCGGCCCGCGTGAGCAGTTAGCCGCAAACATTTCAGGAAACCATCGAACAATTGAAGCTTGTCGCCTTCTTGCCGGCAGGCTGCGAGATTATCGGCGAGCGATTTTGGATGATAACCGCAAGGTTCGAGTCCTCGAAGCGGCCACCATAAACACATACAGGACCGTATGCCTCAGCCTCAACGTCGCTGAACTGATCGGATTTTGCGACGCAGCGTTTCGCGCCTTACGCGAATTGCGGCTTCCACCGCTGAGGCTATTCCAAGGCATTCAATTAACCGAAGAAATGCAAAAGCTCGCCGAGCGTGTGGCCTTCGAGGAGTAATCAATGGGCTGGTTCTTCAGGAAGTCGTTCCGTTTATTGCCGGGCATTCGGGTCAACCTATCGAAAAGCGGACCGCGCGTGAGTGTCGGCGTTCCCGGCGCGCGCGCCAGCATGGATATTCATGGCAAGGCACGCGTGTATGCAGGGAAAGGCCCACTCCGATATCAGAAAGCGGTCACTTTGGGATCATCTGTCAAAAAGTCCGCAACCGCCAACAAATTCCTTCTGGCCATCGTAAAAAGAGTCTTTGGAGGGCCGTAGCTTTTATATGGATTGAATTCTCACCTGCGACATCTCGTGTAGCGAGATTCCGTATTGATGTTCAGCAGAAGGATACCGGAACTCATGACAGTAGATTGGAAAGAAGCCCTAACAGCCGCTGCACGAGATGCAAAGGCATTTTTTGAATCCGTAGAACTCGTCAACAACGAGGCCCACGCACGCACAGTCATCGCATTGCTGCGTGCCTTCGGCGACGACTCCTCCGCTCTCATTTTCGCGGAACCGAGAACCCCTGAACGGGCCGCTGACGAAAACGCTCGGCCCACGGATATTCTCGTCCTCCACAGAGAGCTCGGAGCATTTCTCGTCGAGGTTAAAGGGTGGGTAGTGGCCGAAATTGTCGGTATCGAAGCAGGTACGATCTATCGGCAAGTGAGAGGCAGCGTTCAGACTGCCAACCCATGGAATCAGGCGCAAAATGCCGCAGGACAGTTGAAGGATGCTACGAGCAAGGTGGTTCGTGCGAGAGGTCTTTCGATAAAAGATGTTCCGTATTTCGACTGGATCATCGCACTGCCAAACATATCTAAATCTGATTGGGAAAGTCGCGGATATCATCGCTCACTTAACGGATGTGAACTGCTCGTTTCAGATGATCTATCCGATCCATCAGCGTTGCGGGAAAGACTCAAAACTTATATCGCTCGCAAGGCGGGTAATCGACTTCCTTTCGTGCGCGATCAATTGGACCACGTTCGCGAAGCTTTGGGAAGTTCTGTCGTTATCAACCGCCGAAGAACTCGACTCGTAAATGGGACATCAGAACGACTCGGCGCAAAAATCGATTCCCTTGAAGTTGCTGGGAAGCGATTATCCGACGAACAAATGGAACTGATTCAAGCAGAGTTCGATGGACGACCGCAACTGGTTCGCGGTGTCGCAGGAAGCGGGAAGTCCATAGTGTTGATCAAGAACCTTGTTAATCTTATCGACAGAACCGTCAACACCGATCAACTATCGCTCATTACTCCTGCTTCAAAACGCTTTTTAGTGGTCTGCTTCAACCGGTCTCTGGTCCCATTTCTTCGGGATCATTTCAGCGCATCATACCGGGAATTGATACATCGCGATCCCCAGTCCTGCGTCGATATTCACCACTTGAACGGACTTCCCTATGCTCATAGTAAAAGATATGGAGGTCCTCTCGAATATCGCTTTTTTCAGGCAAACAAGAATCGGGAAATCGCACTCGACTATTGCGTTCAACTAGACCGACTGGAAAAAACGGATCCCGAGCGCCTCGCCGCGATTCAGTATGACGCAGTCTACGTAGACGAAGGCCAGGATCTATTCGAAGAAGAGTTTGTGCTCCTTTTGAAATTCCTGAAGACTGATCCAAAGACGGGATTGAAGAACATCGTTATTTTTTATGACGATGCGCAAAACCTCTATGGCCGTCCACGCCCGACCTGGAGCCGATTGGGCATCGACGTAGCAGGTAGAACGAGAGTAATGAAGAAGTGCTTCCGAAATACAAAGCAGACTGTCGAATTCGCGTTCAACCTTTTGCTGGGGGTAAAGGCAGAGTCACGAGTGAAGACAAAGAGCTTCGCAGATGTCGAGAAGCTCAAAGAAAATGGGCTCGTTCGCGAGCTGCCAGACCGGTGGGAAGTGGGCTTTGCGGAACGAATCGGAGAACCACCGCACGTTGCTCTCTTTGGAACCCGTGAGCAGGAGAAGGCATGGATCGTGTCTACCATTCGAGAACTCATTACCGAACAGGCAGTGCGCCCCAGTGACATCCTCTTAGTTGCTGAAATGCCACAGGAGTTCGAGAGCATCGCAAATGCCCTTAAGGAACAATGTAAAGAGATTTGGAGAGTCATCAAACCTTACGGAAAGAGTGATAATCCAGAAAGAGACAGATTCATCTTTGAAGACGGGTGCCTGACATTAGCCACGGTTCAGGCCGCAAAGGGTTATGACAGTCCAGTCGTATTTTTGATGGGCATCGATCTGTTCGGACAAGCGACCGAAGGACGAGCACAATTCTATGTCGGAGCCAGTCGAGCAAAGCTGCGGCTTTATGTGACAGGACTTCGTGGCATGGGTGGTCTCGCTGAAGAAGCAGAGGCCGTTTCAAACCTTTTGGCGACCAGCGTCCCCGCTGTTAGCACTCCTCCCTCTGAGCCCAACCATTCTGTGAAAGTCCCGGGAAGTCCAAGGCCGAACAAGACTCCAATTCCCGCACGTTCTATACAACCAGAGGTCCAAATACCATCACGGCCAGTGGCATCGCCCCCTGTTGTTCTCCAAGCCTTTACCCCACGGCTTCGTCGTGGTGCAACTGTGCAGCATCCTCAACTCGGTGTGGGGAGAGTTGTTCAAGATGGGAGCCGGAAATACTTAAGTTCAACAGGTCGCTGGGAAGAAGACGTGAGAGTGCAATTTGGCGGAACGATTAAGAAGTTGGAGGTCGGCGCGGAAGGTCTCATTTTGCTGGCGGAACCTGGGAAATCACAGTAGATCTCCCCTGAGGTGCTAAATGGCTTGTTGTCGCCAATGCGCGGTTTTCATTGCGGAAGATGACAAATCAGCATCTCTCTGTGAGATTTGTGGTCAACCCGTAGTTTATTGCTCGGATCAGAAATGTACCACGCAAGAATGTGCTCTCATATGCGAGGGAATGGATGATTATGGACGAGCAGAATCCGACGTGTTAGACGAGGACCTAAGCTCGGCTAGTCGTAAAGGTTTAGATTACTTTGGGTTAGCCAAATCCGGATGGCAAGACGATGATCTAAGGTCCCTCAGCAAAAAGGGGCCGCGGAAAGATCCGTTCTTCTGATTGCCCGATACAATGGAAATAGAAAGGCTTCTTTCGGGATAGTACCCCGAAATATGGCGATCCATGTCGATGAAAACACTACCGATAATCGCTAGTGGAGGCGGCGGAAATGCGTTCTTCTTAAGCCATTGATTACAAATATGATAACTACATGCAATGTTGGTCGTCACTTCACATAATTCATTTATTATCAATTACTTATGGTGGAGGCGGCGGAAGTCGAACCTTTTATGCCTTTGAAAACACGTAAGTTATGTGTTTTTGAGGGTCTGAAATGACCAAAAAGCCCAGAATGCCAAATCGACTGTACGTTTGTTGTGCGGCGGAAGCTCCTCCGTCTGTGTGGTTCCCCCAAAAAGGCAGCAGTTCGATTTCTTCGGGGTGCAGATCCCGGATTCCTTCGCAAGCCGCGGCGTAAAGCGCGCCGCTTTCTGCTTCCAGTTGAAGATGAGCGATTTGGGAACAACACCAGCGGTGGCCTGTTCACTTTAGGTTCCCGCACGCAACTCGCGGCGGGTTTCCCGCAGCGCAAGCACCTGCGCAGTTTTTCCGACTCCCATATCGTCCGCCAGGCAACCGCCAAAGGAGAATCGGCCCAAAAAGCGCATCCAACCCACACCTTCGCGCTGATATTGCTGCAGTTTGCCAGCGAAACCGGCAGGCTGATCGGCGGGCGCGATCTGCTGAAAGTCCTCCAGTTCGTTGCGCACGCGCAGAAAGGCTTCGCCGCAGCTTACCGCCGGTCGGGTTTCCAAATGTGCATCGAGCAATCCCGGCTGTCCGGAGCCGAAGCGGATGCGATCGGCAGTCGCATCGCCCATGGCAGCCACTACGCCGAAGCGTTGCAGCCATTCCTCCGGCAGCAGGCCAAATGAGCCTTCATCCACTTCAGCGTCACCATGGTTTCACCGCGTTTGAGTGCCTGCAGAAGTTGCAGCAACCGAGCCTTCGTTTCACCGTAATCGACCTCTCCGTTCAGCTCAAACCAGTCCAGGCCGCTGGTGATTTCCGCGCGCGCATCTCGGGGACGGCGAAAGGTCTTGCCTTCGGCGACAATGTGCCAGCCCACATCCATCACGGCGCGCACAATGCGCGGCGGTTTGGCCGGAGTAAACTCCCAGCAGGCTTGGCTGTCCCAGGTGCTTCGGGAATCGGACGCATGGCCATGTTGTACGCTCCTGAAGAGGGAACTTTCGTATGCTCGTCGAACAGCAGATCGCCGCGCGGCAGGAAAGGGCGGCCGCGGCGCCACTCAAGATCGTGAAACATCCCGCAAGCGGACCTTAAGGCGATTACACGGTCAAGTCGGCCAGCGGGCGGACCTACAAGGTGGCTGTTCGCGGCCTGGGACTCTTCGAGAATTATCGCTCGTGCCCGGATTTCGCGATCAATACTCTGGGAACCTGCAAGCACGTCGAGGCGATGCTTCTACGGCTGCGGAAGCGCCATCAGAAGACGTTGGAAGCCGCGAAGTTCAAGCGCACGCGCGCATCGATTTTGCTTCAGTACGGGAATACGATCGAAGTGCGGCTGCACATGCCCGCTTCGCCTTCGCCTGCGCTCCTGTCGCTCGCAGCGGAGCACTTCGACGCCAACAGCCTTCTGCGCCGCGACCGTTACCGGCGTTTCTCCGATGTGCTGGAGGCGCTGCGCAACGCCGATGGCCAGGCGGTGATCTACAGCGACGTTCTGGATTACATCGACCGGGAAAACGAGCTGGCCGAAGGTCTCGAACTGGAGCGCAAGCTGCTGGCGAAACTGAAGCGGGGGCTGGATTCGACGGCTGGCGTCCTGAAGACCACGCTGCTGCCGTATCAGGCGCGCGGCGCGATCTTCGCGGCTTGCCGCGGACGCATGGTCCTGGCCGACGACATGGGGCTAGGCAAGACAGTTCAAACGCTGGCCATGGCCGAGTTATTGCGTCAACGGCGGGGAATCGAAAGAGTGCCGGTGATTGCACCGGCTTCGGTCAAATACCAATGGAAGACGGAGATCGAAAAGTTCACCGATTGCTCCGTGAAGGTCGTGGAAGGTCTGTTGCCGCAGCGGCGCGCGATATATGCGTCCCCGGAGTCTTTCACTCTCACCAACTACGAGCTCGTTCTCAAAGACATTCGATACATGCAGGAATTGCGTCCGGACCTGATTGTCCTCGACGAGGCGCAGCGAATCCGCAACTGGACCACCGCAACCGCGCGCACCATCAAACAATTGAAAAGCCGCTACGCCCTGGTGCTTACCGGCACGACACTCGAAAACAAACTGGAGGAGCTGTTTTCCGTTGCGGAGTTCGTAGATGGCCGCAGGCTGGGGCCGGCTTTCCGCTTCGTAGACGAACACCGGGTGCTGGACGACAAGGGCCATCTGACCGGCTATCGCGGCCTGTATCAGATTCACGAGCAGTTGGCCCCAATCCTGCTGCGGCGCACGCGCCCCGAGGTGCTGAAGTATCTGCCCGAGCGAACCGACATAGTCTTCCGCGTGCCGTTGACCAGCCAGCAGGCGGAACCTTACTACGAGCAGAGCGATATGCTGGCGGCGCTCATGCGCAAATGGGAACGCCAGGGCTGGCTCTCCGAGATCGATCAAAAGCGCATTCTCTGCTACATCCAAAACATGCGCATGTTGTGTAACTCGACATTTCTCATCGACAAGCAGACCCATCATTCGCCCAAGCTCCAGGAGTTCCGCAGATCATGACCGACTTCGTCAAGGGCGAAGACCGAAAAGTGGTGGTGTTCAGCGAGTTCGAACGGATGACGCACCTGGCAGCAGAAGAGCTGCGCAAGCTGGGCATCGGATTCGTGTCTCTCCATGGTGGTGTTCCGTCGCGCCAGCGCGGCGCCTTGATCGAGAAGTTTCGCAACGATTCGGCCTGCAAAGTCTTTCTCTCGACCGATGCGGGAGGCGTTGGCCTCAATCTGCAAGCAGACTCGGTGGTTGTGAACTTCGAGCCTCCGTGGAACCCGGCACGGCTGGAGCAGCGCATCGGGCCCGTACACCGGCTGGGCCAGTCGCGTTCTGTACACGTAATTCACATGCTCACGGAGAAGAGCATCGAAGAGCGCGTGTGGGAAACGCTGCAGTTGAAGAAGTCGCCTTTTGCTGGCGTCTTCGATTCACCCACGGATGAGGTGAGCTTCGCCAAGCTGGGCCGCAAGACGATGCTACAGGCAGTGAAAGAGATTTTCTCCGAACAACCGGGACGGCCGAAGCCGGTAATTGATCACGCTCCCGCCGAGGCGGTTGCTGTTCCGCAGGCGCTGCAGGACCTGCAGACGCAGTCGGCGGGTTTAGCGGGTGCAACGGTACCAGTGCCTGCAGGCACTCGTCCTTCGCCTCCGGCAACTCCTGGCGGCAACGTCGTCGAACTGGCTGCGGCCTCGTTCATCGAGGCTGGACTGCGATTGATCGAATCAATCACAGCGGGCAGCGTGGTGGGCGGCAGGGCGGCTCGTTCCACGGCCGCTTCCGCACCGCGCGTGGCTCAAGTGTTACCCACCCTAATTCACTAGCGATCCCCCAGACGAACCGCCCGGCATTGACCATCCCTCTCCCCGATTCAGTGACCCCGGAGCGGCTCACCAGCGCGTTTTCGGCCCTGCTGATCATGTTCGGACAATCCGTGAGCGCAACTGCCACTCCAAAGAGCCAGAGTTGACCGGCATCAACCCAAGAATAAGTTCGTCACCGTGAAACCAATCGTCAAGTTTATGCCATTGTCGAAGGTTCCAATCAGACGAAGTGAGCGGGAACTGGGATGGTCTGGGAAACGGTCTGGTTACGGGTGTGAGACTTAAAGAAAAGACAGCCGGTCAGTCGCCTGATCGATTGCGTACCCGATTGCGCTGTAGCCCCTTAATCTGCGCTCGTACATCCTTGCCAGCATCGGCACCCCGTTGTCGATGTAATCATAGACTTGGACGACGCGCTTGTTGTCGTGGAGACGATGAAGGCGGCCAGCATATTGCTGCAGCGTCCCCTTCCAGGAGATTGGCATGGCAAGAAACAATGTGTCCAGGCGCGCATCGTCGAATCCTTCGCCGAAATAGCTTCCTGTCGCCAGAATCATACGCGATTCGTTGTCTGGCACAGCCGCCATTGCTTCTGCGGTCAGCCGGCGCTGCTTCTTGCCCATGCCGCCCTTCAAAACAAAAACGTGTTGAGCGGTGCCACTGAGTCTTGTTGCGAAATACTGTAGATGCTCCGTCCTGCCCGTCAGGAGCAGAGGCGCGCGTCCTGACTCGATGGCATGTACGATGTCGTCGGCGATCATTGCATTGCGCAACGCATCATTCGACAGTGCACCGTAGACATCCTGAATCGTCACTTCGGTGAGATCGGGCGGCATCCGGAAATCCGTGTGGTGGGGAACCACCCTATGTTCGAAAGGGTTCATTTCGGCCATTGCCTTGGCGCTCATGCTGAACCGGACAGGGCCACACTGCATATTGATAATTGGATGGTGCCCATCTTTTCTTGTCGGGGTAGCGGTCAAACCGACGTCATATTTTGCTTTCACCTGTTTCATCACCTGCTCAAACGTAATCGCAGATATGTGGTGGCATCCATCGACGATGACTTGGCCGTATTCAGCCAGCTCGCTCGTTGAGGCGTTAAGAGAGAACATCCATGGTTTCTTCGTCAGATTCGGCGAAGAGCGGCAATGTTTCATGAGGATTTGAGGGGATTGAATTTTAATCGACATTCACGACGCGCAGTCGGAGCAAATCGAATTTGGCACGTCCATCCATGGAGCGTTTGATCAGCTTCAAGCGGTGAATCCGTCCTTCGACTGGACCATTGCTCCAAGGTTGTTGAAGGGCGCAAGCAGCGCGGTTTCATCGTGACAGAGATGTTTTGCAAAGCTTGCCAGCAAGCTGTTTTTTGCTCTGCCCTTCCAACTGGACCAGGCGGCTGCGTCTCGTTGCTGATTTTGGCTTGACGAGTTTTCGCACAGCCGACTAATATGCACTGATATATCAGAGCTGCAGGGCAACATCGTTGAGTTGCCCTGCAGCTCACAAGCATCCACACTGGCATGGCGGACGCAGGTCCGAGGAGAAGCGATGAACCGCAGAGGCTTTCTTTCAAGCGTTGGCGGGGTCGCCGTTGGGGCCGCTATGCCCTGGAAGGCGGTGTCTCAACTAGTTGAACCGCCACTGGAACACCGCTTGCCTTCGTCGGACTCGGACTATCAGCGATCAAAATCGTATATCGAGGAAACTCCCGTGCGGCAATACCACTGGGCCTCGGAAGCGGCGGTCGAGGCATTCAACGATCAGAAGTTCGGTCTGAGAATCCACTGGGGCATCTACTCGATCTATGGAAAGGCGCACGAATCTTGGCCTTTTCTTAGAATGCCGTTCGAAGAACGCCAGGCCTACAACCAGGCCTATAAGACCTGGAACCCAAGCGGTTTCGACGCGGATGGATGGATGAACCTGTGCGAGGAGGCCGGTATAAAGATGTTCGCCTTCACCTCCAAGCACCACGAAGGGTTTTCGATGTTCGATACGAAGACTCGAGTTCGTAACCGCGCCAACTGGACGTTTCCGGGTGGCCCGAAGATCGAGGACTGCGACCTTGCCTACAGCATTATGGAATCGCCGTTCCGTCGCGACGTGGTCAAGGAACTTACTGCAGCGGCCCACAAGCGCAACATCAAGATCGACCTCTATTTCTCACACTCGGATTGGTACGATGCTGACTTCCGGCCCTATGGCTGGCACCCGCTACAAGTGCCATCGTCGCCGGAGCTTTGGGGATGGAAACCATCCGACGGAACAACTCAGCAGTTTTGGGACAGCGTGAAAAGGATGGGCCTGAAGGATATCGTCATGGCGCCGGATCCAACCCCGGAACAGGTGAAGCTGATGGTGGCACGACACCGCACACAGCTCACCGAGTTGCTGACGCAGTACGGGAAGATCGACATGATGTGCCTCGATATTTTCTGGGGACCCAGGGTTTGGCCCCAGATGCGGGAAACGATTCTAAAGATACGGGAGCTGCAGCCGGACCTGATGTTGCGGGCGCGCGGTATCGGCAATTACGGGGATTACTACACGCCGGAGGGTTTTGTTCCTTTCTCGAAGGCCAGCACCAAAATGCCGTGGTTCGTCATCTACCCGCTGGGATCGTCTTTTTCATACGAACAGGACCCATCCAAGTACAAAGGAACGAAATGGATCATCAACAACCTAGTGGATGCCACGGCCAAGGGGGGCAACTTCATGCTCGGGGTGGGCCCAAATGGGAATGGTGAGTTTCATCCCGAAGCGATTACCCAGTTGAAAGAAACAGGGAAGTGGCTGAAGGTGAACGGCGAAGGCATTTACGCCACCCGTCCGCGGCCCGATTTACTGTGGCAGGAAGGCCCCGATCTGCGCTTCACGCGGAGCAAAGATCAGCGGTCGATCTACTGCATCGCGCTTCGTTGGCCGGGTTCTGAGCTGCACCTTACCTCGTTGCAGTCCAAAGATGTGGCCTCTGTCGAACTGCTGGGGTATCCAAATGCACTCGAATATCGTTGGGATCCCGTGCAGCGGCTCGTGATAACCATCCCGCCCGAATTGCGGGAAGCGGTGCACCGCCCCTGCGACTATGCCTGGACCTTCAAAATTGCGCGGTCATAAAGCCCAGGATTCGAGCAGCAGAAATAGGCACAAACCCGAATCAAGACCGCGAGTTTCTCGGATCAGTCCACACGACGCAGGCGCCAACCCTTTTCGACCTCCAAATTCGCGATGCTCTTCATTACGTCTTCAAGACCGAAGCGAACATGTTTTCGCATGCCGGCATCTGCAAGCTGCAGCTTTCGGGAACAGATTGCTTGGGCGAGGTTGCTATGGAAACCCGATGGCAGCGCCTTCCTGTGCGATACGGTGTCATATAGCCAGTTGTAGATAAGGACCTGCTCGCACTCGATTGACTGAACCAGGCGCGGAGAGCGGGAAAACTCGGCGATCTTCATATGGAAGCGCAAGTGATACGTATGCACCGAGAAAAGAAAAGGAGAATCTTCCAATTCCGTGGCGCTGGCACGATATAGGTCATCGAGATGTTTTGCGCTCTTGAGTAGGTGCTCGCGCTCAGAAGCGGTAATGTTGCTGCAGCAGAGACGCGCCGCCTGCGTTTCTAAAGCCTCGCGAATCACGTAACTATCCAGTACATCCTGCTGCGTGGGGATCCTGACGCGAGTTCCGATTCGAGGCCTGCTCTCGACCAAGCCTTCCGCTTCCAGACGTTGCAGCGCCTCAGTGATAGGCAGAAAGCTCATGTTTAGCCGCTCTGCGAATTTTCTGCGTGAAAGCACATCGCCCACCGCTAGCTTGCCGCGAAGGATTTCTTCCCGAATCTGCGTATAGGCCTGCTGTGCCAATGAGGATCCCGCCATCGACTCAGCAGCCCTCCGTACTGTGCTTCGCTTTGTAACGCGTCTGATCATCTTACGAGTTCAGTCCACTCGAAAGAGATGCCATCTACCTTCGACGCGAGACTTTCTGGGCTCAGCATAGCACCGTTGTCTTGCGTTGACGCTTTCTATCCTGATATATCAAATATTGAAATACAGCTGAAAACGGGCAAGGAGCGTGCGCGATGACTCTTTCAGGAAAGGTTTGTCTCATTACTGGGGGAACGAGCGGCATTGGGAAGGCCACAGCGCTCACGCTGGCAGAGCAGGGAGCTTCTCTTGCCCTCGTGTCGCGGACGGGTGAGATATCGGAAGCGTTTGCGAACGAGCTTCGGAGGCTGGGTGCCACTTACCACCTAATATGCGCGGATGTGTCAGGCGCTCGAGACTGCCAGCGGTGTGTCGTTCAAACTGTGGCACTTTTCGGCCGTCTCGACGTTTTGGTGAATTCGGCCGGAGGGCCTGCCCCGGGAAAACTTGAGGACGTCTCCGAGGATGCGTGGATGAGGGCCTTCGCAGTGCATGTTCACTCGGTCTTCTTTCTGGCCAAAGCGGCTGTTCCTCACATGGCCAAACAGAAGGGTGGTGCCGTAATTTTGCTTGGCTCAGCGGCTGGTCTGCGCGGCTGTCTCGGTGCTCTGCCCTACGGCGTGGTGAAGGGCACTCTGCCGCAGTTTACCCGCATGCTGGCACGTGAGCTTGCGGATCAGAACATTCGAGTAAACTGTGTTGCGCCGGGGGTGGTACGAACTCCGTTTCAGGACTTTCTTACGCCTGAGCAGGCGGCGAACAATGTTCAGAACAGAATTCCCCTGCACCGCGAAGGTCGGCCCGAGGATGTTGCGCAAGCCATCTCCATGCTGGTACAGAATGATTTCATCACCGGCGAGACCATCGTTATTGATGGCGGCATGACGATGCGCATTGTTTAGGCTCTCTTGGCAGCCGGGTCCCAGCTGCGGTTTTGCATCCGCATTACGCACTCCCCAAAGCTTTACGAACCACGATCGAGTTGTGCTTGCGCCTGGACTCCATAAGCGCGTCGCCATACTTCGCCGTGGTGGTGATGGCGGCGTGCCGCATCAGTTTCTACTGCACACCGATCGGCGCGCAGGTATCGTCCAACCACGACCGGTAGGTGTGGCGGAACGTATATTGACGCCGCTGATACAGCCGGGCAGCTGCGGTAGATTCCGGGGATGACCTGCATACTCGCTTCCAAGACACGCCGGCCCGACGAACGTCACGGACGTCGTTGCGGAACTCTCTGCGAAAGCAGCGACCCTTGGTTCAGCACTGCATCCTCGGGCCGCGTCCAATGTCGCGGACCTCGTGCGAATCATGAAAACCTACTACAGCAACCTGATCGAAGACCACCACACTCGTCCACGCGACATCGAAGGTGCTGTTGCAGGAGAACTCGATTACCATAAAAAGCTTCGTGATCTTCAGCTAGAGGCCAAAGCGCAGGTGCGCGTTCAGGCCGAGGTGGACGAATTGTTTGCCAACGGTCGACTGCCAGACCCAACATCGTCGGACTTCATTCTCTACCTGCATCGAGAGTTCTATCGGAATGCTCCGGAGTCCATGTTGCGGATCAAGGGAGCGGGTCGGGAGTTCGTAATGGAACCACGGGAATGGCGGTCCTTGCCCGAACATGATGTCGCCGCGGGCCACCATCTGCCACCATCGAGCAATCGCGTTCCTGATTTCATGAGGCACTTTGAGGCGCGTGATCGTCAGCAGAGAGAGCAAGGGATCACGTATCCGCGCTCTGCCGGCAGCGCATCATCGGCTGGCCACCGAGACTGAACGAGCATTGGAGCAGAAGCAAAGCGGACGACGCTTGCTTTGCGCAGGGGATCTTCTGGGATGCCATTCGCGAGAAGATTCCCCAGGGCAAAGCCGTCTTAGCTCAGTGCGATTTTGACCACCGCCCCGTAGCTATTCGCAACCGGCAATCCCCAAGGTAACTGCAAATGCAATCCATCGACGGCCTGCGTCCACTTGATCTTCGCTTCCGACCCAACCAATGTGACATTCTGGATCTTGCCTGGATTGGACTTGCTCGATAATCCCAGCGACGCAATCTGTGCAGAGCCCTCTGGCCATCCCATGAAGACGGCAAAGATTACCGTGTTGGCCTTGTTGCGTGTGAAGCGGATGTCTTTACTCCCCATTGCGCTGATGGTGGCGCCCTTGAACGGCCCACTCGTGATCGCATTCGGCCCCTCGCCGTAGACGGTCCACGGTCGCGTCTCAAAGATGGCTTCGCCGTTAATCTTCAACCAAGCCGAAATCTCATCGAGAACGGCCACCTCTTTGCGGTCGATGGTGCCGTCCGGTTTGCCCGGGATATTCAGAATGAACGTGCCATTTTTGCTGACCGTGTCGACAAGCCAGTGAATCGCATCGCGCGGCGCCAAATATCCTCCAAATTCTCCGGGGCCTTCAAAAAGACTGCGCCGGTAGTGCCATTCTCCAATGCACGTTTCGGATTGCCACGCATACGGCATGATTCTGCTGGTCAGGCCGCGCTCGTAGTCGGCCACGACCGCCTTGGCCACATTGTCGGGAACATTTTTGATATTCAACACGGCTTCCATGTTGCCGCGTGTCTTCAGGTTGTGGTTATAGAAATATGCACCGATGTTCATTCCTCCCCACCCCAGCGGAAGCAGAGCGTTGTCGAAATAGAGTAAGTCGGGATCGTGCTGGTCAATGAGGTCGCGCGTGCGATCATAGAAGTTTTTCACGTAGGAAGCATCGGGCAGCGCATCCTTGGGATGCTTGACGCCATAAAGCATCTGCGGATCGAGACCATCCCACCATTGCCCCTTGCCTTGGGCATTGGTCAAACGACCGTCATAGGGAACGCCCGCCAAAGGGCCGGTCTTGTCAGCGCCGTGCGAAGTCTGGAACCACCACCAGTTGCGCGCCTGGTGAACCGTCACACCAAAGCGCATTCCGTGGCGCCGCGCCGCCGCCGCCCACTCTCCTACTACATTTCGATGTGGACCATGATTTACGGCATTCCATGGCTGATGCTTCGAGTCCCACGTGTCGAACCCATCATGATGATTTGCCAAAGCGATGAAAAGGCGCGCGCCAGCGTCCTTGTAACGCTGAATCAGCGCTTCAGGTTCCCAGTTGAGTAACGTCCACTGCGCGCAGAGATCCTTATAACCAAACTTGGAGGGGTGACCGTAATGCGAGTTTTGGTAGCGGTAGTCAGGAGAATCCTCAATGTACATCGTACGTGCGTACCAGTCACCAGCCTCGGGTACACACTGAGGGCTCCAGTGTGCCCATATCCCGAACTTTGCATCCCGGTACCACTCTGGTGCGTCATACTGGAGCAACGAATCCCACGTAGGCTGATATGGGCCGTCGCCATTGAGCCCCCTGACTGGTGCCTGCATGGGCACACCATCCCATGAACCGCCGGGCAACTCAGGCGGCTCACCCCAGCCAGTCGCCGCCCAGTCAGTATCGCTGAGTCTGGTTTCCACAAACCTTCCATCTACGAGCGCATAGAAGATACGGTCCCTTTCGGGTGTCGCGCAGAATTCTTCATAGGTCTGATGAAGGGTGTTGAACCCGGCAGGTGCACTGGCCCCTGTCTGGCTCATTGCGGGGATGCCTTGGGCTGCGGCAGCGGCCGTGATCAGCTTGCAAAAGTCTCTTCTTTGCATTTTTGCTCTCCTGTTGGCTCTGTGGGTTCTGCTGCATCTCCAACGGCGCGCTTATCGAAATTCAATGAGCTTGCCGATTCCTGTGACTGTGCACTTCTCAGGCGCTTCTCCGCTGCATCGTTCCAATAGCCGCAGTCCAGCTCAAGGAAGACGGAACTGTACGGTATCGTGAGTGTTGACTTAAGAACCAGAATGCGAAAGAGTCTGGCAGTACGATCCAGCCTGGCAATAATCTCTTCATGTGCGGCTTCCTGCGCGCTCTCCGCAGCAAGCAGACCAGTCAACTGATTCCGGAGCGCCGTCACTCCCGGTGCATCGTTTTCGGTTACCAGCTTCAGTTCGGCGTCGAGATAAACATTGGCGCGAAGGTGGTTCGATGCGGCTATCGCATCGAGAACCTTCCCGAGAACTTCCGTGTGATCAGCATCAGTGACGATGGTTTCAATCCCAGGGCTCGACTGGGCGGGGTAAGCGGCATCGGCGACAACAATGAAGTTACGATGTCCAAACAACGGCAGTACGCGTTCAAATTGGGATTTCCACAACACACTTTCGCAATCAGGATTTGAGTTCACTTGGGACCTCGTTGAGCAGCCGCCCGGAGCGGATTGAAAGGGTTGCGGTGTGCGCTCCCCAGAATGCAAAGAACGCAACAACGACATAGCACATCAAGGGAACGATCATGCTTGCGGCCGTGCTCTTTGTAGCCTGATAGGCGAATCCCATAAGGGGTGTAAAGACTGCTCCGCCGATGATGGACATCACCAGCAGCGAAGCACCCTCCTTGGTATGTTCGCCGAGATCCCGAATACCGAGGGCAAAGATGGTCGGAAACATAAGCGACATGAAGAAGCTGGTGAGCAGCACTGCGACCAGTCCTCCCCAACCCGGCCGGAGGATGCCGATCAGTACGAGCACAATATTGACGAGAGCGAAGGTGCCCAGCATCCTGTCCGGACGCAGGCGCTGCATCAGATAGCTGGATGCAAATCGTCCGATGGCGAAAGCTGCGAGTGTTGCCGTGAGCAGATAACCCGCCAGCTTCTCGGGGACATGGGTGTAATCCTGCGCATACTGGATAAAGTAGCTCCAGGTGCCCACCTGCGCACCAACGTAACAGAACTGAGCAGCAACGGCCAGAAGAAAACTGGGATAGCGGAGAAGCGTGAGATAACCGCCGAATTGGCTTGTATGCGGGCCCGAGGAATCCCCCTCGATGTCCGGAAATCGAGTCTTAAAGATGAGCATGGCCCACATCAAGACAACGACGCCCAGCACCATGTAAGGCACAAGCACGCGTGCGGTTTCATGCTGAAGGAATGCGTCATAGGTTCCAAGGGCCCTCATGCGTACGATCTCGCTTGATCGGGGTTCTACTCCCGAAAAAATGAACACCGTTCCGATCAAAGCGCCTGAGATCGCCCCGAGCGGATTGAATGCCTGCGAAAAATTGAGCCGTCTGACCGCGGATTGAGGGTCGCCTAGTTGGGTGATGAGAGCATTGGAGCCTGTCTCGAGAAACCCGAGGCCACTCGCGATGACGAACAATGCGAGGAGGAAGAGGGGGTAACTTCTGACCGAAGCAGCGGGGAAGAAAAGGAACGTGCCGCACGCATAGAGCATCAAGCCAGTCATCAAGCCGGTCTTGTAGCCGAATCGGCGCATGACGAGAGCAGCGGGGATGGCGAATAAGAAATAGCCAAGGTAGAAAGCAGATTGAATGAGACCCGCCTCGAAGCGGTTGATCTCGAAGGACTTCATGAACTGGCGAATCAGCACGTCGTTCAGGTTGTTGGGAATTGCCCACAGAAAGAATAATCCCGTCACCAGGCAGAAGGCGATCCTGCCGTCGCGCGGCAAGAGGAGGGCGGGTGAGGATTGTGAGGCGGCTGAGTCTTCTACTATTGCGGACATGAGCTACTCCAAAGCGGGGCAAACTGCGACTTTGCCGCATCGCCCAGAGGCCATCAACGCATAGGCTTCACTTGCCTGGGCGAGGGAAAAGCGATGGGTAACAATCTGTTCGGGGTGCAAGTTCCAGCGAACCAACCGCTCCGCCAGCTCTTCCATGAGCCATGTCGATGTAACCCAGGAACCAAAGACTGTCTTTTGATCATGGATGATGTCGGGAGATGGATTGAAGGCAACCGAACCTCCTTCGCCGACCATGACGATTCTTCCCCATTTGCGAGTCGCGCGAATCGCGACGGCGCGCGCATCTGCGTTGCCAGAACAATCGATCGCGCGCTCAACACCGCTGCCGCTCGTCAGCTCGCGGACCTCGCTTACATTGTCCAGCCCAGCGGCGAGAACGGAGTCGCAAAGCCCGAGGCTCTGGGCAATATTGCGACGCTCGGGAGAGATATCTATGCCGATAATTCTCTCTGCGCCCAGCTTGCGGCACAGGGCCCCCGCGGCAAGGCCCACCGGGCCCAAGCCCGTAATCAGTACAGCGTGATTGCCATCAATCCCCACCTTTTGCAGGGCTTCATATACGGTGCCATAGCCGCATGCCACCTGTGCTCCATCCAAATACGTAAGAGAAGCTGGAAGCTGGATGAGATCTTTTTCTTCTGCAAGAAGATACTCGGCCATGCCACCATCGCGCTGCCATCCATACGCTCGGCGATATTGCGTGCTGGTGCACGAGATCATGTACCCGCGGCGGCAATCGTTGCACACGCCGCACCCCGAGATGTGGTAGACAAGAACCCGATCGCCCACTTTGAATCGGCGGCAGCCTGGACCGGCTTCAACGATCTGACCTGCGGGCTCGTGTCCGGCGATCACCCCCTGATAGCCTTCAGGACCTTTGCCCAGGTGCTCGTGATAAATGGCGCGGATGTCCGAGCCGCAAATGGTAGAAGCTTTGACGGCAAGGAGTACTTCGCCGTGTCCCGGCTCTGGTACCGGAACTTCTCGCATCTCGACGGTACTGTTTCCGGGAAGAAACGCCGCTTTCATCATCTTGCTCATCCCGCTCACTCCTGGCTTCCTGCGTGCGATTTCTCCCTGCGAAACGCGCGTTCTGCCGCCGAATTCAATTCTTCACGGCTTTAGAACCGGCGGTCGGCATCAACCGTCGCCCATCCTACGCAGGCGTGACCACTCCGTTCACATCCCAGAGGTCTTCCCACAATTGATTTTCCTTCCAGAGGAACACATGGCCTTTGATCAATCGGCAGTTGTGGTCAACCTTTTCGATTGCCTTCATATCATCGGCTGTCAGGGGCGCGCTGACCGTGGCGCGCAGATTGTTCAGCAGATTTCTCGGATTCGTGGAAAATGGAATGGGAATCTGGCCGCGCTGGACAGCCCATTTGATGCACACCACGGCCGGGTGCAGATCGAGTCGGTGCGCGATGCGGCAGATGACTGAATCCTCAGTCGGCGAAGTATCTTCGGGCGTGCGATCGCGCTCGGGGCGCGCCGGCGAGCCGAGCGGCGAGTACCCGACTGGCTGAATGCCTCTCGCGATCAAATAGCGAAAAAAATCGGGCTGCTGAAAATGCGGATGAAGCTCCATTTCATTTACCACTGGCCGGATGCGCGCGTCGCGCAGCACCAAGTCCATCTTGGGGATGGTCATATTCGAGGTGCCGATGTGGCGCGTCAGACCGCGATCGACCAGTTCTTCCATCTTGCGCCAAGTGCGCATGTAGTGTTCATGGATGTAGGGCAGGGCATGCGGACTGCGCGCGGTAACGTCGCAGCCGGGAGGATGATGATTTGGAAACGGCCAGTGAACGAGATAGAGATCGAGGTAATCAACCTGTAAATCGGCCAGCGACTTCTCGCAGGAGGGTATCACATCGTCTTCACCATGCTTGTCGTTCCACAGCTTGGAGGTGATCCAGAGTTCTTCGCGGCGCAGCCCGCTGCCCAGCAGTTGTCGGAAGACGCGCCCGATCCGGTCCTCATTGCCATACACCGATGCGCAGTCGAAGTGCCGGTAGCCTAAGCTCGCGGCGTATCGTACTGCCTCAGCTACAGCGTCGTGCGAAGCATTGTCCGAACCAAATGTTCCTAGACCGATCGCGGGCATTTTGGCGCCAGAAGCCAAGGTCCTAGAAGGGATAAGCGAGGGGTTGACGGACTCGACTATTTGGCTGGGCACCGAGGTTAGAGGTTCCAATTTCCTCACTCCAAATGGCGTATTAAACGATAACTGAAACGCTAACAAAAATAAACAGATGCGATTCGGTTGTCAAGGCAATGGAGTGGAATAGGTGGATTTAGTTCTTGTGACACCGGCGAGTGAAGCCCGAAAATGACTCGATGGCGATCAGCATGAAGGCGGCTGCGTGACCCAGCCTTCAGACGCAGCAAACGGCAATCGAGCAAGGAGTAAACTCGAAATATGGCAATCCGGCTAAAAGATATCGCTAACGAGCTAGGTCTCTCTGTGGTGACCGTTTCAAAAGTTTTGCGCGATCACCCTGATATTGGAGCCGAGACCCGGAAGCGCGTTTTGAGGCGGATGCGCGAATTGAATTACCAACCCAACCTGGCAGCTCGCTCGCTGGTGACCGGCCGGACTTGGACCCTCGGACTGGTTGTTCCGGACCTGCTGCACCCTTTCTTCGCGGATATTGCCAAAGTCATCTCCTCCGAAACAAGAAACCACGGCTATAGCCTTTTCATTTCATCCTCCGACGAGGATCCGGATCTCGAGGTGCAGGAGATCAAGCACCTGCTGGCAAGGCGCGTCGACGTCATCCTGGTTGCGTCGGCGCAACGTTCGGTGGACTGCTTTCGCATGATCGAAGAGCAGAACATGCCTTATATCCTTATCGACAGGCAATTCCAAGGACTCGACGCCAATTTCGTAGGCGTGGACGATGAAGCGGTGGGCGCGCTGGCTACGTCTCACCTCATCGAGCAGGGTTGCCACCGTGTCGCGCACATCCGAGGTCCCGAAGTCAGTACTGCGCTCGGGCGCCTAAAGGGTTATAAGCAAGCGCTTGCCTCGCATGGCCTAAAGCCCCTGCCCGGGCACATTGTTTCTCTTGGTGCATCAGGAGATCACCGTGGAGAGATGGGTGGATTCGAAGCAGCTAAGAAGCTGCTTTCGGCGAAACCGCGTCCGGATGGAATCTTTTGCTTCAACGACCCGTCGGCTTTGGGTGCGATGCGCGCAATCCTGGATGCCGGGCTGCGCATTCCACGGGATATGGCCGTAATTGGCTGCGGCAATTTCTCATACTCGGATTTTCTGCGAATTCCATTGTCTTCTGTGGATCAGGGAAGTGAGCTAATTGGAAAGTTTGCGGGCGATCTTGCGGTTGCGTTGGCAAACAGAAAGAGTAAGGTAAAGCCGAAAGCCAAACTCGTTACTCCTCGAGTGGTGGTGCGCGCTTCAAGTCAACGAACTCCGATTTCCGCCGAACCGGATTCCCTGAGTTGACGATGCTTGGAAGTGGGATTCTCGTTATATCAAAGGAAGTTGGTTAAGTTGCTCTCTGAATCCGAGCCTGACGATCCGCCTCACTGCGCGTAGCCGGCCAGCTTCAGCACATAAGCATAGTTCCCGTGCAGATGCTCAGGCAGGGCCACCTGCAAATTACCGCCACTTGCCTTCGTTTCCAACGGCTTAACTTCACCCAGCAAGGTCACCTGCAAACCTGGTCTTGCGATTACACCGTCAATCGTCACCGTCAGCGCCTTCGGCTTCCCCAAGATCGTTGCGTACAGATCGCTTCCCTTGCGCGTAAAGCGCAGATCATTGCCTTCCGTGGTCTTGCCCACTGCGCGCTCCCACGGCACGGTGTCGTAGATCGCCTCCCCATTCTGCTTGAGCCAGGCACCGAGCGCTTTCAGTCGCTCCATCTGCACGGGAGGAATCGTTCCATCGGTCTCTGGCCCCACATCCAGCAAAAGGTTGCCGTTCTTACTCACAACGTCGACCAACAGCTCAATCAGATCGGCGGGAGCGATCGTTTGTGCCTCTCCCTCGGCGCGGTTATAGCCAAATGATTGCCCCAGGCCGCGGCATTCCTCCCACTTCTTCGGACTGATTTTGTCTAGCTTCTGGTACTCCGGCGAAATAAAATCCGCGTGCTTGATTCCGAATCGGTCGTCCACTACTCCATCCGGCACAGCGTTGTAGTAGTCCGCCTCCACCTGCATGGGGCGGCCCGTCTTCGGCCAGTCAATGTCATTCCACAGAACGGCCGGATGATAGCGATCGATCAGTTCATGAATTTGCGTGAAGGCGTAGTCCCCGTAAGCCTGTGTTTCCGGCTTTACCGTCTCATAGTCCACGGGCGTCTCGATGGGACCAGAGTTAAAAGTCCAGTCGTACCCGCCGGAGTAATAGAGCCCCATCTTCATTCCTTCGTTGCGAACGGCCGTTGTCAGCTCGCCGACAATGTCACGCTCCGCGTGCCGCTCGTTCTGGGGAATTGAAGGATTCGGATTCACGGTCGTGCTCGGCCAAAGCGTGAATCCCTCGTGGTGCTTCGTCGTCAGCACCACGTAGCGCGCGCCTGCGTCGTGGAACGTCTTTGCCCACTCATCGGGATTCCATTTTTTCGATTCGCGATTGAAGATGGGAGCAAAGTCGTAGTAGCTGAAATTCGCTCCGTAGTGTTCGCGCTGATAAGCCTGCGTCAGCGAGCCCGGAATTCGCATCACGTTCAGATACCACTCCGCGTAGGGATTGTTTTTGATGTAGTTCTCGCTCGTAAAGTCGTGCGAGGGATGCGAGAGCGGCGCCCAGCCCGGCACTGAGTACAGTCCCCAGTGGATGAAAATTCCCAACTTTGCCCCCGCATACCACTGCGGCAGTGGGTGACTGTCCAACGACGTAAGTGTCGGCTCGTACGCGACGTGCTTTTGTGCCGTACAAATTCCGCTTTCAGAAATCATCAACCCTGCGAAGACTAAAACAAATCCAAAACGGCGGATCATTGCCGAATCTCCTTTCAGCGCTCTGCCGTGCGGCTATGTTTGCCTCATGGCATAATAGCGATCCGACAGGTTCTTGCCAATGTTTGCTCGCTTGTGCGCGCCGTGGCTTGCGATCTCTCGATTTCCCGCATCCGCAGATAGAAGGATTCAATGGAACGGTTCGCACTCCTTGCCATCGCACATCGCGCCGGTAATGCCTTTACCCTCGGTAATGGTGTAGATGCGATCGACGAAAGGCAGGCTCAGCTTGTCTAACTTGCCGCTAGGCCAGTGAATCTCCACCTGATCGATTATGTTCGAGTTGCCCAAGCCAAAGTGGACGCGCATGTCATTTGACGAGAGATAGCTTCCGCCGCTTAGAGCATCGCCCCGTTGACGCATCCCGTTTGCAGTCAGGTAGACGGTTGTCCCGACCGCGTCGCGGGGGCTTCCAGGTCCGCCGACGAGCCTAATCTCGACCCAATGATGGTGGTCGGGATTAGCGTTGCGCAGCAGCAAGGGGAAACTGTCCATATTGTTGATGACCACGTCGATCTTGCCGTTATTGAAGAGGTCCCCAAACGCAGCGCCCCGGCCGACGGTGACCACCGCGAGTCCTGTTCCCTCGCGCGCAGGCACCAGCTCGAATTTACCGTCGCCCAGATTGTGATAAAGCAGCGGGCGCTGGGCGTAGCTTTGTCCCCATTCCGGATGCTGATCGACCTGCGGATAGACATGGCCGTTTACGATAAACAGATCCTTCCAGCCGTCATTGTCGTAATCAAGAAATCCATCGCCAAATTTCACAAAGGGGATAGAAGACTGGGCAATTCCGGCTTCGTAACTATTATCTGTGAAAGCCCCTTTGCCATCGTTCCGGAAAAGTATGGGGAAGTCATCGGAGAAGGTTGTACTCACGACGGAGAGATGCCCGTTGTTCTCATAGTCCCCGGCGGCGAGTCCCATATTGGCCGCCTCGCGTCCGTCTCCGTTGAGCGCGAATCCGCTTTCGTAACTATTGTCCTTGAAGGTTCCGTTCCCCCTGTTAATGTACAAATAATTCGGCGTAGAGTCATTGGCCACAAGGAGGTCTGGCTTGCCGTCGTTGTTCACGTCGGCAAATAGGGCGTCGAGCCCGTAATATCCGTTGGGACCGTCCACGCCCAGCTTCTTGCTGACGTCCGAAAACGTACCATCACCGTTGCTGTGGAAGAGATGATCGTGTGCTCCCCGAAGGCCGCGCGGGCCACACATTACCTGTACGCCGCGGTACTGGCAGAAGTCGTAACCAGCAGCCTTAGCGCCGGAGAGCGGAGCATTTTTCAGGTCAAGATCAATATAGCCGGCCACAAATAGATCGAGATTGCCGTCGCCGTCGTAGTCTCCGAAAGTAGCGCCGGTGTGGTCAATTGCCACGTCGGGCGGTACCTCGCCGAGGGCCACGCCGGCCTGTACAGCGACATCGGTGAACGTGCCGTTGTGATTGTTGTGATATAGCCTACTGGCGCCAACATTGGTTACGTAGAGATCGGGCCAGCCATCATTGTCGTAATCGCCGACCGCGCAACCTGTTCCCCATCTGTCATTCGCTACACCCGCGCTCGCGGTCACGTCGGTGAACGTGCCGTCGTGATTGTTATGGAAGAGCGCCGCATGCGGTGAAGGCGACCTCCCCGCTAGAGCGTCCAGCGTCGACCCGTTCACGAGATAAATATCGAGCCAGCCGTCGTTATCGTAATCGAGAAGGCAGACGCCGGAGCCCTTCGCTTCAATGATCACTCGCTTCCCTTGCGAACCGGTTACGTTCCGCCAATTCGAGAGCCCTGCCTTTTCGGTTGCATCGATGAAGACAACTGGCCCCGTCTTCACGAAGCCACCGGCCGTGATGGGACGGTGCTGACTATCGAATACTGCCTCCTGCGGGCCGGCGTTGGTCATTTCTCCGCCTGCGGCTTGCCCCTGCTGGCCAGCCGCCAGGACGGGGGCAGAAGCAATGCGAAGAGCGAGAGTGAGAAAAGCGCAACCTGTCGCAAGTGAAATGAAAGATGGAAACCATAGACGGGCAAGGTGCGTCCCAACCCGGCAACACGGGGCGGAGCGCAGGATGGGAAGTCGAGACCGACGGCATTGCAACGTGATCTACCTCTTTCAGAGATCGTACAACGGCGGTTTAAAGGGCGTCGCCTATCTGCGGAAATGCTTACGCTGCACTGACGGTTTCTGTGCTGCAGGCCGCAAGTGCGCTGTTCAGCGTGGCACTTTACCTTCCCGTGCTCCATGAGTAGGGATTGCACGGATCGCAATCAAGTTCCCTCCGGCAGCCGGCGCGCGCAGAGATCAAATTGACAATGCGGCGAGACCTCTCCACTGATGGGTAATCCGAGCCAGATATGTCTGCGATCAATTCATCGTAGTGCCTGATCGAGGTCTCGGGCAGGCCGAGCCTCTGGCAAGGGAGCGGCGTGATGGGCACAGCTTCGTACCCCCCCGTATGAATCAATTATTTAGTGCTGCCTGCGCGTACATCCTGAGGTGGCGCTCTGAAAAGTCATGTACCCTGAAAAATTCTCCGAAAAGACTTGACACGCTCACAACCGAGTAGCTAGGATTGCGCTCCGTAAACGATTACTTTGTCGTTTAATGCGTGAAAGTTTGGCATTGCGGTCAACCGTGAATGTTTGTGTCCGACGGTTGTGCGCCCCCCTAGGAGACACGGCACTTCACTGTCTTCTCGACGACCAAACCAACCCCAAGCACGTGAGAAGGAGACCCTATGAGAGCGCTGATCAGGAGGCACCGGAATTGGCACGGGCATCGCCCCCTCCTTGTGCTGCTTGTGGCTGTGGCGGCATTGATACCCCCAGCCGCCAAGGCGCAACAGTCAACCGCAAACGTTAATGGCGTCGTCAGGGATCAAAGCGGCGCTGCAATTCCAAAAGCGCAGATTGAGCTCACAAACGTCAGTACTGGAGTGGTTAGGAAGACAGCCACCAATGCCGACGGAATTTACGACTTTCCGAGTGTCGTCCCGGGCACTTATGGCATGCGGGCGTCCGCAACCGGCTTTAGCGTAGTGTCGCAACCGCCGGTCACGCTGCAAGTTGGCCAGACCGCAACGTTCGACTTTCAAATGAAGGTGGGCGCAACGTCGAGCACCGTGACGGTAGATGCCATCGCGCCTGCATTGGATACTTCAACCTCGGAACTGGGGACGGTTATTACGCCGAAGGAAATGAACGACCTGCCTATGAACGGCCGTAATTTCACCCAGTTGCTGCTGATCACGCCGGGTACCGTAAACCTAAATACCGACCAGAACAGCGGCGGAGGCGGCGGATGGAATGGTGCGTCGATCGGACAGTTCAGTTTTCCGGCAGTGGACGGCGCCCGCAACCGCAGCAACATGTTCATCCTCGACGGGGAGAATGACCTGAACACGCTGTCGGGGACCTACAACTATGCGCCCATCGTCGACGCCATTCAGGAGTTCAAAAGTCAGGGTCACAACGATTTGGCCGAATACGGCGCGGCTGCTGGAGCTCAGGTCAGCGTGGTCACGAAGTCCGGAACCAACCAGTACCATGGAGCGATCTGGGAGTACCTGCGCAACCAAGTCATGGATTCGCGCGGCTACTTTGAAACAGCCCGCTCTCCTCTGAGGCAGAATCAGTATGGCGCTTCGGCCGGTGGCCCCCTCTCGATTCCAAAGCTATACAACGGCAAGAACCGCACGTTCTTCTTTGCAGCATGGGAAGGCTATAGGTTCGCTTCCAAGGTGGAAACTGGAGCGCTGGCACCAACAACCGCAATGGACGCCGGCGACTTCAGCGGAGTTACCGATAGCAATGGGAACGTAATTCCCATCTACGATCCGACGACGACGACGCTTAACCCTAGCACCGGCCAGTATTCGCGCCAAACCTTTACCCAGGAGTACAACGAAGGGCCGGGCAACGCTGCCTTGTGCGGCGGTCACGTCAACTGTATCCCAACCAGCCGGATCAGTCCGATCTCGAAGCTATTCCTGCCGATCATCCCAACAGGGAGCGCGACTACGGTCAACGGGGCTAACCTCTTTGTCCCCGCAACCACCGATTTCACCCAGGATTCAGGAACAATTCGCGTAGACCAGAACTTTGGAAGCAACAACCAGGTCTATTTCCGCTATAGCCAGTTCGATCTATTCAAGACATCGCCGTCCGATACAATTGGCAGTGCCTTCGTGCATGTTTTCGGCCATAACTACATCGGGCACTGGACGCACGAATATAGTCCGACAACCTTCTCCGACGTGTACTTCGGCAGAAACTACGGCTTCACCGAAACTGGTACCGCTTGGGCCGGCGTGACTCCGGCATTTTTATCGCAATTGCAGCAGGCCGGGATGTCCCCATATTGGATGACCCTGAACAACACGCTCTATTCGCCGCAGTATACGGCGGGCGGTTATATTGGTTTGGGTGGTTCGCAGTTGCAGGGCTCCGGGTTGGCAGATGACTGGCAGTTCGGTGGTTCCTTCAGCAAGATTCTGGGCAGGCACACAATTAAGGTTGGCGCCGATTTTGAGACCAACAACTTTACTTCTCCGATCGCATACGCAGGCGATGATTTCGAACCACAGCAGACCTCAAGCCTCGGAGCAAACAGCAACGGTGGAAATAGCTGGGCGTCTGAGCTGCTCGGATTTCCCAACGCCGGTTCCTACCGGAATATCTTCGAGGACGCGCACGGCGGCTGGATCAATGGAATTTACATCCAGGATCAGTTCAAGGCGACGAGTCGTCTCACCGTCAATCTCGGCTTTCGCAACGACATGATCTATACGCCGATCTATGGGACTGGCAACGGCGGGAATTTCTACACCGGCGAGGCCAACCCAATCACCGGCCAATACATCCTGAACGCGCTTCCACCCAATTGCTCGGCGACCCAGGGCGCGCCGTGCATTCCGACCGGAACTTACACCGCGTCGAGTACGCCCGCTCCAGGTGGACTGCCTGCGCACGCAGTCGTCAGCCCAACACTGCGCATGATCAATAACGCTCTGGCCGACTGGGGCCCTCGGCTCGGTCTTGCCTACCGCGCCAACGACAAGACTGTCATCCGTGCTGCGTATAGCCGCTTCTACGACGCTTGGGCGACAATCACGCAACTCTCACAGAACTTTGGTGGGAACTGGCCTGCGGTCAACACCATCGATAACAGCAATTTGAACTCCGCTCTTCCCACAGTGACGGCTGCCGATCCGCTGCAATTTGGCAACGGAGGAGCGATCATTTATCCCATCAACGACTTCAGCCAAGTCAGCCAATGGATGGTAGATCCGAACTTCACGACTCCAGTTTTCGATCAGTGGAACGTGGGAATCGAGCGGGAGTTGCCAGCCAATATGACTCTCGATGCGAACTATGTCGGATCGAACGGCAGACATGAGGACTGGGGTCCCACCATGAACACCCCACAGCCGGGACCTGGCAGCCAACAAGCCCGCCGGCCTTATCCCTACATGCTGCAGCAGTGGTTCGACCAGAGCGTCGGAAATAGCCGTTACAACGCAATGCAGGTCACTGTCCAGGAACGCGCTACGCACGGGATTACCTTCCTGGCAGCGTACACGCTGTCGCATTCGAACGCCGACGGCTGCAACCTTGGCGCGAGCTGCGACTCGTCAAATCCATACAACCGTCACGGCGACTACGGCACCTCTGACCTCAATCAGACGAACGTGTTTACGGTAGCATTTACAGCCGCTTCGCCATTTAACACGTCTCCCAGCAAGCTCCTCTCCGCTGTGGCTGGCGGATGGGCGATCAACGGCATTGTGCAAGAAACTTCGGGACAGCCTTATACGGTCGTAGCCGGCGGGGACCCGGAGAATATCGGCTGCTGCCTCCAGGAGAGAATGAACATAGTTGGCAACCCGAACAGCGGGGCCCATACTCAGGCGAAATGGTTCAATCCAAGTGCCTTCGCGGTGCCAACGGGGTACACGTACGGAACTGAAAAGGTGAACCCCTTTGTTTCACAACATTACAACGATGTCGACATGTCCCTGTTCCGACAATTCCATCTAGGGAGCGGAGAAGACCGATACTTCGAATTCCGAGCCGAAGCATTCAACCTCTTCAACAATGTCGTTTTCGGTGTTCCGGACACGACCAGCACCGACACGACTTTCGGACAAGTCTTAGGCGAACGCACGGCCCAAAACGGTCAGCCAGCAACGCGTCAGTTGCAGATGAGTCTGAAGTTCTATTACTAGGTGTGGCTTCGTAGTTTCGGAATCCGATCCACCATTCCAGGAGCCCAGGGCATCCTCCTCGATAGCGGAGGATACCCTGGGAAATTAGATTTCCACACAGTCCTGGTCGTAACCCATCTCGGTTGACAAAGGCTTTATAGTGTCATCGTCGCACGAGGGATTGCGGCGATGACACTTTCCCGTTCAAAGCCTCGATTGCTTCTGGGAGTCTGATGACGCGGAGGAATGCGCTTTGTGCTGTTGATTCTATTGCTTTGCTCTTCCGTGGTGGGTGCAATCGTAATTGCCCGACTCGCCGTATCTCAGCCACCCTTGGAACCGCTCTCGATTGCCTGTGGCTCTCGCCGAACCTTTCTGCGCGCGGCCGGTTTGTTTGTCCCGAAAATGCTGTTTCCCTGGTTAGCACCGCACCCGAGCAAGCAGCGCCAAGATTTCCTCCTCGCTGCGGCACTTCCTTCGACCATCCGCTTTGAGGACATCGCACAAAAAGCTGGCGTACATTTTGTGACCGAAAACTGCCCCACTCCGGAAAAACACCAGCCAGAGGCGATGCCAGCAGGCATCGCGTTGTTTGACTATGACGGAGATGGTTTACTCGACATTTTTCTGGTCAATGGTGCCGAAATGCCCTCCCTCGTGAAAACGGGTCCGAAGTATTACAATCGGCTCTTTCACAACAACGGCGATGGAACATTTACCGATGTTTCCGAGCGCGCTGGTGTCACCGGCGCGGGTTATGGCATGGGTGTTGCGGTAGGCGATTATGACAACGATGGCTGGCCCGATCTTTTTCTGGCCAACGTCAACGGAAATCAGCTTTATCACAACAATGGCGACGGCACCTTCACCGACGTCACCGCGAAAGCGGGTTTGGGAGGTGCCCTATACAAAGGCCGCAAGATGTGGTCCATCGCGGCCGGATGGTTCGACTACAACAACGACGGACTCCTGGACCTGTTTGTCTCTAATTACTGCCAGTGGGATCCGCACTACGAACCTGTATGCATGGGTTTGGATGGACGCGGTTATTGTCATCCGGACAGCTTCGCTCCACTTCCCAATACGCTATACCGCAACAACGGCGATGGTACGTTTACGGATGTTTCAGCAGAGACCGGAATTTCATCTGTGTTGGGCAAGGGAATGGGAGTCGTGTTTGCCGATTTCGATGGGGACGGGTTTCTTGACGTGTTTGTGGCTAATGACAATAGCCCCAATCTCCTTTTTCGCAATTTGGGTGGGAAGCACTTCGAGGAGGTTGGATTTCAGGCAGGTGTGGCCTACAACGATGAGGGAGTTGCCCTTGCAGGCATGGGTGCAGACTTTCGAGATCTGAACAACGACGGCTTACCGGATATCTGGCATACGGCGATCGAAAACGAAACCTTCCCGTTGTTCATCAACGACGGAAAAGGTACTTTTCGCAACGCGAGTCAGGCGAGCCGACTCACAAATCTGACCAGGCCGATGTCGGGCTGGTCGAACGGGATCGTCGATCTTGACAACGACGGTTGGAAGGATTTGGTGGTGGCCCGCAGCAATGTCCTGGACAATATCGGGCAAATCTCGCGGCATTTTCGCTATGCCGAACCGAATTCCGTATTTCGAAATTTTGGGAACGCCCGATTTGAAGATGTGAGTGCTTCCGCTGGCGTCGATTTCACGCGGCCCGCCCCGCACCGCGGGCTCGCCTACGGGGATCTTGACAATGACGGTCGAATGGATCTCGTTGTGACGGCTCTGGGCACCCCCGTCAAAGTGTTCCGTAATGTGACCGAAACGAACAATCACTGGGTTCTGATCAAACTCGTAGGAACGAAGAGCAACAGGATGGGAATTGGCGCTCAAATTCGAGTAGTTACCCATGATGGCAGAATGCTATACAACGAGGCGACGACCAGCACTGGTTATGCTGCCTCAAGCGATCCGCGCGTGCATTTCGGCCTTGGCGGTTCGCGCGTGATGAAGGAGATCGAGATCCGCTGGCCATCGGGTTCGCGCCAGGTGTTGCGCGATGTAACGGCGGATCGCATACTCGAAGTGACCGAGCCCCGCGATGGCAGTCAGCAATGAACGTGGCCACAGTGGAATTTTACCCGGAGCGGATCCATCATGAAGCGATCACTCATTTGCTGTTGCGCGTTCCTACTATTTCTCGGCACACTGACCTCGGCGCAACTTCCGGATGTCTGCAAACCGCCTGCATCGGCTGCGCACGCACCGGCTGGCACTTCGCCCGCAAGAGTTTATGACGCGGTGGGTGTCTGGTTTGCCGAGAAAGGTGATCTGAAATGCGCAGTTGCGGCGTTTAAACAGGCCTTGCGACTAGAGCCACACTTGGCCGAAGCGCATTTTGACCTTGGGCTTGTTCTGCAAAGTGAACAACAACCAGAGGGCGCAATTAGCGAGTTCCGTCTGGCCCTGCAGTATGATCCGGCGTTGCCGCAGGCGCATTGTGCCCTAGGTTCGTCGCTCAGTGACCCTACTGAGGCGGAAGCCGAATTTCGGAAGGCCTTGGGACTGAATCCGCAATCAGTCTGCGCCCTCGACGGGATGGCGCAGGTTCTGGCGAAGGAAAGGCGATTCGGCGGGGCTCTGCAGTGCTGGCGACAGGCTCTGCTGATTCAACCAGATGATCCGGATTTGCAGCTCGCTTTGGCAGCGGCAACATACAAATCTGCAAAGGCCAGGCAGGCCGATGGGCTGCCGGCCTTGAATGGCGCCGGGGTAGCCGACGCGATTCGCCTTCTGACGGACTTGCTCAAGAGCCACCCAGATGTAACGGCTGCTTACTTTACTCTTGGCAACATCTATGCGAATGAGCGTCGGGATCGCGAGGCCGCGGATGCATACCGAGAGGTGACCCGCCGTGATCCTAACGATAAGCTTGCTCTGGCTGCACAGGTCAGGGCTCTTATCGATGCATCAGCATATACAGAGGCCCTTGAGCCAGCTCGCGATTACGTACACCGGAAACCAGAAGACCCCTCGGGGCACGTCATGCTTGGCACGGTGTACCAGCAACTCGGGGATTACGCCAAGGCAGAGCCAGAACTGGCGCTTGGAGTCGCTAAATCGCCCGACGATTTCGAGGCTCGATATCAACTCGGACTCGTTTTGGCGCGTATGGAAAAGCCTGATCAGGCACTGCCCCAGTTGCAGAAGGCTGTCGCGATTAAACCCGGGGATAGGTCGGCCCAGTATCAGCTGGTCTCTGTGCTGCGTTCGCTCGGCCAAACAAAGGAGGTAGCACAAATAGTAGGGCAGTTGCAGAAAGAACAGGGCGACGAACTCCTGAATAGCCAGCTTGCAGCCGAGGGAACCAAGGCGAATGATCTACTCCAGTCCGGCAAACCGAAAGAGGCAGCGCAGATTTATCGCCATATGCTCGAAGAGAACCCGGACAGCGCCTGGACGGCCTATAATCTCGCGCTGGCGCTTGAAGGCATAAACGATATAAAGGGCGCTGAAGACGCCCTCCACAGTGCGATCAATATCGATCCGAAGCTGGCCAAGATCCAGGCCGAACTAGGCCGTTTGGAGTTGGCGGAAGGGGACTTGCCAACTGCGCAGAAATGGCTTGAGTCTGCAGTTGATCTAGACCCTGAACTCGTGGAGGCGCGCGGCAATCTGGCGATGCTTTATGCCAAGAAGGGCAATCTGGTATCGGCCGACAAGCTTCTTCGTCAGGCCCTTGAAGACAATCCGACTTATAAGGACGGCCATTTGAACTTAGGGTTGGTTCTTGCCCAGCAGAACAGGAAATCCGATGCCGAGCAGGAACTGAACAAGGCGGTGGCGTTAGCGCCTAAAGATCCCGCGACGCTGTCGGCGGCTGGAAAAGCGAAAATGCAGTTGGGCAAGGCAGACGAAGGGATTGCGCTACTTCAGCGGGTCGTAGATATAGCGCCCGATCTGCCCGCAGCCCATCTGGACCTGGCATTTGCGTTGGCCGAAAGCTACAACCTGCCTGGCGCTCTGGTGCAAACAAGCGAGGCCGTCCGCCTTGCTCCGCAGTCCGGTGTCGCCCATTTCTATCGCGGCAGAATTCTGTACGATCTGGGACGTAGCGACGAAGCTAAGCTTGAGTTCAAAACCGCTTGCCAGCTAAATGCAAAGATGCCCGAGCCGCGATATTTTCTTGCCCTCATCTACAAACGGGAGGGCAAGTACGACCTTGCCGTCAATCTGCTTGAGGAAACCGTCAAGCTGCAGCCAGCCAACGTGATGGCCTGGTATCTCATGGGTCAATCTCTCGAGCGGGAGTCTGAGACCGCGAAAGCGCTGGCGGCCTGGCAAAAGGCTATTGAGATCGATCCAAAGTTTACTCAGGCGCTGTTCAGTCTGGCGCAGGTCTTGCGATCTACTGATCAAGCTGAATCGGAGCGGTTGATGGCACGCTACATCGCCGTTCAGAAAGAGCGCCGCATCCTGGACCGGGCGGACACGCTCGCAAACAACGGTATAGAAGCGGCGGCCGCTCACGATTGGCCCGAAGCGATCCAGCAATTGAAAAAAGCAATTGCTGACTGTGGCGAGTGCACAGCCAAAGCCGATCTTTACCGAAAACTAGGCATCATCGAATGCCAGGCGGGTGAGTTGGACAAAGGCGAAGAGGAACTGTTGGCCGCAAAGGCGCTGAATCCGGCCGATCCCGTAACCCAGGCGGCTCTTGAGTTGGTCGCCCGGGCACGAAGTCAAAACCCGGCGTCTGCCGCCGGGAAGGAACGATGAGGGGTTGATCGTCCGACCTGAATCTGAGCCGGCTTCGGAAAATCGGACAGCGGGATGAGTGGAAGGGTTGTTCCCTATCGGCCATTAAGATGGCAGAACAGAGGAGCAACGATGACACGCCGTTCACGCCGGACCCATTCAGCGGCCTTTAAGGGGAAAGTGGC